>JBEHYP010000060.1:0-22028 GCA_048498115.1 Bacteroidota bacterium | reverse complement strand
GGGACGTCTCCTCCACGAGTTTGCGCGCGAGACCATCGAGACGCGCATTGCGAAGGGCGTCTATCGTCCGGACGAAGCGCTCCCGTCGGTGCTTGGCTTCGCGAAAGAGCTGCGCGTCAGCGCGATCACGGTGCGCCGCGCGCTGGCCGACCTGCAGAACGCCGGCTCCCGGAAATAAGTAAAAGCAACTGTCCCGCAGAGCTGGATACGGCTGGTCTGCAACAATCATTATTTATACATAAAACCAATTTATCAATTCTTTTTCTGGGCAACCGGGTAAGGAGGATTTGCCAAACCAATGGTTCCCGGTTATTACATCATTGTTGAGTTAAACAGCCTCTTCTGCTTATCGGCAGAAAATTTGAAGTATATAAAACCCATCTCCGAAGCAAGGCTGATTATTCAGGAACGGCAGTACGGGTCTGAAGGTCTCAGGTTATCATTTTAAACAAGTAATACCAAAAAAACAACATGAAAAATGAGACTGCCAATAAAGCTGTTACTGATCCCGAAAACCAGCGCATCATTGTTATGGGGGCATCCACCGGGGGGCTTGAAGCCTTTAAAAGAATCATACAGGAGTTACCTCCTGATTTTAATATACCCATTTTTATTGTGTGGCATATGTCGCCGGATGTGCGCAGCGTTTTGCCGCACATGCTCAGTAAAGTAAACACCATACCTGCTGCGTACGCACAGGATAAAGAAGAAATAAAGCCACGCCATATCTATATTGCCCCCCCGGATCATCATTTACTTGTTGAGCCGGGAAAGGTCCGTGTAACCCATGGGCCAAAAGAGAACCGCTTCCGGCCTGCCATTGACCCGCTGTTCCGGTCGGCTGCCTATTCATATGGAAAACAGGTAATCGGGGTGATATTAAGCGGGGCGCTGGATGATGGTACCATAGGGCTGTGGACGGTACGGCACTATGGCGGGATTGCTGTTGTGCAGGACCCGAGGGATGCCGAAGTGCCCTCGATGCCGGAGAATGCGAAGCGGGAAGTGAATATAGACTATTGTGTTACTGTATCAGAATTGCCCGGCCTCCTGGTGCGGCTGGCAAAGGAACCGTTGCCGGAAGGCGATGATACAGCAAAGGAAGAGCAAACAAAAAGAGAAATTGATATTGCAACAGAAGAAAGTGCGTTAAAAAAAGGCATCATGGAGTTTGGAAAGCTTACGCCTTTTACCTGTCCTGAATGCCACGGTGTATTAACGAGGTTGCAAAATGATAATATTGTGCATTACCGGTGCCATACCGGCCATGCCTATTCAGCCGATACGCTCATAACTGCCCTTACTGAAAGAATCGAAGACGGGTTGTACAATGCCCTGCGTGGAATGGATGAAAGCATTATGCTGCTGAACCATATTGGCGATCATTATGCAGATATTAACCAGCCAAGGCTGGCCGCCCTGTATTTTCGAAAAGCAAAAGAGGCGGAAGAGCGCTCGCAGCTTGTACGGAAGGCCATATTATCGCATGAACAGATAAATAATGGCTCCCTGAGAGAACAGGCGGGAGGAAAAGCGAAATGACTCGAAATAAATTTTTATAATTGTATAAAAAACAATGGCAAAATCAAGATCGCCCAAAAAGGAAGAGCGACCCGCTTCCGGCGGCGAGGCGGCTATCCATTCCCGGAACGAGTTTTTAATAGTGGGCCTGGGAGCTTCGGCAGGCGGCATACAGGCATTTTCTGAATTTTTTCACCACCTGCCGCCTAAATCGGGAATAGCGTATGTAATCATCCTGCACCTTTCCCCGGACCATGACAGCAAGCTGGCGCAGGTGCTGCAGGGGGTTACTAAAATGCCCGTTATGCAGGTGCATGAAAAAACATTGGTAAAACCCGACCATGTGTATGTAGTGGCGCCCAACCAGCACCTTACCATGCAGGATGGTTTTATCATTGTTTCGCCCAATACGCTTGTGGAAGAACGGCGTGCGCCGGTTGACATATTTTTCCGGACATTGGCAGAAGAGCATGGGGCAAGGGCTATTGCTGTTGTTTTATCCGGCACCGGCGCCAATGGTTCTATGGGATTAAAGCGAGTAAAGGAAAAAGGCGGGGCTACGTTTGTTCAAAATCCACGGGAGGCAGAGTTTAATGAAATGCCGCGTAATGCTATTGCCACAGGCCTTGTGGATGAAGTGCTGAATGTGGCAGACATCCCGGCAAAAATAATTGCCTATAAGAATAACCTGGGCAAGATACAGATATCAGAAGATGCGGAAAAGCGGCCGCAGGACCAGCAGCAGGCGCTGCGTGAAATATTTACAGACATAAGGGTGCGTACCGGGCATGATTTTTCCAATTATAAGCGGCCTACCTTATTGCGCCGCATTGAGCGCCGCATTAATATTCACAATCTCCCGGACCTTCCTTCTTATGTCAGCTACATTCACCAAAACCCTGATGAAACAACTGCCCTGCTGAAAGATCTTCTTATTTCAGTGACCAACTTTTTCAGGGACAAGAAGGCTTTTGAAGTTATAGAAAATGAAATATTGCCCATCCTGCTGAAAAGCAAAACGAGCGATGGCCAGTTGAGGATTTGGGTGGCAGGATGCGCCACCGGCGAAGAGGCCTATTCGCTTGCCATCCTTTGCGCAGAAAAAGTATCAGGCATTATAGACGCACCCAAGGTACAGATATTTGCTACCGACATTGACGAGGCGGCCATAGCGCAGGCAAGGGAAGGCCTGTACAATATCAATGACCTGGCTGATGTGTCGCCCGAAAGGCTGAGGCGCTTTTTTATTAAAGAAGGCGAGGAATACCGCATCCGCCGGGAAGTGCGGGAGACCATTATGTTTGCCAATCATAATTTTTTAAAAGACCCTCCCTTTTCCCATCTTGACCTGGTAAGCTGCCGCAATGTAATGATCTACCTGAACCAGGTGGCGCAGGAGCGTGTTGCAGAAACATTTCATTTTGCGCTGAACCCCGGTAGTTTTCTTTTCCTCGGGTCTTCTGAATCTGTTGACGGGTCCAACGATCTCTATGTAAACTATAACAGGGAATGCCATATTTTTCAAAGCAGGCAGGCCACGCAGCGGGCTTATCCTATTCCTGAATCGGTGCCCAATTTCCGTATTGATAAGCCGGTGGCCACGCAGGAGCAGGAGAACAAGATACTGGAGCGCATTTCATTTGGCGACCTTCACCAGCAATTGCTTGAACAATATGCCCCGCCCTCCGTGGTGGTCAATGAAGAGTATGAAATTGTGCACCTTTCGGAACGTGCAGGGCAGTACCTCCAGATCGCAGGCGGCGAGCCTTCGCAAAACCTGCTGAAACTGGTAAAGCCCGAGCTGCGGCTGGAACTTCGTTCCGCACTGTACCAGGCGGTGCAGCGCCGCTCCGCCGTAGAGGCAAGGGGGTTGAAGGTGAATATCAATGACCATCCTGAAACGCTGAACATCCATGTGCGCCCTGTGTTGCGTGAAGGTGATACAGCCAGGGGCTTTATCCTTGTATTGTTTGAAGCTTCCGCAGAAAAAGTGGAGCAGGAGATCCTGCTTACCTCTGACGAGCCGGTGGCCAGGCACCTGGAAGATGAGCTGATGCGGCTTAAGGCCCAGTTGCGCTCTTCAAACGAGCAGCATGAGTTTCAGCAGGAAGAACTAAAAGCATCCAATGAAGAATTGCAGGCCATGAACGAAGAGCTGCGCTCGGCAGCCGAAGAGCTTGAAACAAGCAAGGAAGAGCTGCAATCTATCAACGAAGAGCTGCGGACGGTGAACCAGGAGCTGAAAGTGAAGATTGAAGAAACAAGCCTTACAAGCAACAACCTTCAAAACTTAATTAACTCAACAGATATTGGCACCATATTTCTTGACCGCAGTTTTCGTGTAGTGCTGTTTACGCCGGCAGCAAGGAATATTTTTAATCTTATCCCGGCAGATCACGGCCGGCCGCTGAGCGATATCACCAATAAGCTGGAATATTATGACCTGCTGCAGGATGCGGAAATGGTGCTTGATAAATTGGCAACGGCCGAACAGGAAGTAAAAACAACTGAAAACAGGGTATACCTGATGCGTATTGCCCCTTACCGTACTACCGAAGACCGGATCAACGGCGTGGTGGTGACCTTTGTTGATATCACGGCGAGAAAAGAAGCGGAACAACAGTTGCATGATAATATGGAAGAGCTGAAACGGTTTAATAATATAATGGTAAGCAGGGAGTCAAGAATGATAGAGCTGAAACAGGAAGTGAATGAGCTTTGCAGGCGTTTAAGCGAAGAGCCGCGGTATCCGCTGGACTTTGAAAACGAAGAAAAAAATAACAATGGTTGAGCTGTATGCAAATAATAAAACAGCCTTTCAGCCGGGTGCATATAAACAAAATAACCGGGGGCGTATGGACGGACAAATGGCCATATACATAGAGGAGCTGCAGAAAGCAAATAGAGAGATCCAGGCATCAAGAAGGGCTTTATTAAATGCGCTGGAAGATGCTATTTCATCGAGGGAAGCATTGTATAAGAGCCAGCAGCAGCTTTCACTTTCCCTGGAAGCGGCAAAAATGGGAACGTTCGAGTATACTTCCGAAGGCAGTAAAATGCAGTTGTCAGAAGGTTCTGCCGGGGTATTTGGCCTGGCGAAAGCTGAACTGGTGGCTACAAAAGAAGAGCAATATAAATTGCTTCATCCGTCAGATTTGGAAAAATACCAGAAAACCTTCAAAAAGGCAGTTCAGTTAAAAAGCGGCTATTATACTGAATTCCGCATCATCCGCCCGGGAGATGAAAAGATAGCCTGGATAGCAGAAAGGGGCAAAGCCCAGGCAGATAAGGAAACAGGCGCTGTTATCATTCATGGTGTGCATTGGGATATCACTGACAAGAAGAACGCCGAAAGGGTTTTGCGGCAGAATGAAGAGCAGCTTCAAACCTTATTTAACCATGCCCCGATGGGAATGTTCCTGGTGGATTCCTATCTCAGGGTGAAAGCGGTGAATGTAGTAGCCAGGATCGTTTTTGGTGACGCTTCTGCCCAGATAGGCCAGGATTTTGACAAGCTGATGCATGAATTGTGGGGACAGGAATATGCCGATGAGATTACAGGCATTATCCGCCATACACTTGAAACAGGTGTATCCTATTCTAACCCGGAACGTATTGAGTACCGCCGCAACCTGGATACCATTGAATATTATGAATGGCAGGTGAACCGTATTACACTGCCCGGCAACGGGTATGGAGTTGTGTGCTATTTCCGGGATGTTTCCCCGTTTGTATTTGCCCGCAAAGCGATTGCCAGGTCAGAAGAAAAATACAGGAGCCTGTTTGAGAAAATGGAGGAAGGGCTGCTGGTGGGAGAATTGATTTATGATCAAAACGGCGATGCCACTGACTGGCGTTATATTGAATTAAACCCCGCTCTCGAATCAATGATCGGCCTGCAGTCAGAGCAGGTAAGCGGAAAAACAAGGTTACAGGCTTTTGGTGAGGTGGATGCGTATTGGCTTACTATATACAGCAATGTTGTTGCTGATTCGGTAACCCAAAGGCTGGAGTATTTTCTGCCTGCATCACAGCGCTGGTTTGATGTGACCGTATATGCTTCCGGGCTTAACCGTTTTGTGGCTTTGTATGATGACATTACCGAAAGAAAAAGATCAGAAGAATCGCTGCTTAATTCTGAACTGCAGCTGAAGAACCTGAACTCCGTGCTGGAGCAACAGCTTTTTGAGAACCGTGAGCTGCTCCGGAAAAAAGATGAATTTATCAGGATCGCCAGCCATGAGTTAAAAACACCCCTTGCGCCTATCATTATTGGTATTGAGCTGTTGCTTGAAAAATATAAAGACAGGAACGATAGTTTCCTGTATAATTCCCTGACTACATTAAACCGGCAGACCATCAAGCTGACGTACCTTTTTAATAACCTGCTGGACATATCAAGAACAGATGTGCACAAGCTGACGTATGGCATGCAGGAATTTGATATTGCAGAAATGATCTGCGAAACCATCGGGCAGATGCAGCCTGCCATTCCCCATAAGCTGGTGTTTAAAGGCCCCCAGCATTGCGTGCTGCACGGGGACAAGGTAAGGCTGAACCAGGTGTTTTTGAACCTTCTTACCAATGCTGTCAAATATTCTCCCAAAGCAGAGGAAGTTCATATACAGGTATCGGGCAGCAATGCCGCTGTAACTGTTGCGGTGCAGGATTTTGGTATCGGCATTCCGCAGGAACACCTCGACAAGATATTTGATCGTTTTTACCGGGTAGAAGAACAGGTTGCCAACCTGGTTGGCGGGTTGGGCATTGGCCTCTACATTTCCGCAGAAATAATAAAGCAGCACAATGGAACCATTACAGTAGAAAGTACAAAAGGGAAAGGCTCTGTTTTCTGCTTAACCCTTCCTTTGATTACCACTTAAAACTTTTTGCCGGGTGTACCGAAAAAACAATTGTATTCTTCATAAAGCCAATGCCTCAACGGTAAGTGAATGTTTAAGAAAGAAGAAAGTCTATCTTATGTGAAGCCAAAGGTGATGGATAGTATTTGAAAGAAGCCCGTTATTTCTTAGACCGTCCAAACAATACCATCAGGATAATAACGATCACAACAACAATGAAAACACCAACGCCTACCCCTGTTTTAAAAATAGCGCCAACAATTTCACATCCGGACAATGTGAGGAGCATTAAAACAGCAGCTGAAACAGTAAGAAATCTCATAATTTTTAGTTTAAATAGTGATAAATCTGCCTGATAATAAGGGTTGACAGGAAAGCAATTCCAAAGAGCGTGCCGATGTCGGGAATGTGTACGGGCTTCAGCTAACCGCCTGCCTGGAACCAAATTAAAGCTATTGCAGAAGCAGTCATAAGGAGCATGGCAAGAAACCCCAAAACATTTGATAATCCACGGTTGGTGAATTCGCCCATGATCTTTTTATTATTGGCAATGTGCAGTACAATTGCGATGAGTATTGGTGATGTTAATCCGTACAAAATCGCGGTATACACCAACGCATCAATTGGACTGATACCGATAAAGTTTATTGTAAGGCCCGCAATCAAAGACCCGGTAATGACCCAATAAAAACGTTTAGCCTTTTTATATTTCTTATCAAGTGCTCCCTTCCATCCAAATGTTTCCGCCACAATGTAAGATAATGAACCGCTGAGAACGGGTATTGCAATAACACCTGTGCTTATTACGCCTGCAGCAAAAAGAAAGTATGACGCCTTGCCTGCAACCGGTTCCAATGCTTTGGCTGCCTGCTCAACAGTATCTATTTGCCTTACATTGTTGTTGTAAAGAGCCGTACCCGTTGCAAGGATTATAAAAAACATTACAAAATTTGAAAGGAGCATTCCAGCATTAACATCCAGTTGCATTTTTTGAATAAGCAGGCGAAAAAAATTGTGTTCCCTTTCGGTACGACTGCCGTCATTATTCTCATCTTTTACCAATTTCCTCCCCGCCAGTATCAATTGCCTGGCTTTTTTTGAATCTTCCACTTCCATTGTGACTTGCCAGAAAAAAAGATAGGGAGAAATAGTGGTGCCCAATATTGCTACCAATATTTCCATGTTGTCCTTATCAAATTTAAATGAAGGGATAAATGTAGACCTGAGAACGGCTGACCAGTCCGGACCGGTAAAGAAAGGAACTGCTATGTACAGCAGCAGTGAAAGGCATAAAAATTTAAGCACAGCAACGATCTTTTCATAAGGCAGGTAAATAATTACGAACAAAAGTATGATTGTGAAAAAAACATCGAACACAATTGGCTTTACTGAAGGAATTATCAGGTTCGCAACTGCGCCCATACCGGCGATATCCGCCCCTATGTTAAGGATGATAGCCGGAATACTAACTATCATCATCGAATACAACAATGCTTTTGGGTAATGCTTCTTTAGTGTGGTGGTTAAACCTACCGAGGTTATAAGGCCGATCCTTGCACACATTTCCTGGATGGAAGCCATTAAAGGAAATGTTATGAGCGCTGTCCACAAAGTTGACAGACCGAATTTTGCCCCGGCTTGTGAATAGGTGGCTATTCCTGAAGGGTCATCATCACTGGAACCGGTAATTAGACCCGGCCCCAATATTTTGAAAAACTTTTTAAGCTTAGCTGAGAATTTTGTTTTAGCAGGCATACACAAAAATAAAGGCACAGGTTTTTTGCGCCATTATATTTAATTATTAAAAC
Organism: Bacteroidota bacterium; assembly: GCA_048498115.1. Lineage (GTDB taxonomy): Bacteria > Bacteroidota > Bacteroidia > Chitinophagales > Chitinophagaceae > Ferruginibacter. The sequence goes on along the minus strand of JBEHYP010000060.1, from coordinate 13,837 downwards.
TTTATTTTTCAATCTTCTCTTCCGCCTTTTCTGAGTTCTTTACAATGTCGCCTGGTTTAAACAAAATATTCTTCATCACTATCTGCCATTTTTCTTTTTTGCGTAACAAAAATTCAAGATCCATAGCAAAATGGATAAACTCTTCTTCCTGCGCTTTTTCCATAATAGCTTTTGCATCTTTATCCTTTTCCAGAGAAATACGCTGTTCGTACCACCCAATTGCCTCTGCTTCTTCGGTTAAAGAAGTAAGCATTCTTGCGAAAGTTCTTGTTGGCTGCGATAGCTCGCCTGCCGGCTCATGGTATTGATCAAATCCCATACGTTGAAATTTTAATTTTTACTGGATATTTTATATCCAGACTTAAGCAGCTTTTTCTATAAGTCAAAGCGGCAAACAGGCAAACTAAAACAACAAAAGAGGAAACAACATTTATAATCTTAACAGGACAATACTTTATAAAATATCGAATCCTCAAAAACCACATTTATTAAAGGTCTTAAGCTTTTCGATAAAAGTTGTTTCATCTATGGAAAAAATGCCCCAAAATTTCTCATACTTGATCTTCGGGTTTGGTTTCATAAAAAGCTTTAATTACTCTTTCGTGAATATCTTTTGGTAAATCATTATCTAAAATTTCCAGCTTTAGATTTTGACTAACCGTGTCAATGCTTACACTAAAATGATCCTGTAGCCTTTTGCGTTCAAAAAATGAAGCAAACTGAATGGTAACTGGTTGTATCCTGGCCTCGAAATCCTTTTTCCATTTTTCAAGTTTTAAACCATCCATAATTGCGCTGTTATGGGTATTGCATTCCGTATATGCTTCATAAAACTATCAACAATGTTGCCAAATCATTACCATGAAGAAAGGAAGATGTGTTCCGAGTTTATCAAAAAAGAAATTGAAGGCATGTCATTAGAAGAATAAAACCGGATACTAAACAAAAGCGATGCGATGAGAGGGAATAGCTAGTATATTGAAGATTTTTAAGAAATTTCTTTCTCACCTCACCGACCGGAAGTTCGAAATCAAGTTCTTCTGAGGTAAGCAAAAGATAAATACAATTTAATACAATGATATTATCTTTTACTTACCTCAGAAGAATTTTCCTTGATTAAATTTGGAGTAGAGGTGATAACCTGGCTTCCATTTGCTATTGGCAAATGAGTTGTAGTTGAATTTGAAGTAGCTGTTGAACTACCAGAAGTACTTGTGCCAGAGTTAGAATTATTCTTAGCCATTATACTGTCTTTTTGTTTCATAAAGGTACTAACCTTTATTGGATTAACAATCTCAATTTTTTGAGGGTCTTCTTTCTTAATTGCTATATGAATACTTAAGCAGATTAGATAGGGGATAGTCGACAATAAAACGAACATAAGTGCATTATAATAGAAAGAGCTTTTTTTTCTAAAAACTCGTTCATTTGTGTTCACAGCAGTCTCTAATTCAGTTATATAGGATGCCTTTAAAAGTTCAATCCTTTGATTTTGATCAGGAACTGTTTGCTCATAGCGCAAACGGTATTCATCGTAGTATTTTTTAGGAATTTCCAAATAAGCAACCTCAACAGGAATAATTAGTCTTACAGTAAAAAAAAGTGAAGTCAAAAAGAGAAGTGCGAATAAGAGAAAGCAGATGCATAAAAACCATCCCTTAAAATCAACAAAAATAAATTGTGTTAGCGGTATTAAAAAGATTGTTATTGCAGAATATATCAAAATTAGATTCGTAAATCTTTCTAATACCTTTTGATAAGCTGAAGTATATTCTTCATGTCTTTTTTCATTAATCTCTATGATATAGTCTAGGTTATAAAAAGATTTTTCTGCCATAGTGAAGGGTTTGACTTGCGCAAAGATAATAAACAGTTTTTTGTGCAAATCCTGCGCAAATAAAAAAGCAGCTACATCTTTATGAGTGTAACTGCTTGGTTTAGAAGTGGGCCCACCTGGGCTCGAACCAGGGACCCCCTGATTATGAGTCAGGTGCTCTAACCGACTGAGCTATAGGCCCGGTTATTTTTCAATAACGGAGGGCAAAAGTAAGCAAAATCAGTTATTGACAGCGGCGCCCGGCAAAAAAGAATAAAAAATACAAAACTGCCGCCTACCTTAGCAAAAAGATCCTCTCAAGTGAAAAAGAAACCAATCTCCATCATTGATATTGCCAGGAAATTCAGCATTTCGCCTACCACAGTTTCTTTTATCCTGAACGGGAAGGCAAAAGAAAAAAGGATCAGTAATGAGCTGAAGGAAAAAGTATTAAAGTTTGTGGCAGAAGTAGGGTACAAGCCTAACCTGCTGGCCAGGAGCTTTCGCACTGGCAAGACAAATATCATCGGGCTGATGGTAGAAGATATTTCCAACCCATTTTTTGCCAATGTGGCCCGGCTAATAGAAGAAAAAGCATACAAGAACGGGTACAAGATATTATACTGCAGCACGGAAAACGACCCCGCAAAAGCAAAAGAGCTGATGCAAATGTTTCGTGACAGGCATATTGACGGCTATATTATAACCCCTACGGATGGCATTAAAGATGAAATTGACCAACTGGCCAACAGCGGGGTGCCTGTCATCCTGTTCGACAGGAATTATGACAATGCAGCCTATGATTTTGTAATGCTTGATAATTATCAAAGCACGTTCAATGCTGTATCGCACCTGGCATCGCAGGGATATAAGAACATAGGTTTTATCACCATTAATTCTTTGCAATCGCAAATGCAGCAGCGGCTGCAGGGATATGAAGATGCGGTGGATAAATTGGGCCTTAACCCCTATATAAAGGAACTGCCGTATAATCTTGACAGCAGCGCCACTGCTGAATATATTGTGGATTTTTTAAAAAGAAAGAAGAATTTAGATGCACTCTTTTTTGCCACCAATTATCTTGGGATCAGCGGGCTCAGGGCAATAAAAGAGCTGCAACTCTCTATTCCCGGCAACCTGGCGGTCATTTCATTTGACGATCATACGATATTTGAATTGTACACTCCCACCATCACTGCCATTGCACAGCCCATTGAAGCCATGGCCGAACAGCTCATCAATATATTACTGGACAAGCTTGCTTTTAAAAGCCAGGCTGCCCATAAAGTAGTGCTGCCGGGCACTCTCGTGATAAGGAATTCCACCATCAAAAAAAGGAAAGCGTAAAAAAATTTTTAGCTAAATCGTTTAAGCGTTACATTTGGCTGCTCAAAGCCTGTTGATTGCTTAAATCATTATTATGGTTCCTACGGTTGTTTTAGGGGTTGATATTGGAGGTTCCCACATCACTGCTGCGTTGGTAAACACGACAACGGGTGCTGTTTTGCCCCATACAAAGTTCCGGGCAGAGATTGATGCAGGGGGAACCGCCGGCGAAATTATTGACAAGTGGGCCGGTGCTATCCGGCAATCATGGGCAGAAGCAGGGATAGGAAGCTCGGCCATTGGAATAGCGATGCCCGGCCCGTTTGATTATGACAGCGGGATATGCCTTATTAAAGAACAGGATAAATACCAGGCCCTGTATGGCCATAATATTAAGGAGCAGCTTTCGGCCAGCCTGAAAATACCTCCGCACCAAGTAAGGTTTATTAACGATGCCTGCAGTTTTTTAAAAGGTGAGTTGCTTGCAGGAGCCTTAAAGGGCTGCAGCAATGCTATTGGCATTACGCTGGGGACGGGCCTTGGCTCTGCCTTTTATCAAAATGGGCAGCCGGCAGACGCAGACCTGTGGAAGGCCCCTTTTAAAACCGGGATTGCGGAAGATTATCTTTCTACCCGGTGGTTTGTGCAGGAATATAAAACAAGGTACGGGAGGGAAATAAAGAATGTAAAGGAACTGGTTTCTTCAGCCGGACGTGATGAAGCGGCTGCTTTGTTTGGCCTGTTCGCAAACAACCTGGCTTCTTTTGTTCAGTATATGTACGGCGCGTTTGGATGCAGCCACGTGGTTATCGGGGGCAATATTGCAAAAGCCTCGGCATACTTTTTAAGCGAAGTGAAGGCGTGCCTGGCGGAAAGCGGATGCCCGGCAGGGATCCATATTACTAGGCTGTGGGAAACAGCTTCCCTTATCGGGGCTGCCAGCAGTTTTCAGGGGTATGCGGCCATAAATATGGGAGGTTGAAATAAAATTTCCGGAAAAAAGTTTTGCTAAAACGATTTTTCATTTTATCTTTAAATTGTGATAAGGGTTACGATTGGCTTTTATCACATGCCATACTTCAAAAATTGCTTGCATGAGATTATTTAAAACCCCCGTCCTCATTGGCTTTCAACAGCCCTTTCCTTGCATGGGTTAGATAATATTTCAGGTTATTCGTTTGAGGTATCTTTTTTATTTGATAGCTAAATTGTTTTAGCAATAAAACCGGCGAACATATTAAGAAGGAACAAAAATTTTAGAAATACGATTCTTTTTTACTAAAAAAACACGCTTATGAAAAAAGTCCTATTCTTTTTATTTGCAATGCTGTTGGGAGCCATCGGCTTAACAGCGCAAAACAGGTCCATTTCCGGCACCGTGGTGGACCAGGGGAATAAAACCCCTCTTGCCGGGGCTACCGTAACGGTAAAAGAAACCGGCGCCTCAACCGTTACTGATGCCGGTGGCCGCTTTACGGTGCAGGCACCCACCGGTAATGCCACAGTTGTTATCAGTTCTGTTGGTTATGCCGACCAGGCCATAACTGTTGGCGATGGTGAAAGCAACCTTTCCTTTTCTTTGGCCGCCAGTCAAAAAGAACTGGAAGCAGTTGTGGTAACAGCTTTGGGCATCAGCAGGCAGGCAAGAACGCTTACATATGTTACCCAAACTGTAAAGAATGATGCCCTTACTACCGTAAAAACGCCTAACCTGCTCAATAGTTTAAATGGCAAAGTTTCGGGTGTACAAATAAACCGCACTTCTGGAGGCGTTGGTGGTTCTGTTCGCATTACTGTAAGGGGCGATAAATCTACAACCGGTAGCCAACCATTGTATGTAATTGATGGGCAGCCTATAACCAACCCAACCGGAGGAGCAAATGTAGATATTTACAGCTCTATGCCAGATAATGGTGACATCCTGAGTACAATAAATCCTGATGATATTGAAAGTATCAATTTCCTAAAAGGTGCCGGAGCTACTGCACTTTATGGAAGCTTTGGCAGTAATGGCGTTATCCTTATCACTACACGTAAAGGAAAAAATGGCATAAGCAAAATTGATTACTCATGCAGCCTTACATTTGACAAAGTATTTGGTGCTCCAAAGTTACAGTATAGCTACCTGCAAACTACTGCCCCCACAGAAAATACCGCAGGCAGCGCCGACAGTTGGGGTGCTAAAGGTGCTTCGCAGGACAATACGAAGGATTTATTTCAAACAGGCGCTACATGGATTAATGGCGTTAGCTTCTCTTCCGGTAATGAAAAATCAACCAACTTTTTTTCTTATTCAAACACCGATAATAAAGGAGTGGTACCTACCAGCAAGTTTTCACAAAACAACATCGGCTTTAGAAACTCAAGCAAGTTCTTTGATAACCGCCTAACATTAGACGCAAATTTTATGGGTTCTTTGCAGAAAGTAGAGAACAGGATAAGCCCGGGCATATATTTCAGCCCGCTTACCGGCACCTATTTCTTTCCCCGTGGGCTGGACTTTAATACTTACAAAAACAACTACGAGTACTTGTCTCCATCCCGCTACCTGAATGCCCAAAACTGGTGGAACATTAACCTGGATAAAGGGTTTAATGGCAACGATGACCAGCAAAATCCTTTTTGGGTTTTAAACAGAAACAAAATTACCACCGATAATAAAAATGCTTATGCGTCTGCATCATTGAACTATGCAATAAGCAGACACCTCAGTATACAGGCAAGGGGCAATTATAACTATTTCCTTTCTGAGGCCCACAGGGACGTATATGCCACCACTCAGGGAACTATTAGTGGAACTAACGGAAAGGTGTATAATAACAGGTCTGAAACCAAAACTTACTACGGGGATCTGTTATTGCTTGGCAATAATGATCTGAACAAAGACATCAGTTTAAATTATACATTAGGTACCTCTATTACCGACAACCAGCAAATTGTAACAAATATTGAGAACGGATTTTTATCATATCCCAATATATTCACACTTTCAAACCTCATTTTTACCGGCACAAACGATAATGGGCGTCATTATACTATATTAAATTATCGCAGCCAGGTACAATCAATATTCGCAAGTGCACAATTAGGACTCAAAAATAAATTCTTTATAGACCTTACCGACAGGCATGAATGGTCGTCTACTTTGGCATTTACTCCTAAGAACAACTATAATTATTATTCCATTGGCGCCAATGTTATATTGAGTGAGTTGTTAACAATGCCTGCTTCAGTCAGCTATGCTAAAGTAAGAGCTTCTTACGCCACGGTAGGAAAGGGCATAAAAAGCAATCTGGCAAATCCACAGCCTTCAATAGATGCAGGTTCAATTATTCAACCAACCTCTTCGCCTGTAACAAAAGCAGGTTTGTATTTGCAGCCAGAACGTAATACTACAATAGAATTAGGTACAGATTGGGGATTTATGCATGACAGGCTTTTATTCAATATTACCTGGTATAGATCAAATATCAAAAATCAATTCATAGGAAATATAGGTGTTCCGGCAGGTGCATTTTCAGAAATTACTTCCGGAAATGTAGATTTCAGTGCCGGTAATATTCAAAATACGGGTTTTGAGGCTACTGTTTCGTATAAAGCTATTGACAGGGCTAACTTTAAATGGACCACTACGCTGAATGCCTCTGCCAACAAGAATAAAATAGTAGAGCTTTGGCCGGCGGCTTTGGGTGTTGATGCTAATTCATTATTCACTTTAACCGGCGGCGGGTTCAACTATTTAAAGGAAGGCGGTTCGTTTGGTGATATTTACGGAAGCACTTTCCAAAGAAATGACAAAGGGCAGATATTGGTTGATACAGCCGGCATACCAAGCCGCAATGAAAACAAAACCTATCTTGGCAATCCTAATCCAAAATTCATTTTAGGCTGGAGTAACAATTTTAGCTTCAAAAATTTCAACCTCGGTGTATTAGTTGACGGCAAATTTGGCGGCAAGGTATTGAGCCTTACAGAGCCTTTTCTTGATTATTATGGTGTGAGCCAGCGTTCGGCAGATGCAAGGGACGCAGGGGGTGTGCAGGTAGGCAATACAGGATTGGCTGATGGCACTTCCTGGTCAGGAAAAACAGATACAAAAGCTTATTATACCAAAATTGGCGGAAGAAACGAAATAGACGAAGCGTATTTATACAATGCTACTGCGATCCGTTTAAGGGAGCTTTCCCTTGGCTACAATCTTCTATTAAACCACAAAACTGTTAAAAGTCTTTCATTCAGCATTATTGGAAGCAACTTATTCTTCTTTAAAAAAGATGCGCCCTTTGACCCAGAGCAGGTATCTGGTGTAAATCCCGGCGGTGTAGGCGTGGATGTATTTGGCCTGCCTGCATACAGAAGCATTGGCTTTAATATCAAATGTGGTTTTTAATTAAAAATTGTTGACACAAAAAAAAATAAAATGAAAGCAATTAATAAAATAGCGACCCTTTCAGTATCTGCGGCCATATTGTTAGGAAGCTGTACAAAAAATTTCGAAGAATATAATAGCGCTCTTTCAGGCCTTAATGACCAAATATTAGGCGCTGATTTCAGCCTGGTGATTGGGCCTTTAAAACAAGCCCAGAAAAACATGATCAACCAAACCAACTGGATATACCAGCTCCAGCAAAATCTTAATGCTGATGTATACAGCGGTTACTTTATGTCGCCCACCACTTACGGAGGTGATAATAACACCAATTATTTTATGAAGGATGGCTGGAATGACAGGATCATGATAAACCAGCTGGATGACGTAACGCAGGTCATTAAAAATTTTAATACCAATACGGTCAAATACCCCACAGTTGAATTTAATCATTGCAAGGGATACAGCACTATCCTTAAAATTATTGAATCTGCCCGGGTAGCGGATATTCATGGGCCGATTATTTATACTCATTTTGGCAAGCCCGATGCCAATGGCTCCATTGCTTACGATTCGCAGCAAGATGCTTATAAAGCTTTTTTTGCCGATCTTGACACAGCTGTCGCCAATTTAAAAATAGCTGATAACCCCGGCGATGCAACTGCCTTTAGAAACTCAGACTTAGTATATGGGGGCGATGCTTCCAAGTGGATCAAGCTGGCAAATACATTGCGTCTGCGTTTTGCAATACGTATTAAATATGCTGATGCGGCAACCGCCAAAGCACAAGGCGAAAAAGCCCTTGACCCTGCCAGTGGCGGCTTGCTTACTGACAATGCAGATAATGCCTTTTTACATTATGGTTCAGCACATCCAATTAATGACATCATTAATGCATGGGGCGACTGCCGGTCTGGTGCTCCGTTAGGTTCTATTTTGGGCGGATACAATGATCCAAGGCTTCCAAAATTTATGCAACCTGCTACTGACCCTGCAGTTGCAGGTCAATATATCGGTATCAGAAATGGCATTACGCTGGTTGACAACGACCGTTACAGGAGCTATTCAAAACCGGCAGCGTTGGGTGCAGCTGGCGATTATTTCAGTTCATCAAACGGGTTGGCAAAGATTGTTACGGCAGCAGAAACCTGGTTTTTGAAAGCAGAAGCCGCTTTAACCGGCTGGGCGAATGCAGGCGACATACAGGAAAATTACGAAACAGGTATAGCAAAGTCATTTGAAGAATGGGGTGTTGGCTCATCTGATACTTATGCAAGCAATAATGCATTAACAGCAAAGCCTTATATAGATCCTAAAGCAGTTGTTGCCGGGGAAAATAATGTTTTAGCCGGCAGCCCTTATTTAAGTAACATTACAATTAAATGGGATGCTGCAGCAACAGATGAAAAAAAGCAAGAGAGGATCATCACTCAAAAATGGATCGCATTATATCCTGACGGACAGGAAGCATGGAGCGAATTCAGGCGCACAGGGTATCCTAAGCTGTTTCCTGTGATTAACAATGCCAGCGGTGGAACTATTTCTACTACCGCATTCATCAGGAGAATACCTATTTGTAATAAGTACAGAAATGTTGACCCCGCAGCTTATGCCAATGCAGTTAGTACGCTTAATGGCCCCGATGAAGGCGGCACCAAACTCTGGTGGGATGCAAAATAAATTTCAGTACACTTTAGCTGTTTAAAACTGCACCGGTTTAAAGAGTTAAAAAGGCAAGATAGTCCACCCTGTGTGGTAAACAATTACCTCTGTGAAAATCTGTTCTTATAAGCAAGTTGTTTTTTACGTTTTGGCAAGCAGCTCAAAACTGGTTTTTACCGGGTGGTTTCCACCGCCCGGTTTTTATTTTTAATTTTTTTATTTGCTAATTGCATTCCGGAATGCCGGATAACTGTATGAAAAAACAAATCAATTCAAAACAAAATGCCCGCAGGATCATTGGCCTGTTATGCATTTCATTACTTTGTTTTACTCTGCTTCCTGCACAAAATAAAACCAATAAATCTTTCACAGATTATGTAAACCCGTTTATAGGATCTTCGGATCACGGCCATGTTTTTGTTGGCGCCAATGTGCCTTTTGGAATGGTGCAGGCCGGGCCTTCCAACATCATGCAAACCTGGGATAAGTTCAATGGATGGGACTGGTGCAGCGGCTATAATTATGCAAGCAAAGAAATCCTGGGATTTACGCATACACATCTTAGCGGCACGGGCATTGGTGATTTGAATGATATCCTTATACTTCCTGCCAATGGAAAGCTGCAAACGGAAAAGATGAAATTTGAGGATGAAAACTCTGGTTATGGTTCCTCCTTTTCCCACGAAAAAGAAATATGCAGGCCCGGCTATTACAAAGTGTGCCTGGACAAATATAAAATAACAGCAGAGCTTACTGCAACCGAACGAACAGCCTTTCACCAATACAAATTTGATAACACAGACAATGCACACCTGCTGGTAGACCTTGCTTTTGGCATGGGCTGGGATGCGCCTGTTAATACCAGCTTTACGCAGGTAAACGATACTGTTTTTACGGGGTTCCGTTTTTCAAAAGGGTGGGCCCATGACCAGCGGGTATTTTTTGCGATTAAATTATCACAGCCGGTAACGGCATTACAATTGTTTGACAGTACGGCTTCCGTAAGCGGCAGCAATGCCGAAGGCAAATACATTAAAGCAGCCTTATTTTTTAATGCTGCAAAGAACCCCTTGTTAAAAATAAAAATAGGCTTGTCGCCGGTAAGCGCTGAAAATGCGCTGGCAAATATAGCGGCCGAAATACCGCACTGGGATTTTGAAAAAACAAAAAAGTCAGCGGACACAAAATGGCATAAAGAACTGGAGAAAATAAAAATCACTGCCGGTGAACAAATAAAAACCATTTTTTACACCGCCCTGTACCATGCTGCATTTTTCCCCTGTTTATACAACGATAATAACGGGGCTTATCTCGGCACTGATAAAAAAGAATACAGTAATCCCGGGTTTGCCAATTACACTTTATTTTCCCTGTGGGATACTTACCGTGGTTTTCACCCGCTGGCTACATTGATACAACCCGATAAAGTAAATGACTACATACAAAGCTTCCTGGCTATTTATAAACAGCAAGGGAAATTACCCGTATGGCATTTTTATGGAAACGAAACCAATACCATGATCGGCTATCCTGCTGTGCCGGTAATAGCAGATGCCATATTGAAAGGCTTTAAAGGATTTGATATCAACCTTGCCTATGAAGCAATGAAACAATCTGCCATGCAGCAAACCGATGGCATCAACTATATACAGCGCCTGCAATTCATCCCGGCGGACAGCATTGGAGAATCAGTGGCCAAAGCGCAGGAATATGCTATTGCCGATGGTGCAATAGCGCTGGTTGCAAAATACCTGGGTAAAAAGGATGATTACGATTATTTTTCAAAGCGGGCGCAGCTGTATAAATTGTATTTTGATAAAACAACCGGCTTTATGAGGGGCCGGCTGGCAGCAACAGAATGGCGTACCCCTTTTAGCCCATTCAATGCTTCGCACCGGCAGAATGATTATTGCGAAGGGAATGGGTGGCAATACACCTGGCTGGTGCCGCAGGATGTAAAAGGATTGATACAATTGTTTGGCGGCGATAAGCTGTTTACCCAAAAACTGGACAGCTTATTTAATGCACCTTCTGCATTGGGTAACGAAGCTTCCCCGGATATTTCAGGAATGATTGGGCAATATGCACATGGAAATGAACCTGATCATCACATTACCTACCTGTACAGCTATGCCGGGCAACCCTGGAAAACGGCTGCATTGATAAGAAAAATAACCGACACTTTTTATACAGCAAAAACCAATGGCCTTTGCGGCAATGATGATATGGGTGAAATGAGCGCCTGGTATGTGCTATCTGCATTGGGCTTTTATCCTGTGAACCCGGCCTCAGGCGATTATGTATTTGGCTCGCCATTAGTGAGCAGCGCAGTGATAACAACCGGGGAAAAAAAATTCAGCATAAGGGCAGTCAACAACAGCGCAACGAATATTTACATACAAAAAGCAACACTTAACGGTAAGCCCTACACGAAATCTTTTTTATCGCATAGTGACATTGTAAAAGGAGGAGACCTTGTGCTCTACATGGGCAGTAAGCCGTCAGCGATATGGGGTGCGGCCTATGGGGCAAGGCCGCAGTAAAAATATAAGGCACCCACAACAAGAAAGATATTTGTAATCGAAGAATGCGGAAATTTTTTTGTGAACAGCGAAAATAACTGGCTAACCATTAAAAAATGATCAGCAACCGTAAGACCGGAATAAGATAGCGGGATAGATCTCACGATTTATACATGAAAACTAAAATCTAGCTATATGAAACACAATTACCTTTTAAGGCTTTGCCTTATCCTGTGCCCGGGGCTTCTTTTTTCATTATTGCCTTTCCGGGCTATTGGCCAAACTCCCAAAAACGGCCCGTTGGGAATTTGTTATGTGGAAGTAAACAATAATAATATCCTGAATGCAGGAGCCTACACGCTTAAGAATGGCGGACAACAGCTATTTGATGTGGCGATTGTATTTGCTGCCAATATCAACTACGATGTATCAAAAGGGAGGGCCTATATTTATCCCAACAACAATGTTTCAAAAGTCTTTACCAATCCGGCCACTTACATACAACCCCTGCGGGCGAAAGGCATAAAGGTACTGTTTGATATATTGGGAAACCACCAGGGGGCAGGTATTTGCAATTTTACCAGCCGGGCAGCAGTAAAAGATTTTGCCCGGCAAATTGCCTATACGGTTAACACGTATGGTTTTGACGGGGTGGATTTTGATGACGAGTATGCAGATTACGGAACTAACGGTACCGGGCAGCCTAACGACAGTTCTTTTGTAATGCTGGTGCAGGAAGTAAGGGCATTGCTTCCCGATAAAATCATTTCTTTTTATTATTATGGCCCGGCACAAACACACCTTAGCTGGAATGGGTACAGGGTGGGGGATTATGTAAACTATAGCTGGAATGCTGTTTATGGCACTTTCAGCAATCCCAATGTTCCACCACTGGGAAACGATAAAAAATCGCCTGCCGCCGTATGGATCGGCAATACATCGGCATCCACAGAAGCCAATCTTGCCAACCAGACAAAATCAGGAAACTATGGCTTATTTCTCTGGTATGACCTGCATGGCTCTAATGAAGCGGCCTACCTCTCGGCAGGCGCTGTGCCATTATATAATGACAGTGCTAAACTAACAGGCACCCTTCAATCATGGACAGCAGGCACGCCCTGCGATGCCCCAATGGGCTTATATGCATCCGGCATTATCGGTACAGCTGCTACCTTAAACTGGAATGCGGTTGGCACCAATACTTACACTGTTGACTATAAGCCTACTGCCGATACTGTATGGACAAATGTAGTAACGGCTACTTCTGCCACATCCGTTACCGTTAGCGGCCTGTCAGCAAATACAGATTATGACTGGCGTATAAGGACAAACTGCAGTGTTTTGAGTGCCTATAATTTTGCGCCCCGGTTTAATACCGGCAGCGGCCCGGCTGTAAGTCCCGGCCCAAGAGCTTTGCATTTTGATGGCGTGAACGAATACATCAATGCCGGTACTGTTAACCTCAGTGGGTCAGCACTAAGCTTTGAAGGATGGGTAAAACCATCAGCCTTTAAAACTGCGTCACCTTATATCTCAAGCATTATCGGTACCGAAACAAGTGACGCCAATGCAGCGCTGCTCCGCTTTGGAGATGCCGGTATTGCCAATAACAAATTACAGTTTGCATTAAGTATCGGCGGCACGCAGAAAAAGCTCGCATCCACCTCCACTTTCAATACCAATACATGGTATCATGTAGCGGCTACTTATGACGGCACCACTATGAAATTGTACATTAATGGCGTATTGGATGCAAGTGTGGCACAGACCGGCGCTGTAACAGCCAGCGGCACATTGTATATTTCCAAAAGCTGGGATGATAACCGCGATTTTAGCGGGAATATGGATGAATGGCGAGTATGGAAAAAAGCATTGACCCAGGCAGAAATACAGGCCGGCGCCTGCAATGTTGCCTTATCAAGCTCTTCGCTGGAAGCTTACTGGCACTTCAATGATGGCAGCGGCAATTTTTCATTGGATACTACCGGTCATGGCTACAATGGTTCTTTGGTAAATATGGATAACAGTAACTGGGTAATGGATGTGCCCTGCGTGAGCACACCACCAACGGCCAGCTTTACAGGAAGCCCTCTTACAGTTAGTACAGGACAATCTGTTACTTTTACAAACAACAGCAGCAAC
>JBEHYP010000059.1:0-22177 GCA_048498115.1 Bacteroidota bacterium | reverse complement strand
GAGCGACTTTCGAATCAGTGGAACCGTCCGCCACACCACTCGGCTCAACTGACGTTGTTTCATTCCGCACGCCATCGTTATGCACGGCATCGCTGTGCGTAATGCTGTCATGATGATGAGTTAGTCTTCCGGGGCAAAAGTGTTTTTGATCCAGGTAGGTATGCCCTTGCTCCTCACCGGCTGTATCGTGGGCGGATAGATTACTTTAGCACCAAAGTGGGAAAGCTCCATTGCCTCCTGGTAGGATATCTGCGGAATGATCTTTACATTGGCAACCAGCCTGGGATCTGCCGTCATCATACCCGATACATCCGTCCATATTTCCAGTACAGCGGCGTCTAAAGCGGCAGCCAGTATTGCAGCCGTATAATCAGAGCCTCCCCTGCCCAATGTGGTGTTAATACCATTGGCATCACTGGCAATAAAACCCGGCAGCATGTACAGAGATGCGCCGGATGCAGCGAAATAGTCTTTTGTTTTTTTGTTGGTAGCTGTAAAGTCAACCGCAGCAGCGCCGAAGTTGGAATTGGTGGTTATCAGCTCTCTTGCATCTTTCCATTCGCAACTGCCCAGTTCTGTTTTTAATTTTGCAGCAATGATCTGCGAAGACAATAATTCGCCATAGCTCACCACCCTGTCTTTTGTTCTTTCGGATAATTCTTTCAGTAAAAAAATGCCATTGCAAATATCTTCTATTTCATTGCACATGGTTTTTACATGGCTGAGTATACTGCTTTGCTGCGTAAGCGGGATTAATTCTTTTATTGTTTGCAAGTGCCGCAGTTCTGCTTCCTGCAATTTTTCTTTATAAGCTTCATCATTTTCTGCTGCCAGTTTACAGCATTGCAATAAGAGGTCTGTAATACCGCCTAATGCAGATACGACCACTACTGTCCTGCTGCTTTTAATTTTTTCTTTTACAATGGCAATTACCTTTTGTATATTTTCTGCATTCTTAACGGAACTTCCCCCAAACTTTAAAACCTGCATGATTGATTATGTTTATAGATATGTTGATTTTGATTAAACGAAGCGGATGCCCAATGGTAATATAAAAAGATGAACCCTTAACGGGTAATGGTGGTAATAGTGGTGCCGGCAAAGGGTATTGCCGAAGATGATGGATATGATATGATGGCTGGTTTCACTTTTACCACGTTTTGAGGTAGCTAAAATAGGAAATTAATTTAAAACCAATAGTATTTACCTTAAAATATTTGAACTATTTCTTATTTTCGTTCGATTGCTGCCAACAGTAACTAAGTTTTATTTAAAATATTTTAAAGATGGATCACCAGTCGGTAAGGGGCTTGCAGCAGTTTAAAAACCTTGTAGGCACAAAATATTTATTATACAACAGCCTGTTCACTTCCCTTCCTTTTCACAGGATAGAAAAAACAGGTATCCTGCTTTCATTGCTGCTTAATAATTGTGAAGAAGGCTATAAGAAAAAGCAAAGCCCCAGAGAGATTATTGAAGATTTTTTTTCAAAGCATACTACCTATAAGCAACCGCAGGAACAACTGGACCTGCTTTTCCGCTTTATCCAATATATAGAACGGCAGGTAGTGTTGTTTGACGCATTGGAAGATGCTTCCTTCAGGGAAGTGAATGATTTTTCAGGCGTAGGCACGCTGAAGCAACTGGAAAGTGACGTGCTGCAAAACAACAAGCAGGAAGCATTAAAAGAGAAGCTGCACCATTTCGCGGTAAGGCTGGTGCTTACTGCCCACCCCACGCAGTTTTATCCAGGTCCTGTATTGGGTATTATTAATGATTTGGCCAACGCACTGGCCGAAAACAACACGGTGCAGATAAATATGTACCTGCAGCAGTTGGGCAAAACGCCTTTTTTTAAAAAACAAAAGCCCACACCCTATGATGAAGCAATGAATCTTATCTGGTACCTGGAAAATGTTTTTTACCCGGCGGCAGGAAGGATCATTTCATTTTTAAAAAACCAGTTTCCCGAAGCGTTAAATAATGATAAGCCTGTTATCAATATGGGCTTTTGGCCCGGTGGCGACAGGGACGGCAATCCTTTTGTAAACGCAGCAACCACGCTCAAAGTAGCGGATGCATTAAGGGGCAGCATCATTAAGTCTTATTATCTGGAAATACGCAGGATCAAACGCAGGCTTACGTTTGAAGGCGTGGACGTTATTTTAAATGACCTGGAAAGGGATTTGTATAATAACATTTTTATTCCCGGGCAGCGCACCGCCATCACAAAGGAAAACATACTTGATTCGCTGAATAAAGTGAGGGAAATCATTATTTACAAGCACAATAACCTGTTCCTGCATTTAATTGACAGCCTTATCAACAAAGTGAATGTATTCGGTTTGCATTTTGCCTCGCTGGATGTGCGGCAGGAAAGCAGTATACACAATCATGTACTGGAAATAGTAGCGGCAACTACCGATGCACTTCCTTCCAATTATGCTTCTTTATCAGAAGAAGAAAAAATTACAGCACTAACGGGCATCAGTATCCCTGTTGAGGCATTAAAAACAGATAATGCTGTTTTTGCAGATACGGCAGATTCTGTAAAAGCGATACAATCAATTCAGGAATATAATGGAGAAGCCGGTTGCCACCGGTACATCATCAGCCAGTGCAGCAGCGCTTTGAATGTGCTGGAAGTGTACGGGCTGTTCCTGCTTTGCGGCTGGAAAAAAGAAAATTTATCTGTGGATATTGTGCCGTTGTTTGAAACCGTTGATGACCTGAAGAATGCGAACACAGTAATGCAGGCATTGTACAGCAATAAAGAATACGCAGCGCATCTTGCCCGGAGAAATAACCGGCAAACTATTATGCTTGGCTTCAGCGATGGCACCAAAGACGGAGGCTACCTGATGGCCAACTGGAGTATTTACAAAGCAAAGGAAGAGTTAACAGCCATCTCAAGGCAGTATAATATTGAAGTGGTGTTTTTTGACGGCCGTGGCGGCCCGCCATCGAGGGGCGGCGGCAAGACCCATAAGTTTTACGCATCAATGGGAAAGAATATTTCCAACAGGGAAATACAACTGACGGTACAGGGGCAAACAGTCAGCTCCAATTTTGGAACCATTGATGCAGCGCAGTATAATATTGAGCAATTGCTGAACGCAGGCATATCAAACGATTTGTTCAGCAGCCGGGTAATCACGCTGGATGATAAAGAGGAAGCATTATTGCAGGAGCTGGCGGAAGCCAGCTACGAAAAATACAGTGCATTAAAAAACCACCCCTATTTTACCGATTATTTATCACAGGTGAGCCCTTTGAAATTTTATGCGGAAACCAATATCGGCAGCCGCCCTGCCAAGCGGAGCAGCGACAGCAGGCTTTCGCTGAAAGACCTTCGTGCCATTCCTTATGTAGGCGCCTGGGCACAGAACAAACAAAATGTAACCGGCTTTTATGGCGTGGGCACAGCCCTGAAAAAGATAGAAGCAGCAGGAAAATTTGAAGCAGTAAAGAAATTATACCACTCTTCCCTTTTCTTTAAAACATTGCTTGACAATTGTGAGATGGTGATGAAAAAATCCTTTTTTCCCTTAACCTCATTTTTGGCAGAAGATGAAAAATACGGTGAAATATGGAATACGATTTATGAAGAATTCCTTACGACCAAACAGTACCTGCTGAAGCTGAGCGGCCATGCAGACCTGATGGACGATTACCCGGTGGACCAGCTATCTATTGCCATGAGGGAAAGAATTGTACTGCCGCTGCTCACCATCCAGCAATATGCGCTAATGAATATAAGGGAAAGTGAAGATA
This sequence comes from Bacteroidota bacterium, assembly GCA_048498115.1. Classification (GTDB taxonomy): domain Bacteria; phylum Bacteroidota; class Bacteroidia; order Chitinophagales; family Chitinophagaceae; genus Ferruginibacter. Next base: position 18,403 of record JBEHYP010000059.1, on the reverse strand, counting down.
ATCTTGTGCCATCACCATTGAAGGATACCTGGCAGAAATTGGTGGTGCGGTCTTCTTTCGGCATTATTAATGCAGGAAGAAATTCAGCATAAAAAAAGCAGCACCATATGGTGCTGCTGAATGACAAGGCAAGGTTTTAAGGCTGAATATATTTAAGATAACTATTGTTATGGACTGCTTTTTGTGTTTTTCTGAAGCAAATCTAAAACGAAGCCATACAGGTAAATTTTATATTTTTTTTCTGCAATAATGCAGGTACAATTGCATGCTTTTTGGCAACAACTGCAACTTTTTACTTTAACTATTATTGCTCCCGTCCTGCAGCCGCTTTTTACAATTGCACATTAGCCCTTATCTTTAAAGCGATGAAACAGGTCCTGTTTTTATTGTGCTTTTTTGCCGGGATATATTCCGTAGTATCAGCCCAGCAAAAAGAATTCATTTTCAAAAATTTTACGCAGGAAGAAGGGCTGCCAAGCAATGAAACTTATTGTGTTTTTGAAGATTCGAGGCATTTTATATGGATAGGGACTGATTATGGAGTAGTAAGGTATAATGGAAATAAATTTGAAACATTTAATTTACCTGATAATGTTATTTTCAAAATCCGGGAAGATAGCAAAGGCAGGATATGGTTTTTCACAAGAAAAGCTCAATTAGCTTACTTTGAAAATGAGAAAATTTATCTTTTTAAATACAATGACAGCATAACCTCGTATATACAAAGAAACACGAAATCGGCAGAAATCAATATTACCGATAGTTATGTAGATGACTCCGAAAATATCCATTTAAATTCAAGTAGTTATTATAACTACATTGTTTCAAATAAAGGAACAATTACAGATTATTCTTATTCTGATATAAGAAAAAAACACAACGAGAAGGATACTTCTATTTACGAGATAGACCAGGTGAAAGAAAACTTTTTTTTTGCAAAAAGGAGAAGGTATAATTTTTTCCACTCTGACTTCCTGCAGATTATAATTAATAGTAACGGGGAAAAATCAATTTATAACATTCCGGTGCAAATGGGAAATTATAACCATTACGGTTGCCTGCGATACAGTAATGATATTATTTATTTTTTTGCCGGCGATATACTTATAAGACTGAATAAAAACGGCTCGTATATAATAAAAAAACTTCCAAACAATATTTTATCGCTTTGTAAGATAAAGGATAAAATTTGTGCCGGCATGATCCAGGCAGGGGCAATGTTATTAAGCCCTGATTTTAATGAGGCATTTACACAACTGGTAATTGAGAACAAAAGCATCACCGGCATTACTGCTGACTATGAAAGGGGGTATTGGTTTTCAACATTGGAGAACGGGCTTTATTATACTAAAAATATGAATGTATGGCGCTTAAAAAATTCCGTGAATTTGAAAGTAAGTAAACTTTTAAATGACCAGGACAAGAATCTTTTTTTTGCAACAAAGAAAGGTCTACATAAACTTGAAAACAAATGTGATACGCTGATACTTTATAAAAATAATATCGCCATTGACCATCTAATTACAGATAGTGAACACAATCTTTTTATTGCATGTTCCGCTAATGACGGAACTTTCATAAGCGGGCCTTCAAAAATGACCAGCGATTTTAAGGGCATCTATTTAATTAATACTCCCTATGAGCTTGGTAAGTTTAAGAATGGAGATTTAATATGCAATATTGTATATGCAACAGTACCTCTTACCACTTCATTCATAAAAAAAGTCTCCAGAAAACTCCCCTGCCCTACGTCTGTGTTGACCCAAATGGACAATACCATTTTTAAACCCGGGAACATGTTTGTAGATAAAGACAATAATGTTTGGGGTGCTGCGAATGACGGGCTTTATACGTTAAATAAAACTAACCATAAGTTTGAAGAGTTTCACCCGGAAGATAAGTCACTTGACAGAGGCACGGTATATATACGGCAATTACAAAATGGTATTTTGGCAGTTGGCAGTCGTTTCACAGGCATTGTCCTCATAAAAGGTTCCGAAATTATTGGCACCATAACAGAAAAAGGCGGGTTACTTAATAATAAAATAAAAAGTTTGCTGCCTATTGGCAATCAATTGTGGGTTGCGACACCTCAGGGCTTGTCGGTGATTACGTTTGCTTCATATTTCCCTCTAAAATACACAATACAGAATATTGCCAAAAAAGATGGCATTTATAATCTTGTAATCAACGACCTGGCAGAATACCAGGGAAATGTATTTGTCGCTACAAACACCGGGCTTTATTGCGTTGAAAATATCCAAGATTTTTTTACAGCTTCGGATAACAATGTGCCATTGTACTTTAGTTCTATCCATTATAACAGCAGAGATACCCAGGGTATCAAAAGCATTTCTGTTCCTTACGTAAACAATGAAATACTGGTAAAATATAATTCTATCTCTTTTAATTCAGGTTTGGAAATATCATATTTATACCGCTTTGACAAAAACGACACGGCATGGCATATAACTACCAATACCGAGCTGCCGTTAGAAAACCTTCGCCCCGGCACTTATCACCTCCAAATGAAAGCCGTTATCCCCAATCAAAACCGTTCATCTTCTATACAGGAATTAACTATAACCGTAGAAAAGCCCTGGTGGCAAAATAACTGGCTAAGGTTATTGGCAATATTGCTGATTGCAGGAATTATTTATTGGATTACTTCTAAAAGAATAAAAAAAATAAGGGAAGAAGAAAAAAGAAAAACAGCTCTGAATACCCGGATAGCAGAGTTGGAACAAACTGCCCTGCGTTCCCAGATGAACCCGCATTTTATTTTCAACTGTCTCACTTCTATCCAGCAATTGATTGTAAGCGGCAATAAAATTGATGCCAACGAATACCTGGTAAAGTTTGCACGCCTTATCAGGAAAACGCTGGAGCTTTCTGCCCATCATTTTATCCCCCTCCGGGAAAAAATGGAATACCTGAATGATTATTTATATCTTGAACAACTAAGGTTATCAAAGCCATTTGAATACAGCATCACCAAAGATGAAGCAATCAATGCCGGTAAAATTTTAATTCCCAACATGATGGTGCAACCAATAGTGGAGAATTGCATAAGGCACGGAATTAAATCGCTTGAAAATAAAAAAGGAATTATCAGTATTCATTTTAAATTGAACGGAAAAACAATAACCTGTACAATAACCGATAATGGTGTAGGACGAACCCATACGACAGCCAATGAAAGCACTTTTACCAAGCATAAAAGCTATGGTATTGATATCGTTCAAAAAAGAATGGAGCTGTTTGAAACAGATAATATTAATACAGGAATAGAAATAAAAGATCTTTATAATGAAGATGGTACGGCAGCAGGCACACAAGTGATATTACAATTACCATATAAAACAAGCGTATGATAACGGCAGTACACATCGAGGATGAACCACGAAATATTGAATTGTTGCAGGCACTCCTGGGAACACATTGTCCCCAGGTTAAGCTTACCGGCAACGCAAAGAATGTACCTGATGCCATAAAACTGATTGAAGAAACCGGCCCCCAGCTGGTATATCTCGATATAGAACTGAACAGGGGCAATGCATTTGAATTGCTGGAAGCATTAAAAGGATATAGTTTCCAGGTAATTTTTATTACCGCCTTTAATGAGTACGCGGTAAAGGCATTCCGGCACAATGCAGCAGATTATTTACTAAAACCCATCAGCATTGCTGAATTAAAGGAGGCCACCGGCAGGGCTGTTGAAAAAATCAGCAAAGCAGCCGGTCATCACCAGATAACCGAAGTGCTGAAAGAGCTTAAGCTCAACAGGAGTAATTATAAAGTGGGGCTGCCGGTTGCGGATGGTGTTGAGTTCGTCAACAGCAATGACATTATCCGTTGCGAAGCAAAAGGGAGTTACAGTACCGTGTACCTCAGCAACAAAAAAAAGATTACTTCCACAAAGACGTTAAAAGAAATTGAAGACCTGCTTACCGTTTCCAATTTTGTACGGGTGCACCATTCATGGATCATCAATACCCAATACCTGAAAAAATATTACCGCGGCAGGAATTCGTACATGGAAATGGAAGACGGCAGCACCGTCCCCATTTCACTCAGGAAAAAAAGCGATATACTTTCTTTTTTGAAAGATACCGATTAAAGGGATGATTGGGACACTGCCTCCACTTCGTACACCGGGCTGAATAAATATATCTTGCCGGTAGCTGTTTCCACGCAGCGTATCCTTGTTCTTATTTTTTCCATTTTTTTAAAAACCTTGCCATCGCTTATTTTAAAATAGCTTCCCTCAGGCAGGCTTTCCACCAGCGTTACACCTTCCTTTTTTTTATCATAGCGGTGAAGCACCCTTAGCAATGAAGCATCGGCACAACTGCTGGCTACGGGGTTTTGCAATGTTTTGAGCAGTGCTTTATGAATATCGTCCGGGAATATTTTTTTCAATAGAAACTGCGCAAGTATCTTGCTGAACTCATTTTTCCATTCAGCGCCGTGTGCCTGTACTTTGTGGCCAAAGCGTTCATACGTAAACAGGTGGGCCAGCTCATGCAATAATGTTATGAGAAAAGCATATTGATTAAGATTGCCGTTTACACTGATGCGATGGTTTTTCCCGGGCAGGGCATTGCGGTAATCGCCTAACACAGTTTTTCGCTCACGGGTAATCGTGAGGTGCACCTTATAATGCAGCAGGTAATGTGAAACATCTTCAAAACTTCCTTCGGGCAGATATGTTTTCAGTTGCTGTAACGGAGCTTCCTGCTTAGCCATTTTTTTTCCTGTTCAATTTAGTCGCTAACCTTACTTCCACAACAAGGTAAATAAAATACAAAAACATTGCGGCAAATACCGACATTTTGCTGAAACTGCTTTTAAATGCAAATGCATAGATAGCCACGGCAATAAGACATACCGCCATCTTAAGCATGGTGCCACCCATTATGCTCCTTACAAATACATTGGGGTTGCTGTTTTTTACAGCTTTCCGCTGCATCATATACACCACCACGCTTACGATAAAAAACAATGAATTGGCAATAATTAAAACGAGGTAATCAAGGCTGTGCTTTGCAAGCCACTCTTTTCCAAAAAGAAAAAAATTATTAAATACAATAAACAATAATACCAGGGGAATAAGTTCCCTGAACTGTTTTTTCATTACGCTTCCTGTTGATTAGTTACCTGCTGCATTTCCCAGTTCCGGCATCAGCTCCACCACGCTGGCGCCCATGTGGCAATTTCCGTTAAAAGAGGCGGTAGGCTCCACTTCCAGCTTGCCGGTATAAATTTCCCCGCACACAATACTTTTGCCTTTCAGCTGCAGCAATTCTTTTACTCTTATAGTACCCGTTACCTTACCCATAACATCGGCCTGAACGGCATTGATATCGCCGTCTACTACGCCATCGCTGCCAATGATGATCTTTCCTTTTGAATGAAGGTTGCCGGTAAGTGTGCCATCAATCCTTATGTCGCCACCGCTTTCAATATCACCGGTAATAATAGTGCCGGCTCCTATGATAGTAGTGCTGCCTGCAGGTGCTTCGTTGATTTTTGATTTGGTAAACATAGATTTGAATTTGGTTTCAGTTTAATATATTTTTCAAAGGATAGAACTTACTCATCATCGGCTTCTTCTGTCTTGGGTAATTCCAGGCTGGTGGTGTCCAATTTCACCGTTTCACCGGCCAGCACCTTCTTCAGATCGTTCAGGTATTTTTCCCTGTATTTTAAAGCCGTTTCTATCGAATCGGTCTTGATCTTTAATGACCGGTATTCTCTCACCTGCTTGGCATCGCCGTACCCTACTCCCGGCAAATAGTATTTGATTGGCGTAAAAACAATCAGCGCCACCGTTAATACTGTAAGTATAACGAAAATACTGCTCATTACGATATACACACTAAAGCGGCTGAGCCTGAATTTCACCACTTCCTCGTAAGTATCCTCGTTCATTACCACCAGCCTGTAACGGTTTCGCAACCTTTTGAGTGTGCTGTTGGTATCCATTTGTAATATATTTTTTATTCCGTGTTAAAATTAAGAAACGCCTGCGAAACGGGGCAATATTTGCTGAAAATATCCGATATTTAGCGCATATTATAAGCCTATATACCCATGTTCAACAGGATTATTTTTTGTACAATATCCATATTGCTCTGCCTCACCATTTTAGCCCCTGCCCAATCCCCTACCTGGACGCTTAACCTGCTGGATTCCTCAAAAAGGTCAGAAAAATTTGCTGAAAGGAAATTACCCTCTGAAAGAATGGCGGAAAAAAAATTCAATTTATACCGCCGGGTGGTGCAAAATAATTTTACACATTTCAACTATGTATATAATGCCAGTAACAAAATAAACCTGGTGCTGGAAAGGGCCAAAGACCAGCAGCAGGACGATTACAGCAAATTGATCAGTTATTACCCATATACGCTTGATAACACCGCCGCTCAAAAAACAGATCTTGATTCTGTTATCCTTAAAGCCACTGCCGGTATTTTACTGCATGACCTGAGGAATGACTGGATTGACAATATGTACCTGCTGATGGGCAAAGCATATTTTTTCAGGAAAGATTTTGATACTGCCGCTGCCACTTTTCAATTTATCAACTACAATCTTTTTCCCCGCAAAAAAGATGAAGATGATAACAGGATCGTAGGCACCAACGATGACGCAACAGGCAAAACCATCAGCATTGCCAATAAGGAAAAGCAAAACATTTTTCAGAAAATAGCTGCGCAGCCGCCCAGCAGGAATGATGCCCTGCTCTGGCTGGTACGCACTTTTATAGAACAGGATGAAATGGGAGACGCTGCAGGGCTTATCAGCACTTTACAAAATGATCCCAACCTGCCCAAACGCCTGGTGGATGATCTGAACGATATAAACGGCTACTGGTTTTTTAAACAGGGAATTTATGACAGCGCTGCTGTATATCTTGAAAAAGGGCTCACCAGCGCTGAAACAAAACAAGATCTTTCAAGATCAGAATTTTTACTGGCACAATTGTACGAGCTGACAGGAAAATTTGACAAGGCAGGGGAATATTATATCAAATCATCAGAGCATACCACCAATGCGCTGATGGATATACATGCACAGATGAACAATGCCAAGATGAAGAAAGGCAATAATGCAAAAGATTTGGACGATGGCATCAATAACCTGCTGAAGCTGGCCAAAAAAGACAATTTTGAACCATACAGGGATGTGATATATTTTTCCGCCGCCCAGCTGGCGATGGAAAAACCAGATACCGGCACAGCAATCGGGTTGTACAACAAAAGTCTCCAGTTCAATGAAAACAATGTTAGCTATAAAAACAAGGCTTTTTTGCAGCTGGCAGATATAGCTTATAACCGGAAGGAATATAAAGAAGCATTCAGAATGTACGACAGCCTGCAGTCTGGTGACACCACACTGAATGATATCCTGGAAAAAATACAGGCACGCAGAACAGCTCTTTCAAAAATTGTAGAAAAAATATTCATCATTGAAAGAGAAGACAGCCTGCAGCGGGTTGCTGCCATGGATCCTGCAGGCAGGGAAGCATTTGTAAAAAAGATGTCTAAAAAGCTCCGCCGTGAAAGAGGATTGAAGGCAGATGACAGCAATACGGACGGCGCTGCCGATATGATAACTTTTGATAAAGACCAAAACGAACCCCGAGATCTTTTTGCAGGCAGCGATAAAAGCAGCGGCGATTGGTATTTTTATAATAATTCTGTAAAAGCAAAGGGCTTCAGCGACTTTAAAAGAAAATGGGGGCAGCGCAGCAATACTGATAACTGGCGCAGGAAAAGTGCAACCGATGTGGCAAGGAACGATAACCAGGGTATGATGCCGATGGGCAATCCTGATGATGTTGCTTCGCCTGATGAGGATAAGGCACAAAACGGGAAAACTGCAGGAAAAGACAAAGACAGAAAGACCGAAACTGACCAGCCTGAAGATTTGAGTTATGAAGGTTTAATGTCAAATCTTCCGTTAACGCCGGAAAAGCTTTTGGCAAGCAATGCACTCATTGCCGAAAATATGTATGCGCTCGGTAAATTATTCCAGCAGGAACTGGAAGATTACGGAGAAGCCATTAACACTTATAATGAATCGCTGAAGCGCTTTCCCGATTCATTGTACAATGGTGAAATATATTTCAATCTTTCCTTCTGCTACAGCAAGCTGGGAATGCCGGATAAAGCCGCTTATTATAAAAATTTAGTGAATACCCAATACCCCGGCAGCAATGCGGCAAAAATGTTCAGCCAGGTAGCCGATCCTAAAAAAGCAACGCAGGATCCGGCAGCCACCAAACAATATGAATCTATTTACACGTTGTTCATCGAAGGAAGATTTGATGAAGCGCTGGCAGAAAAGAAAAAAGCAGACAGCCTTTATGGCAACAGCTACTGGACGCCGCAATTGCTGTATATAGAAGCCGTATATCACATTAAACAAAAAGACGACAGCACTGCCATTAGTGTATTGCAAAGTATCATTACGCTTTACCCCAAATCTGCTTTAAAACCGAAAGCAGAAACGATGATCGATGTGCTGGGCAGGAGAAAAGAAATAGAAGACTATCTTACAAAGCTGCAGGTAACAAGAATGACGGATGACCAACCGATAGTAGTAAACGACCGAAAGCCGATGGTAAGAAATGATTCAAACCTTATTGTATCACCCAGGCTTTTCGACAGTGTGCGGGCTGCCACACAGCTACCGCCTGTAACCAGCCTGGCAGACAGTGTGACCAAAGCCCCGGCGCCGGTAGTAAGCGGCCCTTACACATTTAATGCTGCGGCGCCGCATAGTGTGATTATGCTGTTGGACAAAGTGGACGTTACTTATATAAATGAATCAAAAAATGCAATGGCAAGGTATGCGGCAGATTACTACAGGGAAGCGCAATTGTCAGTGACAAAAGATACTGTGGACAAAGAACATGCATTGATAGTGTTTGCCTCTTTTCCCAACGCAGATGAGGCGCTGCAATTTTTAAATAAAATAAAAAAAGCAGCCCCCGAAGAACTGTCATGGCTGCCTGCCAATAAATATTCTTTTATGCTGATAGATGATGAAAACCTGCAACGCCTGAAAAACACAAAGGATGTAGCAGGCTATAAAAATCTGCTGAATAAGCAGTATCCCGGCATCATCAAATAAACTTTTTAGTATTGCTGCATGGTTATATTGTTTAATTGTTATCAGAACATTGTAATCAAAAAAACACTAAACAACAATTCAACCATTCAACAATTTAACCATTAAGAAATCCTGTAACTTTTTTAAACATGACGAAACCTGTAAAAATATTGTGGAGCGTTTTTTTCTATGGGCTGCTGGCCGTAGTGCTGTTGTTTACCGCGGCCAATTTTGGCCTTTTCGGAAAAATGCCTTCCTTAAAAGATCTTGAAAACCCCGAAGCCGACCTGGCCAGTGAAGTGTACAGTGCCGATGGAAAGCTGATGGGCAAGTATTATGCAGAAAACCGGAGCGAAGTAAAGTACAGCGAAATTTCGCCCAATGTGATCAATGCCTTGATAGCAACCGAAGATGAACGCTTTAATGAGCACTCCGGCATTGATGGCAGGGCAGTGGCAAGGGCTATTTTCACCGGCGGCTCACAGGGCGGGGGCAGCACCATTACCCAGCAATTGGCCAAGATGATGCTGAAGCAGGGTAAGGGGAATATCATTACAAGAAGTTTTCAAAAAATAAAAGAATGGATCGTAGCCGTAAAGCTTGAGCGGAATTTTACAAAGGAAGAAATCATTACCCTCTACCTCAACAGGGCGCCTTGGGGCAGCAACTACGGCATACGCAATGCATCCATCACTTATTTTCAAAAAGAACCTGCCGAGCTATCCATTGAAGAGGCTGCCGTGCTGGTAGGCATGTTAAAAGGGTTTATTTACGATCCCATCCGCCACCCTGCCGCTTCGCTTAACAGGCGCAATACGGTGATTGACCAGATGAGGAATGCCGGTTATCTTGATGATGCAAAGACTGAGAAACTAAAAGCCAAACCGCTCATCACCAATTATAAAAAGCCGGATGAATCTGTTGGCATTGCACCTTACTTCCGGGCAGTGCTTGCCGATAAATTAAAGCAGTGGTGTAAAAGCCACACCAATTTAAAAACCGGCGATCCTTATGACCTGTACCGTGATGGCTTAAAAATATATACCACCATTGACTCAAGGATGCAGCAATATGCAGAAGAATCAGTGGTGCAGCATATGCCGGTAATACAAAAAAAGCTGAACAGCCTGCTGAAAGGGAGTGCCGACAAGATGTGGAAGGAGCGTGAAAACGTGATCGAAGCTGCCATGAAAAGCAGCGAGCGCTGGCGCCAGCTGAAAGAAGAAGAAATGGATGAAAAGGACATCAGGTCTACTTTTTTAAAGCCGGTAAAAATGAAAGTATTTGCCTGGAATGCCAAGAGGGAATTAGATACTGTAATGACGCCAAGGGATTCCATCAAATACCACAAGCAATTGCTGCAAACATCTTTTGCTGCCATGGATCCCCGTACCGGTGAAGTAAAATGCTGGGTGGGCGGCATTGATTTTAAATGGTTCAAATTTGACCATATTACCGCAAAAAGGCAGGTTGGCTCCACCTTCAAGCCTTTATTATATTCCATTGCCGTGCAGGATGCAGGCTACGGCCCGCAGACTTATATTTCCGGCGGGCCTTTGACGCTGGGGGGCAAAACCATTACCGGCGGCGGGGGCACCATGGCTTATTGCCTCGCCAAATCGCTCAACGCTGCAGCATGGCACCTGATGGGAATGATCGGTGTGAAAAGAACGATTGAATTTGCACAAAGCTGCGGGGTAGTTACCAAGCTTCCTCCCTACCCTTCCATTGCATTGGGCAGTGCAGAAATACCCATGCTGGAAATGCTGCAATCTTATACTATGTTTCCCAATAAAGGCTATAATACCGAGCCGGTTTTTATGGCAAGAATAGAAGACAAGAACGGTAACCTGCTGCAGGAATTTACCCCCGAAACAAAGCAGGTGCTGAATGAAAATGATGCTTATACAATGGTAACACTAATGCAGGGCGTGGTAAAGTCAGGCACAGGCCGCTCGCTTAATAACTATGATATTCCTGCAGAAAAAGCAGGCAAAACAGGCACCACCAATGATAATACCGATGGCTGGTTCATCGGCTATACGCCTGAGCTGCTGGCCGGCACATGGGTAGGCTGCGATGATCCTTTTATAAGGATATATGCCGGTACTTCGGGCGGTAATGAAATGGCATTGCCCAAGTGGGGGTACTTTATGAGCAAAGTGTATGCAGATAAAAAACTGCCTTATGGCAACCAGCTGAAATTTGAAGAGCCGTCAGCGTTTTTAAACGATCCTGTGTACGCAGATGAAACATTAGACAAGCTGGCAAAACAGGGAGACAGCCTGCAGGCAGAAGATCACCTGAATGGTACCGCCGATGATTACAGCGAAGCGCCTTTAAATGATTACAACCAGTCAGAGATTCCAACAGAAAGCGGGAACCCGGCTACCAAAAAAGACACCGTAAAACAAAAAACAGAAACACCTGCCAAACCGGGAGATAAAAAAGAAAACAAAACAGCTCCTGCTAATACAGTAAAGCCGGAAGACAAAACCAAGAAACCGGCAAAAAATAATAGTTCGGGAAATGAGTATTAAAGGACTATTTATCAGAAGAAGATTTCTGTCCTTATCTTCTCCACTATTTCAGGAGTAAGTTTTTCATTGGGGTGTTCCCTGCGGAACTGTTCAAGCCGCCGGTTGAGTTCATCCACTTTTTCATTATATTCAAAATTGTTCACCTGCTCCGGCAATACTTTATTTACAAACCTGTGATATCCTTTGCTTATTTCGTTCAGCAGAGCCCCGCACAGCAGGCAGGCAAAAAAAATAGTAACGTAATCATATGGTGAAGGCCCGTAAGTGTACCAGTACCATAAAGTAAAAAAGAGCGGGATAGGCAAAAATATCCATTGCCTGAATTTTGAAATAATAACACCGGTGAAGTACGTAACAACTCCAAACAGGCACCACCATCTTCCTGAATGCACAGCAAACCATACAATGATTGCCGGTACCAAAATATAAAGAAGAAGAAAATTAATCCACTTGAATTTCATGTCGTTTTCATTTCATTACTGCACTGTACCATTAGCCTGTTGTTTATGCCGGCTATCCATGCCGGCAAGCTGATTCCCGTTTTTGATGTGCAAAAGTAAGGCATTTCAATAGTATAGAAATTGTAGTATGCCGCTCATTTAATATTAAACTAATTTATATTTTATAATTCTTAGGTAATGCAATTCTTCCAATATTACTTATCATTGCTTATAAAACTACAGCCAGGCACAGCATGCTTTTTAACTCCTTTGAATTTTTAATTTTTTTTCCGCTCGTAACGGTATTATTTTACCTGTTGCCCCATAAATATAGATGGATATTGCTGCTTATTGCAAGCTGTATATTCTATTGTTATTTTATCCCGCTTTATCTGCTGATACTTATTTTTACTATTACGGTAGATTATTTTGCCGGCATATTAATTGAAGGAGCAAACAATAAAAAAATATGGCTTGTCTGCAGCATTGCTGCAAACCTGGGTATACTATTTATCTTTAAGTACTATAACTTTTTTATTGACGGGTTTAATAATGCGATCGGTACGCACATTCCCCTTCTTTCACTTATTCTTCCGGTAGGTTTGTCATTTCATACCTTCCAGGCAATGAGTTATACTATTGAGGTATACAAAGGAAACTATAGGGCCGAACGGCATATCGGCATATATGCGTTGTATGTATTATTTTATCCGCAACTGGTAGCCGGGCCAATCGAAAGGCCACAGAATATCTTACCTCAATTAAAGACAAAAAAAATATTTAGTCCGGCTAATCTTCTGGATGGAGTAAGATTGATGACCTGGGGCTTTTTTAAAAAGCTGGTTATCGCTGACAAGATAGCCATCTACGTAAATGTGGTATATAATAATCCGCACCAATACCACCCTTTGAATATAATAGCAGCCATTTTTTTGTTTAGCATACAAATATATTGTGACTTTTCCGGCTATTCGGATATTGCCAGGGGCGCCGCCCGAACCATGGGATATGAACTGATGGTGAATTTTGACCGGCCACTTTTTTCCAAAAGCATAAGAGAGTTCTGGCAAAGGTGGCATATATCTTTGTCATCTTGGTTCAGGGATTATGTTTACATCCCGTTAGGCGGCAGCAAAACTACAAAAAGCAGGATGCTGTTTGCCCTCTTCCTTGTATTTGTACTAAGCGGACTTTGGCACGGGGCCGGGTGGAACTATATTGTTTGGGGATTACTGCATGCAATATTCGTTATTATATCATTCTTCTTATTTCAAAAATTACGGCCGGCAAAAAAAATTATTGGTGTTATCATTACCAATTGTCTGGTAGCTTACGCCCTTGTATTCTTTCGGAATCCCTCTGTCATGCAGGCGTTTGAAATTATACGGGCATCATTTAATTTCCGTTCCACCCTGCCTTTTAGTTTTGGCATCACTTCTTTTTATGGAGAAACTGGTATAGGCAATATAGAAATGGCAGCTCTTTTATTTTTTATTGGGTTCACCTTTTTTTATGAATATAAAACCAATCCTTCTTTAAATAATATGAACCAGCACTTCTTTTGGGATATATGCTGGTTTATTTTTGTAATAATGTGTATCATTCTTTTTGGGGCATTTACCCGGGAAAGCTTTATTTATTTTCAATTTTAATAATGAAAAAACTATTTATACTATTATTTACACTTATTACCGTATTATTCATATGCGGTGAATTTCTTGATTTTCATTATAAAAAATATTGGCGCCCTGTATTCGACAAACTGGATGTGGTGATTAAAGATACCAGCTATTATGATGCTGTGTTTTTCGGGGATTCCAGGGTGCACTGCGGCATTAACCCTTATTATGTAGATTCCGTCACTTCGCTAAAAACATATAATGCAGGAATGGCCGGCGCCCCTCTTGCCGAAATATCCTTTCTTATGGAAAGTTACCTGCAAAATCACCGGCCTCCGCATTTTACAGTACTTTCTATAAATCACGCCAATTTTAAAGCCGACACTGTGCATTTTAAAAACCCCTGTTACTATTTCTTTTATGTAAATGACCCTATGGTGGATAGCGCATTAAAAGCAATGAACTATCACACGCAGCTGTTTAAATTATTTCCTGTATTAAAATATACAGGTTTTGATGATTTCAATAAGCTCTCAATAGTAAGAGAATTAAAAGGAGAAAAAAATGAAGGAATAAATTACAAAGGCTTTTTTATTAACAAGCTTGCCGACAGTCTTAAGATTTCAAGGAAGAATGAATTTGCAGAAGACGACACTTCCTGCCAGGCAGGCATTTCCATGGTTGAAAAATTAATACAGGCACTGAATAAAAAAGGAACCGTACCGATAATGATTTATCCACCGCAACCCCATTTTCCTAATATGCCTTTGCCTGCCGGCAAAGATGTTAGAATTGATTCGGCAATTTCTTTTTTTTCGGCCAAATACAAAGTAAAAGTGTTTCATTATGAAAATGACACCGATTTTACAAATGAACTTTTCTTCGATGGGACACACCTGAATACAAAAGGAACAATCATATATTCTAAAAAAATCGGGGCCGCTATAAAATCCATGCTGGAGACCAGCTATTAATATTCCAACTATCTCATCAGGTACATTTTACCATAGCCCTTATTAAAATACTTATCGGTATTGTCCCCGCTTGCCCTGTATTTATCCAGTGATTTGCCATTTAAGTTAGTAAGCACCCTGTACAAATAAACACCATTGGCGAGCTTGGAACCATACATGTCTGTTCCGTCCCATTTATAATCTGTAATATTAGTGCCAATATGCAAACTGCCAAGATCATTCTTTGTAATTTCTTTTACCACCTTGCCTGTTATGGTCAGTATTTGTATCCTGATATTTTGCGGCACTTCACTTCCTGTGATGGTAAATACAAACGCAGTGGAAGTGGTAAATGGATTTGGATAGTTAAGCAGGTTGCTTATCATTGGCTTATCAATAACTTTAAACGATACCTTATACTCTATGCTGCCCGCCTTGTTCCCTGCTTCGTCATGCCCGTCAGATACTATTAATTCATAATACACTTCATCTCCTCCCGCTCCGGTCAAAGATGGAATAAAATCAATACTAGCGGTGTTATCCCCGCCATTTAATGAAGCCGGCGTAAACGTAAGGGAATCGCCGAAATAATACCGGTGCAGGCTTCCGTCAGGATAGCGCAGGTTTACCTTCAGCAAGGAGGTATCTGAAAGTGCCATGAACCTGTTCTCGTCTTTCAGCTTAATAAGAATGTGGGGCCTGGACGAAACCAGGTCATTATTTAAAATGTGCACCCCGTCAAAAGTCACATCCAGTAACGGATTGGTAAGATCGGCTTTCACATAAAAATCTTTGTAAATAAAATTATTGTAAGTGTACTGCTCCAGTTGGTCATTATCAGGATTCACCATTACAAACAAAGTATTTATACCGGCATAATCCTTCGTATCGATCTGGTAGGTCACCGTTAATGTATCGCCTGCTACCAGCGGCTTACCCTTGGGCAGGTTGATGGTGTGTGGCACATTATTATGGTCTGTAATCACAAATTTTATCTTCAGGCTGTCAAAAGCCACTGTGCTTATATTTTTAAAAGACAAAGCAAAATTAATGGGCTCGCCCTGCTCCACTGTATCTTTCATATTGAACAAAATATTAGGTGCAACAGCCCCTTCCGGGATATAATCGGCATTAATTCTCCAGTATTTTAACTGCATAGGTGTAGCAAATACATTGTCTGAATTATTCATCCGCAATTTTACATAAGGATAAACAGCTGCGTCTATGAACGAAAGTGAAGTATCTAATGCCGGCTGCACCGTGGCAAGCGTTGTTTGCGTGCCGTCTGGTTTTACCCCTACCACATCTATTGATGTGGTATCGCCGGCCGTAGCATCCACCGAAGTCCCCCACCAATGCAATGCTGCCCAGTTTTTAGCAGGGCCAAATGCAGGAGATTCTATCACACCTGATTTTGATTTTACGTTGACCGGTATGTTCGCTTCAATTTGCTCTGCAACAGTAGTACCCATACGTTGCACAGGTAAAAAAGTACTGCTATTTTTTTTGCAGAAAAAGACAAACGGAAGGTTACGGGTAAAGCTATCAATCGTAGTAAAACCTAAAGCCTTTAGCTTATGGTATATTGAATTACCTGAACCGAGCCTTAAAGTATCCGCTTTCCATTTGTCAATAAAAGTAGTATTGTCCGTTGAGCTAAAATTCGTAACAGAGAAGTACATGCCATTGGGAATACTGTCAATAAAATCCATTGCTTTTCTCCTGTAAGATGAATCATCATAAGGAAATTCAAAAAACAACCTTACAGGTGTGCTGCACACAGGCCAGCTTCCAAACCTTCCGGCTCCTGAACTACCATTATAATTTTGCCATGGCTCAAGCGATATAGTATCATATACATAAAACTGCAGTATTCCATATTTACATCCATATTGCTCCCTCCTGTCAAAACCAATTGTCATGGCAATTCTATCGGGCCCTACATAAGGATATATGCCGGTAGTTATCTGGAGATTACGGGTTTCTTCTCTAAATCTGAATATCCTGTCATTATCCAGCGCTATGCTGCTCCCATAAACACTTTTTTGATGCTGGTAAAAATGTGATTGGTTAAAACCTGTTCCGCCGTTGGGCAGGTACACAAATGAAAATATATTCCATACAGGTTCGCCGCCGTTCACAGGCACCATTGCAGTGCGCCAGTAATAAACAGTGCTGTCTGTAAACGTAATATTGTTAGGCGTAAACTGAACCACACCGCCCAATCCGGAAGTGATATATTCCTTTTTAAATGGAGAATTGAACAATGCCGTGGTATCAAACTCCATTTTATACTGGCGTTGCCCAACCAAAGGATTGGCCGTAGAAGCAGTATAGGTAATATTCTGCTGGTTTACGATTGAATAATTGTAGGGAGAAACCGGCCTTAGTTCATCTTCCAGGATATAAAATTCCTTTGTCAGGGTATTATTTGTTTCACATGACTCCTGCACCCTGTCGTCTGCATCCACAACAACGGTAATTTTATTCAACCCTTTGTCGGTAATGGGATTGATAGGGATAGCTATCTGCAGCGAATCGGCATATCTTGGCGATGGTATCAGCTGGTTAAAAATAACCTGTACCGAATCATTAGGCAGTTGCCTCTTTATGCTTACCCTTATTGAATCGCCTACTGCAATTCCCACACTGCTTATTTTTACTTTGACTGAAAAGTTATTATCTGCTACTGTAATAATAGAAGGATCAAGTTTAACAGAAGGATCGTCAATGGCAAAATCAGGTTCTTTAAAATAATTGATTTTTATCGCAGGGTCGCCATGTAAATTAATTTCTTCAAGATTTATCCTTGTATAAAAATCTATTGCCCCGGGGTTGCTTCCCAGGTTTTGCAATACCCTGTGTACCTGCTTGCCTATTGAGCTTCCATAAAGATCGTTACTGATGGCGTTATATAACTGGAGGTTGTACACATTCAATATCGGGGGAATACCCAGGTGTGTAGAGCCGAGGAACCCGATACTTCCCCTGCCGTCTGCCAGCACATATTTTTCTGATATAGACAACCCACCGGATGCCCTTAGTGGGTCAAAAGTGAAAAAATTACCGGCGCTGCAGCCACTGATATTAAAGAACGGGTATTTGCCATGGTTATTAAATACATCCGGACTGGTAAGGTTAAATGCCAGCGTATTGGCAGATGAGTGGCCAAAATAACCAATAAAGCCTACACCGTCATCTATCAGTTGCTGTATCCTTTCCCCGCTTGCCTGTTCTACGGCAGAAGATGATGTCTTCCTGAACGTTTCCACGTAACCGCCAAATAATGTGTCCTGAAGCAGGTTCTTATACCCATTCATGTAATTAGTAAAATCAATATCTTCCTGTGCATTGGCGCCTCCAACAACATGCAGGGCTCTTTTCATCCATGCCTTGTCCTCAATAGCACAGCTTTGCGAAGCCTGTACCTGCTCATATTCTATCACCTTGTTAAGATAATTCCTGATTTCTGTGCCGTTGATTGCAGAAAGACGCCCTATAGCTACTAATGGCACATAAGTGCCGGGATCGCAGGCCAGCAATATATCCGATGCAGGCCAGCCAAAGGTGGGTACCATTTCAATTTTCTTCATGTCGGGGTTACTCTCATTTTGCTTGTACTCAATTGAGGTAACACCGCGTCCAATCAGTAGCACATATTGCGGTTTGGGGTTAAATTGCCTGTAAGCAAACCGTATAAAATCACGAATGGCACCCGGGTGCTGCGG
>JBEHYP010000058.1:0-22629 GCA_048498115.1 Bacteroidota bacterium | reverse complement strand
TTATCATATCGCTTGCCATTAAAGCCATTGACTAATTTTGATGTATTAAACTTCCTTCCTGGCATGAGCATCCCGCCGGGATAGTAATCATTAGCCGTAATCACATCAGCCATAAAGTAAATGCCAGCCGGCGGATTCTCGGGGTCTATGGGTGGGCACTCGTCCAGCGCAGGGTTAACATGCGCTATAAATTCGTCATCCACCCCGCTTTCAAAGTCCGGCAGGAAATTGATCTCTTCCCTCGCGATATATTCCGGTTCGTTGCCTCTTATAGTCAGGTCAAGCACATTCCTTACCGCACCTGATCCGCAGCCGCTGTTGGCGGGCAGCATCATTATTTTACGGTCGCTTACCGTTACCAGCACATTACCTAAATGATTCGTAAGCTCAAAGAACTTGTTGCCTCTTGTAAAAGTATTCATTTTATTGACAGCATCAGCAACGTTTAGCGGGTCAACTTTCCGGTCAAGCTCAAAAATACCCAGCCTGCTGCTGCCGTACAGGTGCGCTTCTTTTTGCCGCATTTCCTTACTATCTATATCTTCATACACGCTCATTACATTGCCGCTGGCATCCCTCACATAACAAGTATATAACACCTGGTTCTTTACCAGGTCGTTCACCGTTTTGCTGATGCGGTTGCCGGCTGCATCGTATGTATAGGTTATTTCCGCCTTGCCTGCCTGGGTTTGCGGATCCACCTTTAAAATCCTTGCTATTTTTCCGTACACTGTCCAGTCAATTTCTTTTATTCCTTCCTGCCGGTCATAGACAAGGTTACCTATGGCATCGTATTTATAATTACCGCCTGTTTGCCCTTTTTTAATATCTCCATACCTGCCATACGAACCGGGAGGCACATCAGCAGCAGCATCGTTTACCCAGCTTAGCTGGTTAGTGCTGCCGTAATAAGTATAGGTAAGATCATCCATCGCCGGCCTTGCCTTATCACCATTCCGGAGATACTTTGTAATATTCCCGCTGGCGTCATAACTTATCCTTTCTTTGTATGCATTACCGGGATAGGCAGCGGGGGTCCAGTCTTCCTGGTCAGGTTCAGGTCCTGTAAAAGCATCCATTGCCACCAGCCGGTTAAGCTGGTCATAGCGGTAGTTATACAGCATTGATTTGCCGAGCTTAGGAATATTTACAGCCATGCGGCCAATATTCCCATTGAACAGGGATGCTCCTATGCTCGTTGCAGGCAATGCAGGATGAACTATGGCAAAAGGCTGCTTATCCACTTTGATGGCAGTATAATCATCGTCAAAATAATCCAGGTGAAAACCAAATGCATCGGTTGCCACGGGGTTTATATCCAAAGCTGATGGTCCCGATAGCCCGTCCCCTCCCATATCCATCCCGGTATGGGTGCCGTAACTGCTTACGGTACTGCTGTTAACCCCCTTAAGCCAACCCTGCAGCGTATAGGCATAGTCAATACCCTGCACTTTTTCTTCCCCTATAATGGCTCTTGCCAGCGGGCCATGCCGGTAATAAAGGTAGCGGGCATCTTTGTCCCAGGCAATATTATCATGGCTGGTTTCCACGCTTATAATGCGGTTTTCGGCATCATAGTTATACCTGTGGTAAAACTGGTCTTCCATTCCCGGCTGGTACCGAACCTCATTTACTTTGCCGCTGATAAGGTCATAGTCATATTCAATACGCTTGTATTCATTGGCGCTGTTAATCATTACATTGTTGTTATACTGCTGCAGCAATACATCCACGTTGCCATGTATATCGTATGAATAATAGGTGGCCGCCTTTCCCCCCGAGTATATTTTTATGCCCAGGTCGTCATTACTCGTCACTTCATTCATGTCCGCCCCCTCATCAAAATACATGGTATAACTCACCCGGTTACGCAGGTTCTTCTGTTCCAGCAATGTGTAGTCCGGCGGATTCCAAAGCAGCGGATGTTCAATATCATACCCGGTATAAGTTATCTGGTCTTTTTCTCCGCAATCTGCAAACCATGCCGCCAGCAGCTCCTTGTCCTTCGTAATATCCGGCGTAAGATTATTGTCGACGGTTCTTTTTATCTGGCCCACCTCGTTTATACGGCCCAGGGCATCATAATTGGTATAACTGAAATGATAACCACCGTCCTTAATATTAACCTGTTCAGCATTTTGGCTTAATACCAGCCTGCCCAGCACGTCATACCAGAAATTGCTTATGCCTGCATCCGGTGTTTTTTGCTCCACTACCTGGTTAAGTGTATTATACCGGTAATCGGTAGCGAGTGTGTGTTTAGGCGTCACCGGGGTTTCACTGTTTGTTTCCCTAGCTACTTTCACGTTATTAAGGAAAGTAACATCCCCGTGCCTTGCATCCACACCCCGGGGTGGTACGGTCCTCACCAGGTTGCCCGCTTGGTCATAATAATACAATGTGTAATGATATTCCCTATGGTGATATTCAACGGTGAACGTTTCATGGCCTTTGGCGCTCATGCATTTGTCGTAATAAGCCTTGTCAAATTCATATCGCTTATCTTCCAGGTATTGGTTATATTTTTCTTCTGCTATTGTTGCAATAGCATCATCAATGACGTCACACGGCGACGGTAATACCGGTGTGATATCCGGGCTCACAGGTTCATTTGTTCCGCACAGGGTTGGTTCTGACGGCGGTACGCATACACCGGCATGGGCTCCGCAGGTAGCGAGGAAAACACTGTCTATCTGGGAAAAGCTATATGCCGTGCCCATTGCCTGGTTAAAGTAATCTGTAAATTCATCCTGGCAGGAAGCATAGCATTTCCTTGGCAAATGCTGCATTGCAAAGGAATTGCAGCCCAAGAAGTCT
Source organism: Bacteroidota bacterium (assembly GCA_048498115.1). Lineage (GTDB taxonomy): Bacteria > Bacteroidota > Bacteroidia > Chitinophagales > Chitinophagaceae > Ferruginibacter. The sequence goes on along the minus strand of JBEHYP010000058.1, from coordinate 19,812 downwards.
TCAAAATATTTGAGTGTATTATGGCTGTCATATAATTTAAACCAGTCCAGTTGCAGGTCAGAACCATAAGAGCCTATGGCAAAATTATTAAATATAGAGAGGGTGCCCGTATAAGGAATTACTTTCCGCAGCACCCCATCGATCAACAACCTGTAGGCATTATTCTTCACTTCAAGCCTGTAAACATGCCATTGTGCAGGGTCCGTGGCAATTTCAGGAACCGGGTATAAGGTCGTATTTACGCCTTCTTCTCTTAAACTTATCCAGGAATCTGAGGGGTTTTCCTTATAAAAATTAAAATGTATCCCTGTTGGGTTTTCACCGGTTTGGTTATTAAAAAAGAACTCCATATCTGTTATGCCATAATCCTGGGCATTAAACTGGCTGCCGACATGCGCCGGGTTGTAGTTAAACTTAAATCTTGCTTCGGCAGCAAATTCATTATTTATACACAGGGTATCTATATAATTAAAGTCCGGCTTTTTCAGGCTTGCAAGCGAATCAGGCACCTGCATTATCCCATTTTGTATAAAATCACCCAAATGATGCTGGGAGTCCTGGAACCACCCGCCGGTATTGAATTTCCAGTGTGTGGTATCACAGCCACCTGCATCAGGATGTGATACATTATTGTAGAGTATGTCCCGGTGAAAATTAGTAATGATATCCTGTAGTGAATCACAGGGAGATGTGATATTGCAACCGGATACAGTAAGTTCAATTATATTGGACCCAAACCGGCAATTAACGCTATTGATATTGCCTGCCTCAGCAGACAAAAGGCGGAAGATGTATTGCCCGTTCGACAGGTTATTGACTGTAGTGCTTAAGGATGTGGCGCCGGAAATGTTTGTATACATTACTCCACCATCCGTGCTCACCTGCCATTGATAAGAAGGTTCTTCAAAATCCCCTGTAATTTCTCCATAAAGATTTACACTGCTGCAACTGCTGATCATCAGGGAATCGAGATGGCTGCTGTCTGAAAAAGAAGCATTGGTCAGGGGGCCGCAGGGCCTGAAGGTGATATCATCAATAGCAAGGTCATTACCTTCATTCCCGGCCCCACCGGCATTATTATTTACCAGTACAAGGGTAACGGAGCTGTTGCCTGCAGGTAATGTGAATAAAAAACTATACCTTCTCCACAACATGGTATCAGGAAGAGCGGGAATATTGCCGGTATTGTAGGTTTCCAGCACATCCTGTGTAGCCGGGTCAAGAATTTTGAAAGTAAGATTGGGAAATGCAGCCTGCGACAGTACTGCCGGGTTGACAACATTGGCAATCCATGCTGCAAATTCATAGGTAGTACCGGGACAAAGGTCAGAAACCGTTTGCCTGTAAAATTCGCCCGGCGCAGAGGCCGCATTAAAAAAGGCCATATAACCATTGCTGTTACCTGTATGATCTTTAGCCCCGGTATACCAGGCACTGTTAACAGGCACTTCATTTACTAATGCGTAATCTCCATCTACGGGGGCAACTGGAGGAGTATCCGTCGCATAATCTGCAAAGTCATAATCAGTGGAGGCACTCGGCACAGCAGAAGAAAGCTGGGCACCGGGATTTACAATGCCACTACCAAAAGTAATATTGACAACGGGATCGCCCAGTGAGCCATTACAGGTTTCTGAGGTCAGCGGCATTACATCACAAGAATCCGGAATAAAAAGGCAATCAGGTACCTGGGCATTAATAGCAGCCGTTCCCCCCAAAGTACCGTCCCATGTTGCATCCCCCTGCTTATTTGATAAGTCATCAAATTTGTAATAAGCCAGCAAGCCAGACTGCGAAGAAGGATCGGGTAATGAAGCGTTCATATAAGCATTGATCTCACTTTGCGTACGGGCCACATTCCAGATACGCACTTCATTCATATAGCCTATGAAATTTTCGCTGGATACCTGCGGGGCATAATACCCCAGCCGCGTGTGGTAATCATTTTGATATAAATTACCTGTTGCAGCTACCTGGCTCATTAAAAATCCATTGCGGTAAAACTTAAGCGTATTCCCATCGTATACCATGGCCACATGGTATATCTTGTTAAGTTCATAATCACATACTGAAGGGGTAGAAAAGAATCCATTAGTAGTGGTTATAGATCCATATCCTGGCCGCAAAAGGTAATTGACATCACTTGGAGAATAATGCTTGGCTACAAGATCACCGTCTGTAGCCTCGCCATTTGACAAAAAGGAAGTTCTGTAAAAAGTAGCTTCTACGGTTATTTGATTCCCGGGAACATCCAGGTCCCCGATATCTGTAAATGATGGTGTAGAAGGAAAATGTAACCAATCATGGCAAGGTCCTGTAGTAGCAGTAACAGACGTGCTGTTACGAGGCTTACTCGCTATGGGTGTTGCAAAAAGGACAGGGCGCGCCATAGGACCAGCATCAAATAAGCTATTTGCTTCGCATGTTTGACGGAACCCGGCGTAATCTACCCAGCTTTTAGCAAAGCCTGTTTCAAAATTAGCGTATTTTGTAAATGCATAGTTCCAGTTTTTTTCGTCATCAGATGAAGGATTAATAAATGGCACATTCACATCCTCTATGAATGTACGAAAATTGGATATTAATTGATTAAAATCACTGCATTTGATACAGGTATGTACCGGGCCGTCGCACTGCAATACTGGCGGTAACGTAATTGGGCTTTCCAGGAAAGTACAGGATGGGTCGCTGCTGCAAAGGCCGAGTAATGTATTTAGGTTTTCCTGGCTGATAATGGTCCCATATTCATTGGCAAGATAATCACTGAATGACGACCCGGCATAATCGGGAGTTTCGTTATACTTCTGTTGCAGAACGTGCAATCTTACGCACTCACATTCAGATGGCTTGGTAATAATATAGCTGTTGGTAAGCGCGGGTCCGTTATAAGGCGGGGGAGCATCAATAAGATAAGGATGGCAAACTGCCGTAACAGAAATACTCCAATCTGAAAGATAAGCCTGAATAACTTCCGGGAAGCTTTGGTAAGGTGCGCCGGGATTGCGATCCGGCGGGAGGCTGCTGGCGCCGTATGGATGTACCACATCATAACCACCTGTACAAATGACTTTTAATTTTCCGATGATATCATCCTCGACTTCCGGCGTAAGATGTGCGCTTATCTGCGGGCATTCTTTCAGCCTGTTGATCCACAGGGCAGCATAGGCGCTGCAGGCTTGGTCAGCATTATTACCCATAAGATTCTGCCCATGTTCAGATTCCATAGACGATCCATTGGAAGAACTATTGATATCATCAATAAACTCATCAAGTTCATAATTACCTGTGCCGCTTGCAACAGCAGTAAGGTCCGGGAACCGGAAATCATATATTTTATCTGCTCCATTTGTATAAAGGGTATTTCCATAGTCCGGGACAAGACCCTGACATTTAGTATTTAAATAACCCGCAATCAGTTTGGTCCGCTCGGTCATATATAATGTGCGGAACATCTTCCATATATAATCTATATCGGGGCAGGTACCTGCATGTTCAGTACCGGTAGGCATTTTAGGCTGCGACAGTATGCAGGTAACGGCCGGATTCTGACAACCATCCTCCCCTTCCGATGTTTTATTCCTGCACTTCACCATTGCACAGGCCAATTGCCACATGGTGATAGGCATCTGGCCGCATATAGTTGATGAAGATGGATCAGAGTAGTTTAAGGGATAACTATTAATCTTCGCAAACATCGCATTTTTTTCCGCTGTATTCCCGGTGAAAAACGGGTCATGATCAATTATGCCGTTAGAAGTGGTAAAATAGCTTTGCACATCTGCCCACTTGTCTTTTTTGTTTATTTCTGCTTCAAACCTGTAGGTTTCCGGCAACTCGGTTTCCAGCACCCTCAATTTGCAATACTCAGGATGATGAGGCAGCAATGATTCACCCCAACTGTCATTAAAATTATATGCAAACTGCTCTTTTGTATATCCCGGTGAACTTATGAGAGTATTTACAGCGTCTGTTTGTCCAAATGGGTCTTTATAAGGATTACTTGTTTCAAGCACATCAGGCGGCATACCGTTGCTACTAAGCCATAAGCCATGCTGCCAATCCGGGGAAGCGGATACTAATGAAATATCGCCCTCCCTGTACACATGATCTGGAATATCACTTTCATTGAAAATATTATATGATTTTTGCGTATAAGCTGGCTGCGGCGGGTCGTCCTCACTAACCGGCAATGCTTCTCCGTCATTATTATAAGCAAGCGCCCCGTCAAATCTTGCATATTGACCACGACCCGGTATCATATCCAGCACCATCAATTTGTGCATGCCTGTTATATAATCTTCCCCTGACCCTGTTTCGCCGCAAAGTTTTTTGCAGCTTGCAACAGCCATCTCCCACGATTTTTTGATCTGCGGCTCCAGAGCTGTCTTTTCATCGTCTGTTAGTCCCGTCTCCAGCCCGTCTCCTAATTTTCCAAGAAGGGACTCTTTATAGGCTGTATAATTATCGTAATTCCCACCAAGGGCAGTTTTACATTGTTCACAGGTAAGTTCACAATTCTTTCCGCTTGAATTAAACAGATCGTTTTCCTCCTGAATGAAGTTTTCAAGTGTTTTACACTCATTGGCCGGTATAAATACATCTTCCCTGTAATGATCCTGAGCCTGGTTGTTAATCCTTAATTCCTTGGTCACTATATAAGAGCCCTCTGATAAGATATCGGTAAATTCTACGTTGAACCCGGGGGAGTTCATGCTTTCACAGCCGGTTGAAAGCTCCTGCAAACTGATATTTTGAAAAGTGTGCACCTTGGGTGCATTGTCAGTACCACTGCAGTCTGGCGTAATGGTAATGATGAGATCGTACATGCAGTTATAACAAAAAGCATTGTTCTCATTATCACAATTTGCCATTCTTAATTTCTCCGGGGTAAGGGTATAGTTAAAAGTATATGCTTCATTGTTTGTCATCACTACCAACGCAGTGGATGATATAATTGACCTGCCCTGTTCAATATTTGTTTCCGGGTTAAGCAGGTTCCTTTTAACAAGAACAGCTTCTTCATTATAAGATTTCAATGCATCAACATTATCCGGCTTGGAGCCGGCCAATGCAGTTGCTACTGTGCGGCCATGCATATCCACATAGCTTACGCTGTATTGCCCGTTGGCATCTTTTACTATATTTTTAAAATAATGGGACGCATCCCCTGCATCTGTACCAAACAGGGGATCCAGCTCGGTTTCCTGATCAACGGTTTCATAAAGATATTTTGTCTCATGCCCGCTGCCCAGCTGATGCAGAGGGCCCACCCCACCCTGCGCAGCAATTCTTCCCGTAGCATCAGGTGTGTACCTTGTTTCTGTAAAGGGATAGCTGGATCCCGGCGTTTCGGGATCAGCAGCGGAAGGAATAAATTTATGAATTCCGGGATTACCGCTGCCATTCACGAGTGGGTTTTGGTCAGAATAATAATTGGCAGCGCCATTATTATCAAACGGGGTAAGCGCCGCCGCCGGACTACTACACCAATTCCCACCCTCAGTAATTGCGTCATATAGCTCTTTAGGGTAACCATCGTGACCGGCAGCCCTGTTAAAATTTTCAGCATACTGAATGATGGTATTGATGGTAGGGGCCGGCAATACCTGTATCACAGGCCGGCCCTGGTAATCATAAAATGTCTCAGCTACAATCGTATTGTCCGTAGTATTATCCTTGGTAACGGTTTGCCGGCTGCGTAGTGTGCCGTCAAAATACTGCACCACGATCTTTCTTTTGCCTTCTTCTGCATAGGATGTAGTGGCCTGCCAGTTTAATGACCAATTTTGGTCCCAGGTAGAACTCTCCCCCGATTGAAAATGATAAGTGGCAGCGGTGGCATCATAATCATCATCTCCTGCTAACCATGACCAGGGCCCTTCTATTCTCTGCCCGTTATGCTGCACCTGCACCATCCTTACCCTCATAAACAGATAAGCATCGCCTTCATTATATACATCATACAATAAAGGTATCTTGTAATAGGGATCGGTTATCGTTACCCTTGTGGCATTATTATCAAAAATTTTTCCTGCATCATATCGTACAGGATCACTACCCGGGATCTTATATTCATTCAGCGCCCCGCCGTCAACCCATGCCCATTCCAGATCATACTCTGCCGGAACAGGAACCGATGCTTCTTCGTCTATTTTCCAGTTAGCCACAATCTCGCCAAATTGGCTAACCCAGTTCTGGGGATCTTCAGATTCAGTAGCACCCCAAAGCTCTTGCCCGCTTTCCAAACCAAAGCGGGGATTGACTATTTTTTGAGTACAGGTAAATGCATAATCCCTGTCAGCAGTCAATTTGTTTCTTATTAACAGCACTTTTCTTATCCAGCTATCAGCAGACGAGGTTGAAGGCAGCCCGGACACAATTGTTACCGTAACATTTACCCCGTTTTCAAATGTATAATACTGGCGTGCATCATATTTTGTCCCCGCTCCTTTCTTGTATGTCACAGTAAAATCCTGGTCCAGGTCTGCTACGGTCTCGTTGGCTTCGCCTGTAGCTTCTATGTGGAGTTTCAATGTGATTGAAAAATCGTTTGGTATATATACTATGTTGTCAGGATCTATTTCAAGCGAAACCATATTTTTTACAGAATACGTCTGTATGATCTGGCCGGACATACTGGAAAAATTATGATCAGTTAATAAAAGCTGGGCGTCCTCAGTAATTTCACCCTGGCTGCCCCGAAGCACCATCACCTGTGGCAAATCGCTGGCTTTAACTGCAATACCTTTTGCAATAATGAGCAAAAGAAAAACGAGCTTTGACCATTTTTTAATACCCGGTATCATAAATTTTTTTTTAGTATAGGTATCAGCCTACACACAGGCTGGTTGCATTAACATTTAAATGACACATCTACGTATATAATATACAAACTATCAATTTTTGCTTCCCCCTGTAACCGGCGCCGCACTATAATACACTTTATATCCTTTATAATCACCGGAAGGAACATATTCGCCATTTATAAAGCGGATGTATTTTTTTTCATCAAACAACTCCGGGGGTGAAACTTCATACCTGCTGTGCAAAAGTTCTATCAGCATTTGTTTTTTTCTTTTAACGGTAGCGCTTTCAGTTTCAAGGGTTGGGTCTGTACGCTCATAATCAAAATAATCATAGCGAAGAGATTGCAACAGCATGGTATTGCCATCATATTCAATGTCAAAAACACTTACTTTTTCCATTGTATCTTTTGCCCTGAAGCTGATTTTTTGGGATGCATTGTTATCTCCCGATGTAACAATGGTATATTTGTCTGCTGACAATTTCACTAAACTGTCTATCGCGTTTTTCAGGGGGAAAAACCTTGCAGAAGATCTCCCTAAAGGCTTTGTGATAATGATGAACTTATCCTGCTTATATACGGCTACAAAAAAGGAATCATTCTGGACACATTCCATCTGGTCAAGCTTATAAGCCGCATTATTATCCCGGATAGCATAAGTACCCCGCAATTGGTCATTCGTTCTTTTTCCATTCGCAGAGTCTGTAGTAAATGAATATTGCACGTCAAAGCGAAAATGATCCATTGTATCATATACCCTGCTGATGGCCGTCAGCACCTCCTTTATCTTTGCGGCTTCCTGCGCCCGGGCAGCAGGAGATGTTACAACAAGTGCAAACAGCAGTAATTTCCTTATACTCATTTTACCTTGGTTTTTGTTTTCTAATGTTCAACTTTTTGGAGGGCACTCCTGGTCTCACTAATGGTTTTGATTCCCCGCTCGGTCTCTTTTTTCACTCTTGCCAGGGTACCGTCATCATCATACTCGTAAAAGCTGGCATAGTTATTTTCATCCAGCTCGGCCATCAGTCTTAGGTTGAATGGATGATACACAAAGGTCTTTTCGTTCGCATTGAAGGGATGGATGCGTATATCGTCAAAATATACATTACCGGAACTAGTATTTCTAAGTGTCATGGAAAAATCGGTGGCGTCATCCGGAACTTTGAATACTGCTTCATAGCGTTGCCAACCTTCAATAATATTTCCCTTTGGTTGAAATGTCGATATTTCCGACCCAAAGGCAATCTCTATTTCATTTTCTTCATAAGATGCTGTAGTACATTCTTTTTCCTCTTTCACCCAGGCGCTTACCACCATGGTTTTTCCCTGGAGAAGTGAGAATTTGCTGTTGAGAAAATTGCCAGATGGCTGTGCCTGCGCCGGTTTATCAATCTGCACGGTAGTGCTGCTAACATAAGGTGATGTTTCCAGACCGGTGGAAGTTTCTGTATAAATATGTTTTGTTGGAATAAAATCATAATCTAGGCCTGCACATATCATTTCCGGTGTTTTCCATTTTACAATAGCAATATAATTGCAGCATTCAGTGTTACTGGATACCACTTTGATTTTGTAGGACTTACCTTTTTGAAGAACAACACTTCCTGTTGTAATGCCACCAGCATCCCAATCAATGTCCAAGTTAAATTTTATAGCGGCACTGTTGTTTTCATAGATTTTTAAGCTGATATGGTCATCTCCATGCACCTCAAAAGCATATTCCCCATTACTGGGCGCCAGTAAATAGCCTGTCCATATTTCGCCAAAATGCTGACCATAATGCTCTCCTGAAAAATTAATGACGGGTGTAGGATTGGGAAAGTCAGGAAAAGGATAGGGAGGCGTATGAAAATCCTGAAGCGGTGTAAATCCTGTACCCGGAGATTGCCCCGGCCCATTATTTATCGACAGTTTGGTGCATGATTGTGTAGTAACATTTGTAGTAAACCCGTAAGGTTCATCTGCAGCGTCCTTGCTAATAACAGGTGCGTTCAAAGTAATTGAATGTTCGGGCGCAATTTGCAGGCTATACTTTCCTGTATGCTTCTCGAGTGTGGTCAGGTTTGCTGCAATGTCACCAAAATCTGCATGGCGTTTTGGCTTGCAATCCCCCAACAGGCAATTTCCGGGATCATAACCATAATCTTCAAAGCCATCATACATTACTTCCATTACCCTGGCATTATTAGCTACTGCCACAGGTAGCTGCTGGTTGTAACCATACAAGCCTGCGCTAAACCGTTCCAATGCATCCTTGTTCTCTGTTTCATATCCCTTACGGTTATACTGGGTTATCGTACTGTTACATATCCATACCTTGTTTGCTTCCGCCGAATTATTACGTTCAAGATAATTTAGTACAGCAGGATCTGGATTGTCCGAGAAATTCCAGAAATTTTCGTACCCGGTAATACTCCCCCCCGTACGGGTATCAACGGGCATATCCCCTAACGTTTCCTTTCTTGTTCCGTAATACACATACGATTTATCAACCCGCCAGTTGCCGAATATCCCTTCAACATAAGGGTTTACAAACTGGTTGGTAAATTTTGATATACAAGCAGTACCCAATTTTACACATCTGTAATGATCCGGGTTACCATCTGCAATATCAAGTGCATAACCATCCGGGCAGGTATAGATACCGGTCTGGAATTGTTGCCCTACAAGATCTTTTGTAGTGAATATTGTATTTAAACTATTGGTTATATCGTTGGCGTCTGTTTTATAATGATCCGCATTAATTATCTCCTGCCAGGTATTATTATAAATTTCTGCACCAAATGCAGCATTTGCGCCTTTATTTAAGGCCTCCATTTCAATAATATGATTTCCTTCAGTTAATACGTATGGATAAATATTCCAAACTGTAAAATTCAGTACATCATAACCCCCGCCACCGTTGTCTGCCGGTAAATGCCTTATTAAAGTACCGTCAATTTTTAACCTGAATTCATTATCTGCGGCTAATCCTATATAATATGTTTTGGTTTCATTAACAAATAAGGGAAAAGAAAATCCAATCCATTGCTCTACCGGCGCACTTGAATTTTGAACTTCATCATCAAGACAACACGCCCAAACACTGGTTCTATTCAGCGGTCCGACAAAATCATAATGTTCATTTATACAGCTTTCTAATACATGCTCCTCCCGTGACAAATGTTGTATGGAATCAGACAGGTTTCTTTTTAGCTGTTCTTTATCAGATCGTGATTGATACCCTCTACCTTCAGGAGGTGGTGGTAACGAACAGCCATCGCTTCGTGAACTTCGCCACCATGAACTATTTACAGGTGTGCCTCTAAATACACTGGTTCCTTCCACTGAAAAACCTGGGTCATATATGAATGTACCGCACATTGAATACTCCTCAATTTGATCTCCCCTGCATACTTTATAAAAAGGAGGGTGAGGTGTAGCATTTGTTGTATCGTTATCAGGAATTTTAAACAATACGTCATCCACTTTCCACTGGTCGCTGAACGAAGCGGCTGTTGTGTTTATAATCTTGGTACCGTCATTAAATATTATCCTTTTTGTACCAGACGGCTCTTCTATCACAGGGTAGTTAAGGCTGGTTACAGCCCCAACCATTTGTTCCAAAAAGTTCCGGTGACCGCTGCGTACAATACGCATATATACATTATCTGCTTCATAAGGGTTACCATTGGCATCCATGAATACCATTTTATCAATACCTCCTCCTTTTTTTGCATCAACAACCCAGATACGGTTGGCCGGGTTTTTTAGTTTGCAGACATCCTCATCGCAAGGCCCGGGAGATGCAGCTTTTTCCCTGTCGCTATATACATACAATTCATCACCGCTTTCAAATAAGCTCATATCCACGCCTGCAGCCGATGCATTTTCAAGTATGCCATTGCGGAACAAAAGCCCGCTGTACAGCACATCTATATTTTTGTATGCGGGTCCCATGCCGCTGTACGCCCAGTGAGCAGGGTAATTAAAAGTGTATACAGGCTTATTATGCTCGTTTTGCGTATTGGTAAGCAGGGGATTGCCCGTTTCAGCATCATAAATAAGGTTTTCAGTGCTTATTTTGCTTCCCCTGTCAATATTTTCTACCCTTTCCAAGATGCCGTAGTGGTTAATAATTTTCAGCAATGCGGCAGACCTGTAATCATTTTCCTCAAAAAATACAGGAGTAAGCATGGGAGGAAGGATAACGGGAAATATTCCCACCATCTGCCCTTCTATGTTCACGTCAATATTGGTGCTGATCGTTTGCGAGTTATGATTGCGTGTATCCATCATGATCTCGATATCACGACCGATAACAGATGATTGTACGATCCCATCGGGTTTGTTTATCGTGGGAAAAACATGGTTGAAAGAATATGTATCGTCCGTTTCTTTTTTGATATTGTAAAAATTCTCTGTGCGGCTTATTAACTGCCCGTTAGCTCCATAAGCAGCCTGCACTTTCAACTTGCCATTCATATCATTCAGCACTACCCTGAACCCCTGGGACAAAGCGAAATATTTACCAGCCCTGATATGCAGGATATTTAATAGTGTGGGATCTTCATGAAAGCTGGCCCCCCCATTCACCCGGTCTTCCAGGTACGTGTAATCCGATTTTGTTGGAAATTCTTTGGTAGTATAATAATCAGTAACTGTCTTCCCCACTGCGTTTTTTACATTCACCTTATTAATAGAACTTACCTCCACGTGGCTGTACCCAACCACAGGCGATGGAAAAAACATTTCTGCAAGAGGAAGTTCTACTGAATTGTAATCAAACGGGCCTCCCTTATTATGGTTGTAATAAGTGAGGGCCTCCCTGTGAGGATTTTCTTCTCCCCCAATAGAAGGTTCCCAGGAAGCCACCCCGCTGCTGATGGTAACCTCCTGCCCGTTGTCAAGTGTTTCCGTAGTAGTATAGTTATATTCCTGTCCATAGTACGAATCTGCCTGACCGGTCATTTTATTCCAGTTATCCTTAATGGTCACTTTTTTCACCCGCAGGCCACCACCGTATTTCCTATAATACGGGTTGGTAAGGCGGGCAAAAGACTTACCTTCTTCTGTTTTCCAGCAAATATCCCTGCCCATTAATGTATTGTCCACCCCGTTGAACAGTTCGCTAAGTGCATGCAGCATCCCTCCAAGAGCCGTTATTACACCTGCAAGGCCCCCATCGGTATTATTATATCCCGGGTAAGCTTTTCCGGGCAAGCTGTTTTTAATAAACTGCAGTGCATATTGCACCATAGCACTGTGCTGTTTTAATGGCTTGAGCCTGACCCAGATGACATTGTTGTCAGTGGCGGAACCTTCAAGTTCAGGGTAGTGAACTACACCATAACCATCAATATCTGCATACATCGGCACTATCTCACTGCCTGAACCATATATATCTTCCGGCATGGTTACAGCTATCTTCATCAGCAGTTGATTGGTCTTGCTGTTAAAATACCGGCGCTTTACTTCAGCAGCTTCTATTTCGGGATGAGAGGCATTAAAAGAAACGGCTTCAGGCACGGTAATGTATACATAATTATATTCCTCAAATATCCGGAGGGAATTACCAGGACCAACGCCCGGCACTATTGATTTGGGGTCATACAAATGCCCGTTTTGTATTTCGCTTTGCGAAGGGTTATCTTTATTGCCAAAGCCGCTAATTTCATACATAGAAGCAGCTCTTCTGTCCTGCACATATGCGTAATCGTCCGCCTCATAATCAATATCGATAATGCCTCCCGATGGTAAAATGATTTTATTCATTGTCCAGGCAGCTGCATACTTGTCAGCTTTCCCTTTTACAGTGCCTGCTTCTCCCGGGTTCAGTTCATGTATGCTGTAAGAATAATCGGCATTAGACAATCCTCCCTGGTTCACCGAAGCCGGCTTATAATTGCCCCAGCGGTCATTGGCTGTATAATCATAATCAGGATTGCCGTCAGCATCTTCGGGGTAAGAAAAACGGTATTTGTTTTTAGCCTTTTGCTCATTCCCGTTATACGTAAAGTATATTGCCCTCAGCGTAAGTTTTCCCTGGCCGGCATTGATATTATAGCTGGTTCCACCTGCAGGGGTAAAATAGGCATTCTTACCATTATTGGTGGGCACCTGCTTGCAAAGAGAATAATCATATTCAAAATGGACTGTTTTGATCGGCTTTGCAGTTTTGCCTAACTGTTCAGATTTTATCAGGTCCGCCTTTGAAAAAAGGTCTATTTTTCTCAAGTACATGGCACCGTTGTTCGTGTTGTTATCTTCAGCATTATTCAAATCAAGATCATAATCAGCATCAGTGCTGCCCTCAATTCCGCCGGACACACCCGTCACCTGTTTGCTGTCGTTTCTTTTTTTGCTTACATAAAACCGGGCAACCATATTTTTAGATTCAATGGAATATAAATACCATTGCTCCCTTTCCCCATAAGTATAATGTCCTTTATCATCTTGGTCGGTGGTTTTAAGCCCTTCGTTATAGGCTGCCATATTCAGCTCCTTATCTGCCGGTGTTCTCCATTTGATATTGCTCTTCCTGCTATAATTGAATTTGATAGCATCGCCCATGTCATCTTCCGTAATGCCATCGCCGGTAACATCCACATAATTAGGTGATAAAAGGGCAGTAAGCAAAAAAGAATGAGTATAGGCGGGCATTTCCTCCTTTTCTATAGACCAATCCTGATTATTCTCGTTATATTTTGTATCATCCCCATGATCCCCCGATGTATAATTAATTTTTTGCTTCTCTTTATAATTCTCAATAGTACCTGGTTTATGAATATTTACATTGAACGTTGCATCCACCTGCTTGATATTATAAACCGGCAGTCCATACACATATCTTCTCCCATCCCCACCCAGCACGTCAACTTCGGATATATGGTGGGCTTTCCTGTAATCATCCCCGGAAGTGCCTGATCCGCCGGTATTGCGGCTAAAATGCCTGATATAGTTCTTTAAGCAGTCCCCAAAAATCACATTATTCTTCAGAGCCGGCAGAGGGGTGCCCTCATCATCAGTATTGGGATTTTCCTGATAAGAATTAATAGTAGTGTTAAACCCTATTCTTGCAGCTTCCTCCGCACTTAGGCACGAAATAACCTGTGTCCGCTTATCTCTTTCACGCCCTTTTCGTGCAAGATCGAGCAAATTAAGCGGGTCAAGATAATTCCTGCTTTTATCAAACCTTTCCAGCACAGGAAGCAATACCGGCGACCCGGTTTGGTAGTTGGCCATTTTAAGCCTCACCAAATCTTCTCCTCCTATTGCATTTTGAAAGTTGATATCCGGTATTGTTTTTTCCCCGGGGTTCTTAAAATAAACCGACTGGTAAGCTCCCCCGGATTCTTTAAACTGTAAACTATTTTTTGCTATGTTATTTTCTGCCCATGAACCCGCCACGGCAGGAGAATAAACATATTCCAGGTTAACGGCAGCATGAGCTGCAAGGGGGCCTAAACCGACATCAAAACCCACTTTTCCTGCATCGTCCCTTGTGGCAACCGTGGGATCATGTACATATCCCAAATCGGCCCTGTACGCCCTGAACGAGCCACCTACACCTTCACCGCTAATAGAAAAAATATCGTAACTGTAGGCAGGTATGGCGATTGTGGGATTTGTTTTGGTAAAAACCCCATCCTGCAGCCGGTTAAAATCGAGCAGGGCGTTTTCATCGTTGTTTGCTTTTTGATAAAACATGATACCATAAGCCGGGTAGCTGGTTACCTTGTCTTCATCGGCCACACGGCTTTGGCTATAGTAACCATTGAAAGTAACATTAGGATGCAAAAACCATGCGGCATACCCCAACTTGATGCTGGCACTCATATTCATTCTGCTAAGCTTTGTGCGAATGCTGGGAGTAACGGAAGGATAAGCAAAGGAGATAGATGAACTAAGAACACCCATTGTTCCTGTATGAGTTGGGTTTCTCTTGACAGGGTCATCATCATCTTTAGGCAATGTTGTCTTTGTTTTTGACACCTCCGCATCTAAATGCAATGATTGAAGACCCACCCTTGAATTGTAACTTATACTTGCCGACAAACTTCCAGAACCATGGGTGCCCACCGTGTTATCCTTTTCCTTCATCTGAACAGCAATTGAAGGAGTAACTGTTGCCCCTGTCTGTGAACTTAAATTTAACCCCACTCCCATACTCAGACTGGCAGTTTTATCATCTCCCATGTTTTTGGAAATACTAACGTGGGGGTTTATACCAAATTCCATCCCAATCCCTCTTTGATTGTTGAACGATATCCCCAAATTAGATGAAAGACTAAGCGGCAACCCATCAAACTCAATACCGCCCCCCAATCCAACACCCCAGGTTTTATCCGGTCTGAAAGAAAGCGTCTTTGTAATTTTATCTGTACCATTAAAATCATCAGGAATACCCCTCATATTACGCATAATAGTACCGGGGTTAATGTTCCAGCCCAAACCTACCCAGCTTGCTTCCTGATCCATTGTAATATTGCTGTTATAAAAAATATTTACCGGGTAACCGCCTACATCCAGCAGGGGAATATTGTATGACATATCTCCCGAAAATAAATCCACCATATTATTCGCACCTACGGATTTAAAGCCCGCCATTTCAGGCTGGCCAGGGCCGCCAATAGAAGGCTCTCTCTCCAACCTCTCATTTTTATTGTCCCGCGCCTGTATTTTTTGTTCTTTATCCGCTGCATCTACCTTATAGGACGTAAAACTGCTATTGCCGGAGGTATAAGTATTTCTGTCATTGCCTGAGTTCATGAAATAATTTGAATAGCTTCCCATACGAGAGTAAGAACGCTGATAAAAATTTCTATTATAACCAGGCTGGTCATAATTAAAGTTCCTCATTGCATCTGCCTTTAACGGTACCAAACCGGAAATAACAAATAATGACAGCAAAGCCAGGGAAATTTCCTGTTGGTATTTTGATAGTCTGTTTAACATGTTCCTTATTATTTAAGATATCTGCAGCAGCAAATAATTTATTTAATATTCTTTACAATAAAAGTTCCCCTTAAGCTTTCGCCGTGAAAATTAACAGCCTTTACCTGGTACGTTTCACCCTCTTTAAGTGAAAACTTTTTTCTTAAATCATATTGCAGAAAATTTTCGCCAGGTCTGAGCTTCGCCTTAAAAGAAATGAACTGCCTTTTCTTATTACCGTTCAAGCTGTACACCTGAAATTCCATTTTTTTCTGGCCGGCATCATTATCAACCACAATTTTTATAATTCCGTTTTCGGCTACTGCAAGTTTGGAAGACGAACTTTCCAATTTTACATAAGGAATGCCTTCACCCGTTTTTGCACTATGATTTTCAGAAAGTTTAAACACCCATACTTCGGTCTTGCCGGCATAATTATTATTGTCCCTGGCAATTACCTGCCATGCATACCATTTGTCTTTTTCCAAAGATGGATACGTCAAAGAGTAGGTAAGAAAATTACTTACCAGGCCAGCTTGTGAGAAAACGGGCAGATTCTGCTGTATGGCTTCTTCCGCCTTTTGTCCATCATTGATTGGCGCAATCAGTATTTCATAATTTAAGCCATCGAATATCCCATCCGGTGAGGGAGGCATCCAGGAATATTGTACAGGAAACGTTTCAAGAACAGAACTATCTGCCGGCAGGATCAATAAGGGAGGGCTGAGCGGTTCTACATCAAAAGGCGTGCATTCTTCTGCAAGGTTGGTAACCTTGTCGCCTTCGCTGGTGAGCAAATAACATACAGTATAATTGCCGGCGGGTATCAACCCTGGCAATTTTGATTCCTGCCCCTGCGTAAGATAGTTATATTGAACAGGGTTTAGCGAATTTAAATCCAGTTGCTTTGCCCCGGCATCCAGTAAAAATTCGCTGCTTGTTGCCGATAATACTTCCCGGTTGGTACCCCTGTCATACAACGTGATGGCAAGCCTACAACTATAATGACTAGCGGAACTATTTACCAATACAATATTCCATAATTGTGTTTTTTGTATCAACCCGGTAGCCGGCAAAATAGGCTGTAGCGTAACCTGTGCCCCGGCATAACCTTGCAGTATTAAAAGCAAACCGGCGAAAAAAGCATTTTTCATTTGAATTATTTTTAAAATTCCCTGTAAAAACTCATCCTGCCCATATCTACAGGAATCAGCAAAGCGCCGCTCCCGGGTAAATATGCTTTTTCATATTGAAACTGGAACATCCCCAGTTTATTAATAAATATTTCCACGGCTGTATTAGCACCAAAAAGTGTTTTAGTATGGTTCAGTTCGTTCCATTTCAGCCCTCCGGTCAGTGAAATATTTTTATTCATACGGTAACTTAACTGCTGTTCTAGGGTAAAGAGCGAAAGTGCTTTTTGATTGATTATACCCAGGCTAGTCGTTAAAGAAAATTGTGAGAAAAATACCTGCTGGGCAACAATAAGGCTGGAAGCATTAAAATATATAAATCCGGTATCATTACTGCTGTTATAAAATTTAGTGAACACTACATTGCTGTTCATTGCCGTTTTATTCAGCCGGTAGCTATAATTAGAAACTATATTCAGTGTATTATACTGGTTTTCCTGTAAGATATTACCGTTGGTCAAGGTAAGTTGTGATGATGGATAAAAACCAACAGATAAAAAAGGATATTTAGGAATTTTCAAAGATGCTAGGAATGATTTGAAAACCGTTTTGTTTGAAATTGAAAGGACAGCTAACGGGTTTTCAAAGCCATTTTGCCTAATTGATGCCTCCAGCAGTAGTTGCTTCTTCCACAACTTTTGATTGACTTTGACCATCCAGGCATCTTGGCTAACATTTATGGGATATAAATTAAAAGACTGGAAATATTGGCCCGCTTTTTTATAAAAAGCAGTGAGTTTTGTATTTGTAGAAGGATTATCGCTAAAGAGCTTTACACAATACGCTTCATTGGTATGCGTTCCAAAATCCAGCACTTTACTAATCAATCCCGCATTGCTTTGCACTTCCGCAGGATTTTTAAAGTAGGATGATTTTGCCACTTCGCCCGTTAGATAATTATTCTTGTTTAAATACAATTGCCCTTCTACGGAAATGCCTATTAAATTTTGCAGAGCCTGGCTGCTGCTGTCGGATAATGAAGGGTTGAACACCTGCTTTTTTCCATTGTAAACAGTCACAATAATATTATCAAGTTCTTTCTTGCGTATTCCTGCCCTGATCAAATATAAACTCTGATTAGGGAAGCTTGTACCCGTTTTATAAATAAAGTCCCGGAAGCGGTAATTAACACTCCCTGCGGCCAGAGCAAAATAAAAATGCCCCGGGTTTACTTCCATGTTCAATCCTGAAAGAGAAATATTTTTTACGGTAAGTTCAGAATAATCCACCCAGGTTCTGCCTATACCAATTTGATTCACAGAGAGCAATAAACGCTGTGCTTTTGTCAATTTCTCATCTGGTATTTTATTTCTTTTCATAAATGCATACAGGCTATCTGTGTTATTGACCCGATGAATCTCATTGTTCATCTTATTAACCGAATCACGTATTTTTTTTTCAGCCGACTTTACATTTATTTCAGCCTCTTTAATCTTATCCTTTAATGCTTCCAATTGTTTCTTTCGTTCGTTATATTTCTCTTTAACGCTGCTGTCAGTAGCCTTCAGCCCCGTATTATTACTGTCAACCCAGTTATCTACTCCTTCTTTTTTACGTTTTAAAAAAGAGAAGTCGCCCGTTTTATAAAGGCTATTTGCACCTGCTTTTGAAAGAATATCCAAGCTGTCTGGTAAATCTCCCCAGTTATTTATCTTAAAAGTTGAATCCGCTTTATTTTTTATGCTGTCTTTTACCTTTTTTTTAATGCGGACATTGGCAAGACTGTCGCTTAACCGCTGCTCTTTTTCCTCAACCAGTTGCTGGATAACAACCGGGCTGTTAAGCCAATATTGCAATTGCTTATATTGAAGCTGAAGGTCGTGCAGGCTGCTGATAAGCATATTCCTATTATTAAATATACTATCTGCACCGGCCAGCATATCTGCCTTTATACTATTAAGCATTTGCCTTTGACTAAATTGCAGGTTCACATCCACATAATTTTTGAAATAAGATGAATTGCTTGACCGACTTGTAATAATCATTTTAACCGGGTACTTGTCTTTAACAAGGAAATTTAGATTCGTTTGAACCAGATGCTGTATAAGGTCGGCCTGTGCAAATGGAGTATCTATATAACTGCGATAAGAAAAATTGTACAGGATATTTCCATGTAGCTTCAAAAATGACTCGCTATTTTCTTCAGGAAATTTGATTCGGTCGGGCATTGGTAGCACAAAAGGGGTAATAAATAATCTATTGTTTTTGCAAATTCCTTTATACAATTGCAAAGAATCATTTACATCAGGATACCTGTCGTCAACAATATTTCCTGTCTCATTAAGGCCTGTTTGATAATGTACCTCCTTTCCGTTTATTTTCTTTTCTTGAGAATTAGCTTTCCCGGCAAAAAGAATAACTATCATTAATATAAAATACCTGGCACATTTCATTATGATCTTTTAAAAAATCTACTGCAGTAACCTTTATTTTTTAATACCCTGCTGTTTCAGTTCGTTCAATTGCGCTTTGAAGCCGTTAATTTCATCTTGTTGAGCTTTTAGCTCCTTATTCTGCTGGATAATATATAAAGTAAGTTCTTCTACCTTCTTTAACAGCACTGCCTGGCTCATACCAAGATCTATCCCGTTCTGGCTGATCTCTTCTGCAGATTCCACTCCCGGCAAATGCTTATGCCGCTCAATAAATTCTTCCACATCATCCAATGGCAGCAACGGATAATCGTCCTGAAACACATAATCTGCCCATACATGTCCATCCACTTTTATTTTGCGTGTGTGAATACCTTTTTCTACAAACAGCCTGTAGGTAGTATCGTTGGTATTGATGGTGCCAATGCCAACATTTCCGTTACTATCAGCTCTCATGCATTCGATATTATTAGTACGTATTATTATCGCCGGCCAGGGTGCCGCCTTCGCCGATGGCCATGGT
>JBEHYP010000057.1:0-22969 GCA_048498115.1 Bacteroidota bacterium | reverse complement strand
CGCTGAATTCGGCTGCTTATTCATTTCCTGATATGTCGCCGTCTTTCAGTTATAGCTCCGCATTTTCTTATGACAATCATCCTAACCCGTTTTATCACATACCGGCATTTTACCCAACGATCTCCATTTTTGAGTATGATGCCAGCCCGATCGCTGTGATGCAAAAAAATAATGCGACCCATATTTCACAAAACAGCCCCGGTGATAACACCACTATTAATGAATCGATCACTTACAGTTACCGGGCAGCCGGTTATCCTGCTGCATTCTACAGCACTTATACCAATACCGGTTCAGGCGGCACGGAAACCCGCCGGTATAAGGCCTTATTTTTCTACGACAGGTAATAATGTATAAACATTTTATCTTCCCGCCATTTATCTTTGCACCTCAAAAAAATTAAACCTTCTCCATGAAAGTAATGAAGTTTGGCGGCACCAGTGTGGGCAAGCCGGAAAGGATGCATGAAGTGGCCACATTGGTAACTGCTGATGATGAAAGTAAAATCGTGGTATTGTCTGCATTAAGCGGCACTACCAATTCGCTGGTTGAAATAAGCAATTCGCTGGCTGCAGGCGACCGGAATGCAGCAAAAGAACAAATTGAAAAATTAGAAGCACATTACAAAGATTTTTGCAGCAAATTAGTAAGTACACCCGCTGCTTTGCAAAAAGCATTGGCCATAGTGCAGGAGCATTTTGAGTTTCTCAATATCATCCTTAAAATTTCTTTCAGCGAAGCGCTGAACAAAGATATCCTGGCGCAGGGCGAATTGCTCAGCACCAAATTGTTTTCCGTTTACCTGGAAGAAAAAGGGGTTGCACATGAACTGCTGCCTGCACTGGATTTTATGAGCATTGACTCATACGATGAGCCGCAGGTGGGCAACATTAAAACAAAATTGTCGCAATTACTACAACGCCACAGTGATAAAAAATTATTTATTACCCAGGGTTATATCTGCCGCAATGCCAAAGGTGAAGTGGACAACCTGAAACGTGGGGGCAGCGATTACTCTGCTTCTTTGATCGCAGCGGCCATCAATGCCAGCGTGTGTGAGATATGGACAGATATCGATGGCATGCATAATAACGACCCAAGAATTGTAAAGAAAACAGTCGCTATTGAACAACTGAGCTTTGATGAAGCGGCAGAGCTGGCTTACTTCGGTGCAAAAATTTTGCATCCCGCAAGCATCTGGCCGGCGCAGTTTTACAATGTGTCCGTAAAGTTGCTTAATACCATGCAGCCTGCAGCCAAAGGTACCACCATAGCAGAAAAAGCAGGCAGCACCGGCGCCAAAGCGGTGGCGGCAAAAGACGGCATCACTGCCATCAATATCAAAAGCAGCCGCATGCTGCTGGCCTATGGCTTTTTAAGAAAGATATTTGAAGTGTTTGAAAAATACCGCACTCCTATTGACATGATCACCACTTCGGAAGTGGCAGTATCACTTACGATTGACAATGATGTGAACCTGAAAGAAATCGTTAAGGAACTGGAACCTTTTGGCACGGTGGAAATTGATACCAACCAGTCTATCGTTTCCATTGTGGGCAATGAAATCAACAGCTCAAAAGACATCATGGAAAAAATATTCTCTACGCTCAATGGTGTGCCGGTAAGGATGGTGAGCTATGGCGGCAGCCTGCACAATGTATCACTGCTGGTACCAAGGCAATACAAAGAACAAACTTTGCAGTTGCTGAACAAGGGACTTTTTGGATTGGAATAATTTTTTAACCGCAAAGGGCATAGTTTCAAGGCCTCTTTGTGTTCCTTTGTGCCCTTCACTTTGTGTGCTTTGTGGTTAAAAAGCGCTTTTAAAGAAAATTTCTAAAAAATAGACAGTTTACACAATATACATTCCATTAGTGCGTTTACTAAGTGGTTTTTCATAGGATATTGGATTTAAAACGGGCCGGGATTTCTATCTCAGCCCCGTTTTTTTTATACCCCACCCGGTCTGACCTGCGGTACCGACCGGCATAAAAAAACTCCCCGTGCATCAGGGAGTTTCAATATTAAATCTTCAATATTAAATTTTTCAATCTTTACACCACCATCATCGCATCACCATAACTGAAAAAGCGGTATTTATCCTTGATAGCTTTTTTATATGCTTCCATTATCAAATCGTAGCCGCCGAAAGCACAGGTCATAATCAACAGGCTGGTTTTAGGCAGGTGAAAGTTGGTAACGAGCGCATCTGCAATGGAAAATTCATACGGCGGGTGGATGAACATATTCGTCCAGCCTTCAGAAGGCTTCAGCAGTTTTTGCGCAGTGAAGGAAGATTCCATTGCCCTCATGGTAGTGGTACCGATGGAGCAAATCCTGCGGCCATCTAATTTTGCCTTGTTTACAATGTTGCAGGCAGTTTCGTCAATAGCGTAATATTCTGCGTCCATTTTATGCTTGCTCAGGTCTTCCACTTCGATGGGCCTGAAAGTACCCAGCCCGGTATGCAGGGTAGTTTCTGCAAAACGGATACCCTGTATTTCCAGCCTTTTTATCAATTCCTTGCTAAAGTGCAGTCCCGCAGTGGGTGCTGCTACAGCACCTTCATGCTTTGCATACACAGTTTGGTAACGCTCTTTATCTTCCTCATCCGGCTTGCGTTTGATGTATTTTGGCAACGGTGTTTCACCCATAAAGTCAAGCATTTTGCGGAATTCTTCTTCGCTGTCATCCCATAAAAAGCGGATGGTACGGCCACGGCTGGTGGTATTGTCGATTACTTCAGCTACCAGCTCATCATTTTCACCGAAATACAGTTTGTTACCCACGCGGATCTTACGGGCGGGGTCAACAATCACATCCCAAAGGCGGTTGGGTTTGTTTAATTCCCTTAACAAAAACACTTCTATTTTGGCGCCGGTCTTTTCTTTGCGCCCATACATACGGGCAGGAAAAACCTTGGTGTTGTTTACCACCATCACATCTTTGTCGTTAAAATACTCCATGATGTCTTTGAAGTGCCTGTCTTCAATTTGGCCGGTGTGGCGGTGCACCACCATCATGCGGCTGTCTTCTCTTTTTTTAGTAGGGTTTTGGGCGATAAGATTAAGGGGAAGGTCGAACCTGAACTGGCTTAATTTCATGTGATCAAATAGTTTTTAATTGTTAACCACATGCCTTGTACTGTTGTTACAGAGATATGAAGCCACGGCTGAATGTGGCACGTATCATGTTACGGCATGATTTTAAAAGAGTGCAAATGTAGTGCAAAAAGCGGTTTCCGCATGGAGATTTTTTTAGCTGCTAATTTGTAAATGGCTGCATGGTTAAATTGTTAAATAGTTGAACGTTTTGTACCAGAAGAGCCCAACAACAATTTAACCATATAACAATTCAATAATAAGAAAAGTCAGGCAAGGCTTTTTCCCGGGATGGCGTCAATTAGCTTTTTCGTGTAGGTATCCCCGGGACGGGTATAAATTTCTTCAGCATTCCCCTCTTCCACTACTTTTCCTTCTTTCATCACTAATATCCTGTCGCTGATATAACGCACTACCGAAAGGTCGTGGGAAATAAAGATGGCGCTAAAGCCCAGATCCCTTTTCAAGTCATTAAGCAAATTAAGCACCTGCGCCTGCACACTTACATCCAAAGCGCTTACGCTTTCGTCAAAGATCAGGAACGAAGGATTGAGCGCCAGCGCCCTTGCAATGCAAATGCGTTGCCGTTGCCCGCCGCTGAACTGGTGCGGATAACGGTTGAAATGCGCAGGAGATAAATGCACTTTTTCCAACAGGTCAATCACTTTGTCTTTACGCTGGTTTTTGCCTGGCAACACTGAATGCACCTGCAAAGGTTCCATAATCGCATCGCCAATCGTTATTTTTGGATTAAGCGAGCCATAAGGATCCTGGAACACTACCTGCAGATCCTTGCGCAAAGCGGTCATTTCTTTTTTGGAAATTTTGTTTAAGTCAGCGCCGTTTAAAATTATTTTACCTGATGTAACAGGGATCAGTTGCAAAATGGCTCTTCCCAGTGTGGTTTTGCCGCAGCCGCTTTCACCTACCAATCCCAGCGTTTCTCCTTCACTAACGGAAAAGCTTACCCCGTCTACAGCTTTGAAGGTTTCAGGTATTTTTGTAAATAGCTTTTTTTTGCCGGGATAATGTACTTTCAGGTTTTCTACTTTTAATATGGTGGACAATGATGGATGACCGGTGACCGGCTGGTACCGCTGATCGCTCATCACTGGTAACTGATCACTGGCAACAGATAACCGATCACCAACAACCGGCAGCCGTTCTCCTTTTTTATGCAATGCCGGCCGGCACTGCAGCAAAGCTTTGGTATATTCATGCTGCGGATATTGTAAAACAGTTGCTGCATGGCCTGCTTCCACGATGCTGCCTTTATACATTACCACCACTTTATCTGCAACATCAGCCACCAGTCCCAGATCATGGGTAATGAGCACTACGCTCATACCGTTTTGAAGCTGCAATTCTTTTATTAGTTCAAGAATTGCTTTTTGCACCGTTACATCCAGCGCCGTAGTAGGCTCATCGGCGATCAGTAGCGAAGGGTTGCAGCTCATTGCCATTGCAATCATCACCCGCTGCTTTTGCCCCCCGCTTAGCTGGTGGGGAAAGCGGTCAAGAATTGTGGCCGGGTCAGGCAGCTTTACTTTTTTAAACAATTCAATTGTTTTTTGCCTGGCGGCAGCTTTGTTCAATTTTTCATGCAATTGTATGGCTTCCATCACCTGATAACCACAGGTAAATACAGGGTTCAGCGATGTCATCGGCTCCTGGAAGATCATCGCAATGTCTTTTCCCCTTATTTGCCGGAGTGCTTTTTCATTCATGGTAAGCAGGTCAACCGGCTGCGTGTTTTCTTTTGCAAAAAATAATTGCCCGCCTGTGCCCGCCTGCTTTGGCAACAGCCCCAGTATAGATAAAGCCGTTACCGATTTACCGCTGCCGCTTTCACCAACAACAGCCATTATCTCTCCTTTCCCTACTTCAAGGGAAATATTGTTGACCGCACGGGTGATACCCTGCGCCGAAACAAAATCAACCGATAAATTATTTACCTGCAATAAAGGCCTGCTCATTACGGCTAAAATTAGCAAATAAGCCATTCCGGTAAAAAATTCATTTTCCTTACTTTTGCGTCCCGGAAAACGTTTAGGGTTTAAAGTCTTAAGTTTAAAGTTATTGATAGCAAAAAACAAGCTTTAAACTATTAAACCTTAAACTTTAAACTATTAAACCTTGTATTTATGGGAAGGATATTTGAAGTACGAAAAAGCGCCATGTTTGCCCGCTGGGATAAAATGGCCAAGAATTTTACCCGTATCGGTAAGGAAATTGCCATCGCCGTAAAGGCAGGCGGACCCGATCCTGATAACAATCCTGCTTTAAGAAGGTGCTACCTCAATGCCAAGGCAGTGAACATGCCCAAAGACCGTGTGGAAGCCGCCATTAAAAGGGCAATGGGCAAGGATAAAACGGACTATGAAGAAATAGTATATGAGGGGTATGCACCACATGGGGTGGCAGTAATGGTGGAAACCGCTACCGACAACCCTACCCGTACTGTTGCCAATGTACGCATGCACTTTACAAAAGGCGGCGGCAACCTTGGCACCAGCGGCAGCGTAGCCTTTACTTTTAACCGCATGGGTGAGTTTAAAGTAAAAAATAACGGCCAGAACCTTGAAGAGCTGGAGCTGGAACTGATTGACTACGGCCTTGAAGAAATCGGCGAGGACAGCGAAGGCAATATCATCATCCGTACTGCTTATAACGAGTTTGGCAATATGGCAAAGGCGCTGGAAGAAAAAAAGATCGAAGTGGTAACAGCAGAACTGACCCGTATCCCGCAGAATACAGTAGAGCTGGGTGAAGAAGCCGCCCAGGATGTGCTGAAGTTAGTAGACAAGCTGGAACAGGATGAAGATGTGCAGAAAGTATATCATAATTTAAAGTAGTATTCACTTCAACTATCAGCAATGGCTTTCTTACGAAAGCCTTTTTTATTTTAAATACAACTGCCAGTTGCAGGGTAGTTATATTTGCTTATCAATTTTTACACACTTGGCAGCATCAATATTTATCCCGGCACTTCTTTTCATCATTGCATTTTTATATGCATCGGTGGGGCACGGTGGCGCCAGCGGTTATATTGCAGTGCTTACACTTTTTAATATTTCAATGCCCGTGTATAAGCCCGTGGTGCTGGTGCTGAATATCATTATTGCAGGAATAGCCTTTGTACAGTTTTTCCGTGCAGGGTATTTTAAATGGAAATTAGCATGGCCGTTCTTGCTTACTTCCATTCCCTGCGCTTATATAGGATCCCATTTTAAAACAAGCGAATATTTATACAACCTTATTCTCGGGATAGCATTGCTGTTCCCGATCGTACGCTTATTATCCAATGCCCCCAAAGAGAAATCAAGCATTGGCGAAGTGCAATTGTTGCCTGCATTGATTTGGGGCGCAGTTATTGGGTTGGTGGCAGGATTTCTTAATATTGGCGGGGGTATTTTTTTAAGCCCGGTGATCATTTTACTGGGATGGGGCAATGCCAAAGATGCAGCGGCTGTATCCAGTTTATTTATTGTGCTTAATTCTGCCGCAGGGCTTGCGGCTGCCGGGTTAAATACCAATAGTTTTAATGCTGCTTCATTTACCTGGATTGGCACTGCCGTTGCAGGCGGTATGCTGGGCGCTTACTTAGGCAGCCACAGGTATAAGCTGACAACAGTTCGGTATATCTTGTCAGCAGTGTTGTGTATTGCCGCTGTAAAACTTATTTTTTCTTAATGCCGCTGATAACAGACAGATATGACCGTGAATTTAAAACGCTACGGCTAAGCCTGCTGAGCAGGTGCAACCTTAGCTGTGTGTATTGTACCATGGGCGAAGACGAAGTGAAGGAAAACAATTCGCATGAAACAGTGGTCTCTTCACAACAACTATTGCATACCATCGGGCAGCTCCACAATATTTTGCAGCTGGAAACCATACGGCTGACCGGCGGCGAGCCATTGCTGTACCATGAATTGATTCCATTAATCAAAGGGATAACAGCAATGGGTATCCCAAAAGTAAAAATTACCACCAATGGCTTTTTGCTGGAAAGAATGGCTGTGCCGGTGAAAGAAGCAGGCATGCAATCCATCAATGTGTCGCTGGATGCGGTTGACGAAGACGTTTTCTTTTTAATGAGCCGGCGCAGCCATGTACAAAAAATACTGAACGGCATTGATGCAGCCTTGGCTGCAGGCCTGCAGGTGAAAATAAATGCCGTGGTGATGAAAGGCATCAACGAAAATCAAATATTGCCTTTGCTGCAATTTGCTTTTGAAAGAAATATCACTGTTCGCTTTTTGGAAGTGATGGCAATGGGCTACCTGCACGAAAAAGCTGCACACTATTTATTTACGCAGGAAGAAATATTAAATACTATCAGCAGCAGGTATATATTTAAAAAAATTAAAAGGCACAAGGCTTCCACTGCCAATTACTGGCAAACAAGTGAAGGCAGGGTATTTGGCATCATTGCCAATGAAAGCGAGCCGTTCTGCCACGACTGCAACCGCCTGCGGCTTGACAGCAACGGCAATATCTACGGTTGTTTAAGCAGCAACCATCCTATTACGCTCAACAATTATGACAGCCAATCTGTATTACTGGATAAATTGCAGGAAGCAATGAACCAGAAACAGGCCTTAAAGTTTACGGGAAGCGATTTGAGCATGCTGCATATCGGGGGATAGCTAATGATGTTGCCAAATATTTTAATGCCATTAAACAGATGAAACGATTTTAAACGATGAAGATTTACACTTACGCCATATTAAAAGATTATTTTGACAGAGAGTTCCTTATAGAAGAGCCGGTTGGTACGGTAGAAGCATTGAATAATTTCCTGGCGCAGCGCAACCCTGCGGCAAAGGATATTTTATCAGCCTGCCGGTTTGCTGTGAAAGATGATTTTGTGAGCAACGATTTCCAGTTACAGGCCGAAGACAACATTCACATCATACCACCCAGCAGCGGGGGATAATTATGCAACATTTATCTGCACATAACATCAATATTCCTGAGCTGCTTGCCGGGGCACACCATCCCAAAGCAGGCGCTGTAGTATTGTTCAGCGGCGAAACAAGGGACAGCAGCCACAGCAAAGAAGTGCAGTATTTAGAATATGAAGCACAGGAAAGCATGGCCGAAAAAATGATCGCTGGTATTTTGCAGCAGGCCATTGAAAAATGGAATTTGAATATTGCCATTGCCGTGCACCGCACCGGCAAAGTAGCCGTATCAGAAACAGCCGTAGTGGTCATCACTGCATCTGCACACCGCACCGAAGCGTATATGGCCAACCGTTATATCATCGACAAAATAAAGCATGAAGCGCCGATATGGAAATGTGAATACTTCACTGACGGCACTAAAGAATGGGGCGGCAATTGCAACTGCCAGGCTATTACCGGCAATGCCCATACTCATGTATATGAATTTGAAAAATAGCCTTTTTGTTTTCCATATTTTGTAAAACACTCCGCATTCAGGATTAAATCATTCTAATCTATATTCATACCCCTATGAAAAACAGATAGTTGAATCGTGGCACAACTTAGGCAAACAGGTATTCCAACAAGGAAAATCTGAGCCTGAAGAAATGAAAACATTCTTAACTATCCCGATCGCTTTTTTGGTGTTTGCTTCTGCAAAGGCAAATAATACCCCGCCGGCAGGCACAACAGCGGCTGTTTTAACTGCTTCGGTAAATAATAATACGGTAGTTTTAAACTGGTCTTCTGCCGCCAGCAATTTCGAGGTTGAGCGTTCGTTTTACAGCAACGGCTTCACCACTATCTCTGCTATGAATATGCCTTTCATCAATAATGCTGTAAACAATTTCAGGGTGAGCGATAACGCTGCTGAGCTGGCCGAAAGGAAAGTAGCTTATTACCGCATTAAACAAACAAATGCCAATGGCACTGTTACTTACAGCAACACCATGGCAGTAAGCCTGAATGGCACAGCCCCGGTCGCCCCCAAAACCACTTTCATCAATTTTACCGCCGCACAAAATGGCAATGCAGTCATCACTGTAAAAAGTGTTACCGGGCAAACCATGATCATAAAAAGTACGGTTGTCAGTACTGGCAATAATATTATTGAACTTGGAAACATCGGCAACAAAGGAATTTATACAGCAACGATTGCAGTAAATGGCGTGGAAGCAGCCACGCAAAAACTGATCATTGAATAAAAAAGTCACCAAACATTCCACGTACAGGCAGCCTCTTTGGGGCTGTTTTTTCGTTATAAAGGCCTGTGGAAGCGGCTTTTAACAATATTATCCCTCAAAAAACCGTTTTAACCTGATTGTGAGCGTTCCCACGCAAGCCTTAATTATCCAAACTATGTGTAACCAGCAAATAAAACATTTGTACAGCAGCACCGCATTTTTGCCCGGCGCTTTCCGCAGTTTTATTTTAAAAGGCAAGCTGTTATTCCTGATTGCCTGCGCCTGCATTTTTTTTACAGCTGTAAACGGTCAAACAGTAACTACGCAGCTGTATTTGTCAGACCCGTCACAATCCCTTGACAGGATCGATCCCGTGGCGGCAGCCGATGCAAGCGTTGCACTAACGCCTTCGCTTACCCCAACAGCAAAATATTTGTACGCTTTAAGGGGCGGCAACCGCACTGATTTCTGGAGATATGATATTGTATCCAATGCATGGTCGGCAGCCGCCGCTTCGCCGGGTACTATATCAAAAGGCGGCGCACTTACTACCAATGGCACTTATATGTATGCCCTTCGCGGCTCATCAGCAGATTTCTGGCGGTATAACCCTGCCACCAATAGCTGGTCAGCTTTGGCAAGCACACCGGCAGCCGTTTCATCCGGCGCTGCGCTTGTGTATGTAAACGGGGCGATTTATGCTTCACGGGGTGGCAGCAATAATACATTCTGGAAATACAGCATTGCCACCAATACATGGAGTGTGCTTGCAGCAGCGCCCGGTGGCATTGACTGGGGTGGCGCTTTTGCAACAGACGGCACAGATATATATACGTTGAGGGGTGGCGTATTAAGCACCTTTTGGAAATACAGCATTGCCACCAACACATGGTCAATATTAGCTGCCCTGCCCGGCACTATAGATGCCGGTGGTTCCCTGGCTTTTGACGGCATTTCTTTTTATGCATTCAGGGGTGGAAATTTCAACAGCTTTTATAAATATAATCTCAGCACTAACTTATGGTCTGTTCTTGCCAATACATTAAGCCCCGTTAATAAAGGCGGGGCGTTGGTGGCTGATGATGCAACCATGTATGCAGTAAGAGGAAATAGCTCCAACAATTTTTGGAAATACAATGGCACTGCATGGTCTTCTTTATCCAATACGCCTTCCGGTATTGATGAGGGCGGGGCATTGATAAAATTCGGCACACTTAATAAAACAAGCACTTTTACGCAGTCTCCTGCCCTGTGCAGCCCGCTCAAAATAAAAGCAGGTGTAGTCAGCGTATCAGTTTATGCAGGGATAATGTATGGAGCATTACCGGCTAATCCTGCCATTACGGCTACATTAAAATATGGTTCAACCAATATTATTGTCCTTTCCAATGCGGCTTATAATAATGCTACGGGGCTGGTAACATGGTCTGGGACATTACCGGCCGATATTACGGTACCAACAGGCGCTGCCATTTCACTTGACATTACCACCAGTGAAGCAGGAACAGCATTTAAAATTAATTATGATGCACAAACCAAGCCATCCAGGGTTGAGTTTACCATAGCCAATTATATTAATATAGACCTGCTGGATGTTTACAATGCGCCCTACCCCAACGGCACCAGCGCTACTACTGTTCACGGGGGAACAACAAGGTATATACGTTCAACGGTGACAAGCCCTTTTGGTTATGCAGATATCACTTCCCTGAACCTGACCATTACTCCTCCCGGCACTGCATTGCCGGCAACAGCCGTTGCCAGCTTTGGCTGTGCAAAAATATTTGAACGTGTATGGACAGTGCCTGTAACAGGCGGGCCGTTTAACATTACTGCCGTTGCAAAAGAAGGGTATGAAAATACTGTTACCGCTTCAAAAAGCGCCAGCATTATCATGTGCATGGCATGTGCGCCCACAGCCAATGCTGATTTTGCAACCGGCAACGGTGGTGAGCCATTAAGCATTGATGTGCTCGTCAATGACTCCGATCCCAATAATGATATTGACTCATCCACACTCACCATCACGGCAGCGCCTAAAAATGGCGATGTGATAATTGAAAATAACAAGCTTATTTATTTGCCTAACGGCACTTTTGAAGGCAATGACACGCTCACGTATGAAATTTGTGACAGGACATCGCCCACACCACAATGTGCTTCTGCACAGGTGATCATTACCATACTGCCGGTGGCATTCGGCATATGCGAAGAAGCGCCGCAGCCAAAAACATATTATATCCCGTATGCTGAAAATTATGCGCAGCTGGCATTAAAAAGATCGATCAGCGATGCGCTGCCATCTACTAACATACGCTCCATCACCAGTATAAAAGTATCTTATCCCGGGATGAAGCTGGTGTGGGACCATTGGGAAGACGGTTATGAAAATGATATTTTAAACCCTTCGCAGCCTACCACACAAGTTTGGGGAGATGGAAATATTTATAATGGTATTGCACCGGGTTATCCCAACGATATTATTCCTGCAGGCGGCAGCATTGTGCTGGATAATACAATGCCTACACCAAGAGTGGCATCAAATATTTATTATGACGGCAAGGACAAATTGTATTCAAGCGGGCAGATATCGGTAACGCAGGTGTGCGGTGAGCCTTCCAATATATCACTATTGTGTATGAAGACCAACGTATCGGCCTATCCTGCTGATTATGGAAAGTCTTTTACAATACCTGTAGGGCAAAATCTTCCCAGCCGGGATTTTAAATACGTTGCCTTGTTCATAAGGGCAGCAGAAGATAATACCACTGTTCAGATTGACAGGGATAACAACGGCTCATTCAATACCAGCTTTGTGCTGAATGAAGGCGAAGTAATGCTGGTGGATGAAAACACAGCGCCGGCAGGCATTAAAGTAAATGCAGGCGCTAAAATAATAAGTGACAAGCCTATTGCCGTGGATGCACATTTTGCAGGGGTGGAAAGCGCTACCTATTCATCAAGGGATGTGCCTATCTTCCCTGCTACATGGTATTCTAATACTTATTATACACCAGTGCCTACTACAGGCCCTTCCACTGCACCAAAAGATACAGCAGTAGTGATGTTGTACAATAGTTTGAACAGGCCTATCAATATCAATTGGGTCTCCGGTGTTCCTTCCAGCGGCACCATTCCTTTAGCTGCCAATGGCTCCTACAGGTTTGCAATGCCGTTGTCTGCCACTGCAGCTTATAAATTTACAAACCCTACCGGCGAATCTTTTGTAGCTATTGAAATTGTGGATTCCTATACACCCGGCGGCGGCGGCAATGATGGCGGAACAAGGGACTGGTCTTTCAATCTCATTGCAGAGAACAGGCTTTCTGATTTTGCAAGCGTGGCCTGGGGGCCGGGCTCTACAGACCTTTCAAGAAATGACAACCCAATATGGGTAACGCCCAGTGCCAATACCACCGTGTATGTAAAATACAACGGCGACGTATTGAACGGGCCCAATACTGCCCCATGCGGCTTAAAATATGATGCGGCTATTCCTGTCAATTATCTTAATTATATCAAGATAAAAGATAACAGTGATAATGACCAGGGCGGCACCGCTATTTACACCTGCAACGGCGCCAAGATAGCGGCAGTATATGGCGAAGACCCTGCCACTGCCAAAGATGCAAGCCCAAGCTGGGATGTAGGCAGCACTATACAGTCTTTTTGCAAAGAGAAATTAATACTGGCAAATGATGATAACGCTGTAACATTTATCAATACGCCTGTAAATATCCAGGTATTAAAAAATGATGCAGGATTCCTGGCTGTGATTGACCCCACTACCGTTTCAACGAATGGCTTGCTGCAGCCGGCCCACGGGCAAATTAAAGTAAACAGCGATGGCAGCATAATGTATATACCTGACAATGGTTTTATCGGGAAGGATACTTTTGAATATAAGGTTTGTTCCACTCCTTATCCTGTAGTGTGCGCTACTGCCACTGTGTTTATTACTATAGATTTTTGCCCGGCATCACCGGACCAGAATATTATTGCAGGGCAGGTATTCCTTGATAAAAACGGTGACGCTGCAAATAATGATGGTGGCACAGGCTTCAGGCCGGCAAAAATATATTTGTATGAAGACGGCAATTGCAATAATGTAATTGATGCCAATGAATTGACAGATTCAACAATGGTAAATGACGATGGCTATTACCAGTTCCTGCAGGGCCCGGAAAAAACAATCGAAGATGATTTTGATGCAGGCACCGGCAGCAGCTGTGCTTCCGGCTCAGACGGCAATAGCCCGTGGAGAAGCAACTGGTCAGATGTGAATGATGCTTCCTCCGGTTTTTGCCAGACAACGGCATCCACTGCCGATGTGGAAATTGTAAAAGACGGTTCATTCAGCTATGCGCTCAGGATAGATGATGCTTCCAGATATGCCATCCGTGAATTCAACATGCAGAATGCCACGCAGGCTTTCATCAGCTTCTCTTACAGGAAAGCTTCCGGCAGCTTAGCAACAGGAGAAAATATACTTATCCAGCTATCGAAAGACGGCAATACATATAACACCATTTATACTATTGAAGGAAACGGCACTTCCAGCAGCCAGTACGTTGATGTGTCCAATATCAGCATCAATACTGCTACATACAATACCAACAACAGGACATTCCTGCGCATTGCCACTACCAATAATGTGGATGAAGGCGATAATGTATTTATTGATAACATCAGCATTAAAATTTTGCAATACACCCAATGTTATCTTGTAAGCCTCAGTCCTGAGCTTTCTTCCAATGCAATACCAACTACTTCCAACACAAGGTCAGTAGTATTTACCACAGGCAGCGTTTGTGCAGGCACGGTAGATTTCGGTATAAAAAGAATATTGACTTACGCCACCAATGACGAGAACAGCACCTGGAAAGGCACAAGCGTAAGCGGCGTTGTAAGGATCAATGATTTTGACCAGGAAAATAATACGCAAAATTTTGGAGGATTTCTCAATCAAAGTACAAAAGCCATTATTGCAAACGGTGCAGCTGTAAGCGGTATTGACAAGTCCGGCGCATTAATCGCCAATGCAGGCAGCATTACATTTGACGGAAACGGGAATTACACTTTTAATCCTGCTTCCACGTTTACAGGCACAGTAACCATCCCCTATAAAGTATGTGATAACGGGAATCCGGCCGCCTGTGACACAGCTTATTTGTCAATCACCGTTGATCCCATGCCCGCTGCAGGCAATTCAGTCATTGCTAATAATGATGAGAACATTGCTTATAGCACCACCATTACCAACAATGTGCTGGTAAATGATAACGACCCAAAAAACAATCCTTTGTCTGTTACTTTGTTCATTTATGATTCAAATGGGGACGGGATACCGGATATCACGACCACACCCGGTACCGTAACGGTGGCCGGCATCAGCGTATACAGGCAACCGGTAGTGAATGCAGGAACGCTCACCATAAATGCAGACGGCACTTATACCTTTATTCCTGCGCCGGGGTTTGAAGGAAGCATTGATATTACCTATGCTGTATCCAATACAGCAGGCACCACCGCTTCTGCAAGCCTGCATATAGATGTGCTGGCAGACATCAACGGCACGCAAAATGACCCGCCGTTTGCGGGGGATGATTTTGAATATACTACTACCAACCAGCCGGTAACCGGTTCATTCATTATCAATGACAGTGATCCCAATGGAGATGCTTTATCTTATAGCGGAACAGCAATAGTGCTGGACACAACAGGCACAGCCATTGGCGCACCCGTGGTTACAGTACAGGGCGGCACTGTTCAATTTTATTCCAACGGCACTTATAAATATACACCGCCGCCAGGCTATACCGGGCCCGACCTTGTTCAATACAGCATCTGTGATGTAACTGCCACTACACCGCAGCCGTTATGCGCCAATGCTATTATCCACTTCCTTATTGCAAATGGTATCAGCATCAGCGGCAAGGTATGGGATGATGCCAACGGCAATGTAACGGATGAAGGCGCTGCTGAACCGGAAACAAATGTAAACGGGTCATTGTATGTGAGCCTTGTAAACAGCGCCGGATATGTAGTAGCTTCTGTGCCCGTAGCCAACAACGGCACGTACAGCTTTGCAAATGCGTCACCGGGCATAAGCTATTCGTTGGTGTTGTCAACCACGCAGGGCATTATAGGTTCACCTGCGCCAGTTGCTGCTTTACCTGAATACTGGGTAAACACAGGTGAAACAAGGAACGGCACTATAGACTATGGCGCCGTAGGTGTAATTGATATCCGGCCATTTGGCTTTACGAGTGTAAGCAATTTTGATTTCGGTATTGAGCAGCTTCCAGGCTCCATTCCTTTTTATGTAAATATTCCTGCGCCCACCGTAGGCCAGTTCCTTACTTTGAACGGCGGCGCCAATCCTCCGGTGCTGGGCGGCAAAGACGAAGAAGATTGCGTTTCGGGCTGCATATTGAATACCCGTGATGTAATTATTGATTCTGTTCCTTTAAATGCTGATTTGTATTATAATGGTGTATTGATTAACTCCGGGCAGCTTATTACCAATTTTGATCCCAACCTGCTGCAGGTACAATTTACCAGCGCAACTCTTGGCTCAAGCATAACACAGTTTATCTATTCGTTTGTAGATAATGCAGGAAAAAAAGACCCGGTTTCAGCGGTATATTCCCTCAATTGGTTTACGCTGTTGCCTGCCCTGGGGCTTGAGTTAACTGCCGGGCGAAAGGAAGGAAATATTATTTTGCTTGACTGGAAAACCATCAGCGAATACAATTCCACTTACTTTGAGGTAGAACGCAGCACCGATGCCCGGAATTATGAAAAAATAGCAGGCAACATAAAAGCGGCAGGCCATACCGATGAACCTTCCAAATATCACTTAACCGACAACGTTAGTGGCATTGTTTCCCCAATTATTTATTACAGGGTAATACTGGGCGACCTGAATGGCAGCAGCGCCTACAGCAATGTAGCAACAGTGAAACTGCCGCAAAACGGCGCCGTCATCAGGGTATCGCCTAATCCCTTCATTGGCGAAATAAATATCAATTTGTCTGTAGAAGAAAATGCTTCGTTCAGCATCAGGATGATGGATATGGCAGGCAGGGTTATCAGCAACAGCACAGAAAGGATCAGCAAAGAAAAACCAACCGTTACCATACGGTACCTTGACCGCCTGAACAAAGGCATGTATATAGTGGAAGTTACAGACCTGCAATCAGGCAACAAACGGGTATTTAAAGTAGAAAAAGGCAGCCGGTAACATTTTGAACGGCAAAAATAAAAAATGAAAAAAACAGGCTTGATAATATGGTTGGGAATAACGCTGATGAAAGGATATTCCCAGCCTTTGTTTACCTATGGCGCTAATGAAGTAAGCAAAGATGAATTCACCAGGGCATTTAACAAAAATATAGCCCGCCCCCAAAATAAGGAAGCTTCACTAAGAGAGTATCTTACTTTGTATGCTGCATTCAAAATGAAAGTGGCCGCCGCCAAAGAGCTGAAGCTTGATATGCTTGACCGCCTGCAATCTGACGTGCTCAATTTCCGGAGCCAGTTAGAGAATGATTATGCAATCGGCCCTGAAGAAGCACGGGCCAAAGTAAATTTCAAAAAAAACGCTGCTGTACAGGATGATATGCTGCTGCTGTATGCAGACAGCATTGCCTACAGTAAAAATTATAAATGCCCTGCTGCGGGGGAAGCTTTTTTTTCTGTTGGAAAAGCAGTTGTAAAAGTGAGCGACTGGTTGAAATTTGCGAAAGATTATAAAACAAGCAAAGACCTGTACAAAGGCGAAAGCAACAGCGAACTGCTGCAGAAATTCATTGATGAAACATCTCTTCAGTATTTCCGCAGCCATTTGGAAGATTACAACGCTGATTTCAAATACCAGTTGCAGGAATTTAAAGAAGGAAGCTTGTTGTACGAGGTGATGGACAAAAAAGTTTGGGGCAAATCAACCGGCGACAGCATTGCACTCAAAGCATATTACGAAACCAATAAAGAGCATTTTTTGTGGAATGAGAGTATCGAGGCCATATTCATCACCGCCAAAAGCTATGCCTATGCGGAGTATGCTTTTGAAAAAATAAAGAAGGGCCAACACTGGAAAGACATTACTGCACAAAGTGAAGGAATGATCGTGGGGGATTCATCAAGGTATGAAATATCGCAACTGCCAATACCACCCGGCGCTGCGATAAAAGAAGGCGCCATTCTTGCCATTGTAAAAAATGAAGCTGACAACAGCGCCGGCTTTGTAAAAGTGATAAAAATTTATCCTGCTAAAGCACAACGCAGTTTTGAGGAAGCCAGGGCTCTTGTAATTAATGAATACCAAAAACAGCTGGATGAACGCTGGATGAAAGAGCTGGTGAAAAAATATCCTGTAAAGGTGAATGAGATAGTTTTCCAGTCCCTGTTAAACAGCATCAGTAATAAATAAGAAAAGTCCCGGCAATGCCGGGACTTTTCTTATAGTGCCCAGGACTGGATTCGAACCAGCACATCCTTGCGAACGCTGCGACCTGAACACAGTGCGTCTACCAATTTCGCCACCTGGGCAATCAATGTTTAAGGCGTTTAACGTTACCTAACGTTCCCAAAACGGGCTGCAAATATAGGGAATGATTTTATTCGCTACACAGAAACATTAAAATCTCTCAACGCATCATTCAGGCTTGTTTTTAAATCGGTGGAAGGCTTGCGCTGGCCAATGATCAATGCACAGCTTACGCCATATTCACCTGCAGGAAATTTTTTAGTATAGCTGCCGGGTATTACCACGCTGCGGGCCGGCACCCGCCCTTTTATTTCCACCGGTTCGCTTCCGCTTACATCAATAATCTTGGTGGATTGCGTAAGCACCACGTTAGCGCCCAATACCGCTTCTTTCTCTACCCTTACACCTTCCACTACGATGCAGCGGCTGCCAATAAACGCCCCGTCTTCAATAACTACCGGCGCTGCCTGCAATGGTTCCAGCACACCACCGATGCCTACACCGCCGCTAAGGTGCACAGCTTTGCCTATCTGTGCACAGCTTCCCACTGTGGCCCATGTATCCACCATGGTACCTTCATCCACATAAGCACCAATGTTTACGTAAGACGGCATCAGCACCACGTTTCTGGCGATGTAAGCCCCATATCTTGCCACTGCATGCGGCACGGCCCTTACTCCCAGTTCCGCATACCCGCTTTTTAATTTCATCTTATCGTAAAATTCAAACGGCGGCAGGCTGTAGGTTTCCATTTGCTGAATAGCGAAGTACATTAGTATGCCCTGCTTCACCCATTCATTCACCACCCATCCATCAGGCGCAGGCGATGCCACCCTCAGCCTTCCTTTATCCACTTCTTCAACCAGGTGCCTTACCGCATTGGCATAGTCGTTTTCCTTTAGCAGCTCGCGGTTGGCCCACGCTGCCTCTATTAGTTGTTGTACTTCCATCAGTATGTAATTTTCTGCAAAAATAAATTAATGGCGCGGGTATTTGAAACCAATTGTAACTTTAACGCCATTCATTACAAAAAGTTCAGGCCTTATTTATGAAGATAGGTTTTGACGGCAAACGGGCATTTCAAAATAAAACCGGGCTGGGCAATTATATACGTTCACTGCTGGCTATACTGGCGGAATATTATCCCGGGCATTATTATATTCTCTTTGCAGCCAGGCAAACCGGCCTTTTTGATGTTTCCACCTTACCCCATGCTGAAGTGATAAAACCAACCGGTATTTTTTATAAAAAATTCAGCGCTCTCTGGCGCAGGAAAGGAATGGTAAAAGATATTGAAGCGTCCGGCGTGGATATTTTTCACGGCGTAAGCAATGAATTACCCAGGGGCATCAGTAAGTGCCGCGTAAAAAGTGTAGTCACTGTGCACGACCTGATATTTGAACGCTACCCTGAAACATACAATTTTGATGAAAGGTATGTACACCGGTGGAAAATAAAACAGGCCTGCAGGGAAGCCGGAGCCGTTATCGCTATCAGTGAACAAACCAAAAATGACCTGGTAAGTTATTATAAAGTGCCGGCTGAAAAAATACATGTGTGCTATCAAAGCTGCAACCCCATTTTTCAACGCACCGTTTCAGCAGCAGAAAAAAAAATAGTAAAAGAAAGGTACCGGTTACCTGACCGGTATTTTTTATTTGTAAGCTCCATCACTGCACGTAAAAATCTTATTACTATTATTAAAGCCATGGTTTTATTGAAAGATAAAATGAATATGCCGCTGGTGGTGATTGGGAATGGAGACAAAGAAAAAAAAGAAGCGAAGCAAATGGCAGCTGCCAATGGCATTAACGACCGGTTGATAATGCTCAATGAAATGCCGGTTTCTAAAGAACCGGCGTTTACCACTGCAGCTGATTTTCCTGCGATATACCAACAGGGGCTTGCACTAATATATCCATCTATTTTTGAAGGGTTCGGCGCTCCGCTGCTGGAAGCAATGTGGAGCGGGCTGCCTGTTATTTCCAGCAATACTTCCAGCCTGCCCGAAGTGGCGGGTAATGCCGCCCTGTATTTTTCTCCTTATGATGTAGAAGCGCTGGCAGGGTATATGCTCCGTATTGCCGGTGATGAAGCATTACAAAATGAATTAAAAGCCAAAGGAGCAAAACAGGCAGCACAGTTTAGCGCTGTAAAACACGCAGAAAGCATTATGAATGTTTATAAAAGCGTTCTTTAAAGAAGGGCAAAACCAATTCCCAGCTGGATGCTCTGGTTTTTCCACTTGTCTTTGTTGTCAATATCATTAACGTTGGTAAGCCCCAAAGCATAGCGGCCATACAGCCTTATGCTGGAAATTTTTATTTGCAGGCCGCCCAACAAACTGAAATCACCCTGTTTAAATGCAGCCTGGCCATTTTCAAGAAGGTTTTTGCTTTGGCTGAGCAGGATGCCGTATTGCGGGCCTGCCTGCAGCATAATACCTTTTGACAAATGGTAATTCACCAAAAGCGGTATGCTGAGATAATTGAGCTTAATGTTTGAAACGGTGCCTGCATTAATTTTATACAGCTGGCTGAATTTATCTGAAGTATCTGTATTTACCTGGTTAAATACAGCTTCAAGCTGGACACCCCATTTTTTATTAAAATCTATCTGTGCAAATGCGCCGGCGCTGTAGCCGTATGTAAATTTATCTTTGAAGGATACGCCATCTATTTTGTTGATGTTTGTACCCAGTTTTACCCCGGCAGCAAACCCTTGTGCGCCGGCAAAAGAATACAGTAAAAGAGTAAATGCGATGGATAGTAACAGCGGTTTCATAATTATTTGATTTTTATAACTCAACAATTTCAATGAATATGCCAACAGTGCTTTTTTAACTAATAATCTTTTGTTAACCTGCCTTTAGAATGCATAACCAACAGTAATGGCAAAAGTTTGTGTAAACCTTTTTTCATCTGTAGCAGGCAAATAATAATCCAGGTATAGCTGGGGCATTATTAGGAAATTACCGGGACTATAATTCAGGCCGAAACTTGCTGCTACAGACTGCACGCCGAAACCGGAACCACTGCTCCCCAATCTTAATATTCTTCCTCTCCGCTTAAGAAATCGTACCAGGTTTTGCCCAATTGTGTGCGATACGCCTGCAGTGGTATCGGCTGCAAAATTCAGTATCAACGAAGGTGTAAAGCTGGCAGCATCGCTTTTTCCCAGCACAGCGTCCCATTTAAAATCATGGCTTACAGACATTGCAAGGGAAAAAGATTTTAAATGATAAACACCCGTATCAATAAATGTATTGCCGGTGACGGCAACCGTTGCCTGGTTTATTTCGGTAAAATTACCGGTGGAATAGCCTATGGCAAGGCCCGGCTCTATTGGGTGCTTTTTATAGCTGACGCAGGCATACCAGTCGTTCTGAACAGGAGAGGCATACATTGAAAACCGGTCGCTGATAAAATATTTTGAATAAGAAATACCCCATGCCCAGTTTTCATCCCCGGTAAAATCAAATGCCGGTGTAACGGAATATTCGTTAGCAGTAAAGCCTTTTTTATCATCATGCAAAAAATTAACGCCTCCGCTGATACTGAAACCGCTTTTATGAAAGTACCCGATTGACGGCATATACACCAGTTCTGAAGTGCCCGCCTGTTTTGCATTAAGCCGGTTATTATGCAAACTAAAAAGCCGGTTGCTGACGCCGGCAGAAACCAATGTATAACTGGCAGAAAGGCCGGTTGTATCTATGTCCAGCAGGCTGTTCAATTGCTGCAGCAG
This sequence comes from Bacteroidota bacterium, assembly GCA_048498115.1. Classification (GTDB taxonomy): domain Bacteria; phylum Bacteroidota; class Bacteroidia; order Chitinophagales; family Chitinophagaceae; genus Ferruginibacter. The sequence goes on along the minus strand of JBEHYP010000057.1, from coordinate 1,497 downwards.
TGCCGCTGTATCAAACAGCGGTTGTTTCCCCGGCAAACTATCCTGCGCCCTTGCATTTACAGCGGGCATATAAAAGCATAGTAGTAAAAATAAAGATCGTTTCATGGCGATAGTATAAGCAATTATGCAGACGCAATCATAAAAATAAAGTTTAATATACAGGAGCAATTAATTTTAAAAATGGATTACTACCTGGTTTCTTTGCTATATGCATTGAAAATATTAAAGCCGGATATTTCGTTTATCCATCACTGTTTTAATGGCAATTCTTTTACATGGCTGCTGTCAAATGCGTAAAATCGGCTTAAATGCATTACTTTTGCGCCGGTTTTTTATTTTATCACAGTATTGCATGATGTGCCGGGGGCTGTTGAACCCTTGGTTTTTCACTTCACAGTAGCTTTTATCAGTATTTAAGCAGTTAAGCAACAGGCAGGTGGCATTTCATGTAAACGCAAATTTTTTGTACATGAATGCATTTGAAGCCTTAGGCTTGAACGAACAATTATTACAATCCATTACCGATTTGGGGTTTGAAAATCCCACTCCCATCCAGGAACAGGCCATTCCTGTTTTACTGTCAGGCACCACCGATTTTGTAGGCCTTGCGCAAACAGGCACCGGAAAAACTGCTGCATTTGGTTTGCCTTTGCTGCAGCTGATGAATAAAGCAGAGCGCCATCCGCAGGCATTGGTGGTGTGTCCCACAAGGGAACTCTGCCTGCAAATTACCAATGACCTTACCGAATTTTCAAAACACAGCAAGGGAATTTTTACAGAAGCTGTGTATGGCGGCGCTTCCATTACCATGCAAATACGCAACCTGAAAAAGGGCGTGCATATTGTAATAGCTACCCCGGGCAGGCTCATTGATCTTATTGAAAGAAAAGCCATTGACCTCGAAAAAGTAAAGTACGTGGTGCTGGATGAAGCCGATGAAATGCTGAACATGGGCTTCAGGGATGATATTGATTTTGTTTTGAAAAACACCATCAACCGTGAGAGCATCTGGCTGTTCAGCGCCACCATGCCGCCGGAGGTGAGGGCCATTTCCCGTAACTACATGGACAGCCCCAAAGAAATAACCGTAGGCAAAAAGAACAGCGGCAATGTAAATATTGATCACCAGTACATCGTGGTGGCAGCGCACCACCGGTATGAAACATTAAAACGCTATATTGATTTTAACCCCGGCATGTATGGTATTATTTTTACCCGTACCAAGGCGGATGCACAGGACATTGCCGAAAAGCTGGTGAAAGAAGGTTATGAAATAGAAGCGCTGCACGGCGACCTTACGCAGCAGCAGCGTGATAAAGTAATGGGCCGTTTCCGTACGAAACACCTGCAATTATTGATTGCTACTGATGTGGCTGCAAGGGGCATTGACGTGGATAGGATTACGCATGTTATCAATTACGAGCTGCCCGATGATATGGAAGTGTACACACACCGCAGCGGCCGTACTGCCCGTGCAGGCAAAAGCGGTATCTGTAT
>JBEHYP010000056.1:0-23159 GCA_048498115.1 Bacteroidota bacterium | reverse complement strand
GTGCAAAATGACAGCTGCTTTTTCCGCATTCTGTTTGCTGCGTTCAATGCCTATATTTTCGATACTGTCAGATGCATGCTGCCTGATACCTGCAGTATTAATCAGCCTGAACAAAATACCGTTGATATTGATGGTTTCTTCAATGGTATCCCTGGTGGTGCCGGCTATATCGCTTACAATGGCCCGTTCTTCATTCAGCAGCGCATTTAATAAAGTGGATTTACCTGCATTGGGCCTGCCGATGATTGCCACGCTTACGCCGTTCTTAATTACATTGCCTAATTGAAATGAACGAATTAAGCCTGCAACTTTATCTTTCAGTTGCTGTATTAATATTTCTAACTGCTTCCTGTTGGCAAATTCCACATCTTCTTCAGAAAAATCAAGCTCCAGCTCTATCAATGCAGCAAAATTTACCAGCTGTTCCCTTAGCGCTTTTAAATCGCCGGAAAAGCCGCCACGCAATTGGTTTAATGCTGTTTCCTGTGCGGCTCTGGAACCGGCAGCAATTAAATCTGCTACGGCTTCGGCCTGTGCAAGGTCTAATTTCCCGTTTAAAAAAGCCCTTTGGGTAAATTCACCGGGATTGGCCAGCCGGGCGCCTTTGGCTATGCAGGCATTAATCACCTGCTGCTGCACATAGGGTGAACCGTGGCAGCTGATTTCAATTACATCTTCTCCTGTATAAGATTTAGGGTTTTTAAAAACAGACACTACAACTTCATCTAACACTTCATCATTGTTTTTTAGAAGTCCCACATGTATCGTATGCGTAGCCTGTTTTGTAAGATCTTTGGAGGGGAATAGTTCATTGGTTATTGCAATAGCGTTATTACCACTCAGGCGAATCACTCCAATAGCACCCACGCCAGGCGGCGTTGCCAATGCCACAATTGTATCTTCCCAACCTGAAAGTGCAGTTAACATGCGGCAAAGATAAGAGAGGTACTAAGAATTACTGCCACCGCATTTGTGCTATTTTATCTTTTTCAGCGGCTGTAAGTTCCCCGATATAATAACGCCGGATACCATTGATGGTAACTTCATCGGCTATGTCAACAAAATTTTTAAAACAGGAACTGTCTGTATTTTTAATGATAAGTGTGAACGCATCTTCCGTTCCCCGTACCATTGCTACTTTTTTCTTCTTTTGCTGAACGATTTCCCTGATTGAAGCATAATGGCAACTTTGCAATTCGGCATTTGCAAAATCACCTTCATAATAAAATATCCGATTGTCTTTATCAGGCAACACCGTGAGCACACAGGAGTTACAGAGTAAATTTCCCCGGCTCATCTCCATAAGGGCTTTTTATTTCCATCGCCGTTGCTTTTGCCATAGTAGTAGTGAACACAAAAAATGTAATGAGCAAAAAGCCGAGGTCAACCATCGGAGTAAGGTCAACACGAAGAGATCTTTTTGCAGCTTTTTTTAAAGGATGCTTATCCTTTTTGTTATTGATTTTTATTTCAGCCATAGCAGTGAATTTTATACTACTGAGATAGACTTGTTTGTTATTTCCATAAACATTTTTTACAGCAATAAAAAAATCCCCCTCCATTACGGAGAGGGATCTTCACACTCAAATAATAATTTATTGATCTTCTACCACGTAGGTAACAGGCTGCCTGCGATAGGCTTTTACAGAACGGCCATTTTGTATGGCAGGTTTCCATTTAGGTCCTTTCTTAATGCACTCAACCGCTTTTTGTTCCATACCATATCCAAAGCTTGTTTCAGGCTGCACATCACTTATGTTCCCTTCCTTATCCACGATGAATTTCACTATCACCTGGTATTTTCCCGCGGGGGCACCTTCATCCGCCGGGTTAAATCCATCCAATTGCTTCTGGAGGTATCTGGCCCATGCAGCATTGCCGCCCGGAAATTCGGCTTCCACTTCCACTTTGGTAAATGGCTGGTCGTCTTCTTTTGGCGCTTCCACCACTTTTGAACCTTCATCTACTACAGGCGCCTGAACAATCTGGGTAGTATTGTCACTCTTCACGTTCACATCGCTTATCACCTGCTCCTTAATTTCTTCAATCTTTTCATCAGGTTTAATTTCCTCATCCTTTACAATTTTAGGAGGGGTAAATTTAATCTGGGCAATTTCCGGTGGTGGCGGCGCTTTTGGCGGTGGCGGTGGGGGAGGCGGTGGCGGTGGTGGCGGTTCATTGGCTATTTCGGCCATTTGGGTATCCAGCACCTCTACTTCTGCGCCTTTATTTTTGCCAACCACATCGGCCAGCACGTAGCCGATAAATAAAAGTAAAATAAAAGCAGCCGTCAATAACAGAGCCCTTGTAAGCCGTTTATTATATGTCTTACGAAGATCATAAGCCCCGTATTCTTTATTCTTTCCATCAAAGATGATGTCGAGAACATCTGCGGATAATATTTTATTGGTTTCCATTGATTAGTTTCTTTGTTTAAGTAAGATTCATGAAACCGGTGTTTCCATAAACCTATTTTATACCATTGGCCTCTTCTGTTTGCTTTATCAATAATTGCTCAGCGTCATTAATAGGCACTTCGGCATAGTGCCCTGCCGGAATGCCGTTTATCTGCATTTCATCTAATATATCAATCGCATTTCTAAACTTGCTTTCGTCATCTGCCTTGATAACAATCATCAGGTCGCTCTTTGGCTTATCACCATCCGGCACTGCATTTCTTTTATCAAGTATAATCTTTCTTATATCTTTAAAACTGCTGCTTTTGAATATATCAGATGCGTTTTCTGCTGTTAAAATACCATTGTAATAATACACCTGGTCCTGCTTCCCAAGTAAGATAGTCAGCGTAGCAGATTCTTTTGTTTTCATCTGGTCTTTAGCATCTTCCTTTGGCTCGTTCATTTTCATTGCTGTGGGCTTACTCATGGTAGTGGTAAACACAAAGAATGTGATGAGCAGGAAGCCCAAATCTACCATCGGGGTAAGGTCAACCCTTGTGGAAAGCTTCTTTGGTTTTTTGACGCCGGGGCCTTTCTTATGACCACCGCCCGACGAGGTATCCAATTCTGCCATATCAAAAAATTTTAAGTCTTTTTAAATAATTTAATTATTCCTCCGTCGTAGGAGTTCCTGAACGCAACTTGTCATATAATTCAGAACCAGGAGGAGCCGATTCCGAATTGGTGACAATCCTGAATTTAAGAATATCATTCTTCTTAAATGCATACTTGATATTCCTAAAATCTGGATACAATGCATCGCCGTCACCTTTTATCAGCAGCATCTCCTGCAACTTATTCTGGTCTGTACCCGCATATGCATTAGTAATGCTCCTTATCCAATCCACCATTTCATTATTGGTAGAATCTTTAATAGGGATGCCCGGCATCTGGTTGGGCGGCAACGGGGTTGAAAGGTTTACCAACGCTTTCAGCTGCCCAAGCGGCACACCGATAAAGCTTAGTTTTGCAACTTTTGCCTCTTCATCAGGAGTAAGGCCCAATCCTTTTGTTTTATTTACATCGCTTATTACTTCTTTTTTCTTCGTATCGTCGCCCAGCATTAAAAAAACCTTTCCTTCCTTGGTCAATGTAATAAGAATGGATTTTTCAGGAGCGGCTTTGGTTGATACGGAAGAAGGCGGTGCCACGGTTACCGCTTCCGGCGGTTTTTGCTTGGTAGCCAGGATAAAAAATGAGAGCAGCAGGAATGCCACATCGCACATTGCCGTCATGTCTATCGCGGTACTCTTACGGGGTATCTTCGCTCTTGCCATAAAATTGTATGTTTAGCAATAAGACGCAGTTACAGGCATTTTCCATAACCACGCCCCAGCATTGAATTATTATTTGTATAATGAAGCAAAACTTTGAGTAAGCGTAAAGCCGCTTTCGTCAATACCATAAGTAATACCGTCAATTTTGGTAGTAAATATGTTGTAAAAAATGATAGCGAAAGCAGAGGTACCGATACCCAATGCCGTGTTATACAATGCTTCAGAGATACCTACAGACAGTTTGCTTGCAGCATCGCCACCTCCTTCACCTTCACCCAGGGCAGAGAAGGAACGTATCATACCCAATACCGTACCCAGCAATCCCATCAGGGTTGCAACAGAAGCAATGGTAGAAAGGAATACGAGGTTTTTTTCGAGCATGGGCAGTTCAAGCGCTGTAGCTTCTTCCACTTCTTTTTGAATTGCCAGTACTTTCTGGTCGGTTGTAAGCTCAGCATTGCTGATCATTTCTTTGTATTTGTGCAGGCCTGCTTTCATAACATTGCCCACACTGCCTTTTTGTCTGTCGCATGCAGCAATAGCGCCATCAACATTTTTATTGGCCAGCTCGTATTGGATTTTACGGATAAAATCAGCATTATTGCCGTTGCCGGTTGCTTTTGAAATGGTAAGGAACCTTTCAATTACAAATGTAATCATGGTTAAAAAAGTACCAATCAGAATAGGTACGATGATACCGCCGAGGTACATTTTATTAAGGGCATTTTTTGGTCCGTCATAAGTAGGCCAGAAACCTCCGCCCGAAACTACCTTGTTAAATCCGCTGGGGTTTCCTAATATAAACCTCCAGATTAAATAGCCGGCTATTACACAAATGATAGGAGCCAGGTAAGAAATTGAGTTCCCGGATTTTTTCACCGATGCCGGAGACGATGCTTTTACTGTTGCAGTTGATTTTGTTTCTGCCATGACGTTCAAATTTTTTGTGAGTGAAAAATTAAGCGGTTTTGTTAAATGTTAGGATTGTTTTCGCTGAGAAAATACAGATTGCAACAACTAAAACAACCGTTAGAATTTTGTTTTTTGCGTGGCACAAGGTAATAAATAAATCGAATGAAACAAAAAGGCGGAATTATTTTTTGATTTTTTTCAACGCCCGAAACCGGGGCCTTGAGCAGCTGCAAAATGGCAGCATTATTCATACCGGAGGGCAACGATAGGATCAAGCTTTGACGCCTTGAATGCTGGGTACAGTCCCGCCAGCAAACCCACCAGGGAGCACACCAGCACGCCTGCAACCACCCAGGCCCAGGGCACTACAAAACCGGTATGGACAATGAGGGCAACAATATTACCAAAAGCTATACCGAGCACAATGCCCAGCAAAGCTCCCAGCAGGCTGATCAAAACAGACTCCCATAAAAATTGCGCTCTTATCTCTGCCACCTTTCCGCCGATGGATTTTATCAGGCCTATTTCCTTGGTACGTTCATTTACTGCCACCAGCATAATATTCATGAGCCCAATGGCAGCCCCCAGCAGCGTGATCAGGGCAATGGCCAGCGTGGCATATTTCAAAAAGCCCAGGTTCTTCATCAGCGACTGGGCAATGCTGTCGCTTTTATCTATATAAAAATTATCTTCTTCTTTTACATCCAGCTTTCTCACCGCCCTGAAAATACCGGTGGCCTCTCCCACCGCCACCTCCATCATCTTCATATCTGCCACCATCACCGCCACATTGTATGATTGTCCTTCGGAGCCATATATCCTGCGTACATTATTATAAGTTGTTATCACTACTTTGTCTGCATTCATAAAAGCGCTGCTTCCTTTGTCTTTCAGCACACCGATTACCCGGTATTTATTATTTGCCACGGTAATGATCTTATCAACGGATTTGTCAACGTATTCCCCAAACAATTTTTCTGCAACTGCATATCCTAAAATGCAAACGCTGTTGCCGCTCTCCACGTCTGTGCCCGAAAAGTTCCTGCCGGCCAGCATTTCATAACCATTCAGGGTTAAATAGTTTTCATCGCCTCCAACGATCCTTACGTCCGGGTTCGTTTCTTTAGTGGCAGTGCTGGCAATGATGCCTCCAGGGCCTGCCAATGCTATTCCCACCACGGAAGGAAAATGATATTGTTGTTTAAATGCTCTTGCTTCATCGTAGGTGATGATCCTTCCTTCGCTGGAAGCCTTTGTCCGGAGCGAATTACGGCTTACCTTTTTTGCATCGCTGCGGCCACCGCCAAAGCGCATTTGCCTTTCCTTAAAACGCAGGCTGAAAGCATTGGCGCCCATGGTAGAAAAACTTTTGGTAAGGCTCTGGTTCACCGCTTCTATCGCAGTGATGATAGCAATAAGCGCCATGATGCCCAGGGCCATGATGATAACGGTAATGACTGTACGCAAACGGTTGCTCTTTACCGTATTAAATGAAAGGGATATGATGTCCTGGTACTTCACTGCTTGAAATGCTGCTTAAAGGTAGGTGCTAAAAAATTATTGGCAGCAAAAAAATGCAGGGGCGGCAAAACATTAATAATGCAGCCAGTCTGTAACCAATGTGGGAAAAAGCCCAAGCGCTACCAGTAACAGGGATATGATTACCAGCAGGGTTTTAAACCCGGCAGAAACGTTCCATTCATTGACAGCACCAACGGCATTGTCTTTAAAGAAAATAGCCTGCAGCACTTTAAAATAATAGTAAGCGCTCACTGCAGCGCACAGTACGGCAAAAATCACCAGCCAGGGCTGGTGCCCGTTTCTCATGGCTGCTACCAGCATATAAAATTTGGCCTGAAAACCGGCAGTTAACGGGATCCCTGTAAGCGATAATAAGAATATACCCGCTGTAACCGCCAGCACCGGTTGTTGCTTTGCCAAACCGTTAAAGCCGTCAACGGTATAGTCGTTCATTTTGATAAGAATGGCAAACATCCCTAAGGTGGCGAGGCTGTAAGCCGCTGCATATAAAACGATGCCTTCTTTGGCAGTATCATTCAAAGCAAAAATTGCCAGCAGCATAAATCCCGCCTGTGCAATGCTTGAATAAGTAAGCATGCGTTTAACGCTTTGCTGAAATACGGCTGTGAGGTTTCCTATTAATAAGGTGGCAGCCGTAATAACAGCTATCAGGGTCTGCCATTGTTCATGCGCTTTGCCAAAGGCATTTTCAAACAGGCGGATGAAGGCAATGAAGCCTGCAGCCTTTACAATAGTTGCCATAAAGGAAGTGAATACCGTGGGTGCCCCGTCATACACATCCGGCGTCCAGAAATGAAAGGGAGCGGCAGACACTTTAAATGCCATTGATATCAGCAGGAACACGAGGCCAACACCCACTAATACAGGCATTTTTCCTTCACCGATGTTAATGGCATCAATAAAGAATGAGCCGTTGCTGTTACCGCCATATACAAAGGCAATACCCATCAGCATAATGCCGGTAGAGAAACAGCCCATCAAAAAATATTTTAAAGAAGCTTCATTACTTTTTAAATTTCGTTTGTCGCTGCCTGTTAGTATGTACAGCGGGATTGACATGATTTCAATACCGAGGAATAAGGTAAGCAGCGTATTAAAAGTGGCAGAGATAGAAACACCGCACAGTATAAAAAACAATAAGGCAAAATATTCCGATACGTTATTACCCACTTTTTCAATATCCCTTCCATTCAGTAAAAAATAAAACAGGGTGCAAAGCAGCATGATGGCAATGAACGTAAGGTTAAAGCTGTTAAAGTGCAGCATCTCCTTTACATCTACCATAAAGAAAGGTTGCTGCTGCCTTAATTCATAGCAGTCGGCCATAAGCGCCAGCAATACGCCGGCCACAGCCCAGTATAAAGGCGTGCGCCTGCTTTTGAAGAAAACACCTCCAAACATCATCACTATTCCCCAAATCGCTGTTAAAATAATTGCATTCATATCTGCCTGTTTCTGCCTGAGAGAAATATTTAATTGAATTATTTGAATTTAGATACTAAAAAAGAAACACTGTCTTTTGTAAAGTCAAAAAACGGTTGCGGGCATACACCTGCAATGAAAACCAGGAACAGCACCGCCACTAAAACCAGCTTTTCATTCAGGGAAATATCCCTGGTGGCAGCAGTAAGCCCGTTGCTTTCGCCGTAAAAAACCTTCTGCACCATATTCAATGTGTACACTGCTGCCAGTATAATGCTTAATCCCGCAAATGCAGTGTACCAGGCATTGAACCGGAACAGGCCGTTAAACATCATGAATTCACCTACAAAAGCATTCGTCAATGGCAATGCAATATTTGCCAGTGCAATTACCACCAGCATAATGGTAAGCACAGGGGCCTTGTGTGCCACGCCTCCTAATTGCGATATCTTTCTTGTGCCCAACTGCTTTTCTATCAGTTCGATCACTATCCACAAACCGATGATGTTAATGCCGTGGTTGAACATCTGCACCATCACTCCTTCCAGCGCCACCGCCTGCGTGGTGAAAATAGCTGCGCACATCAAACCGATGTGTGCAATGGAAGAATAAGCTGCAAACCTTTTAAGGTCATCCTGCTTAATGGCAATCAGGCTTGCATATATAACGCCAATTAAAGAAAGGCCGATCACTACGTTATCGAATTTTATAACGGCATGCGGGAATACAGGAAGTACCCAGCGAATAAGGCCAAATAAACCCATTTTTACCATGATGCCGCTGAGCACCATTGTAACTGCTGTTGGCGATTGCTCATATGCATCGGGTTGCCACGTGTGAAAAGGAAATACGGGCATTTTAATGGCAAAAGCCACAAAGAACAGCCAAAACAGCCAGTTCTGCTGTGTCATATTCAGCACTACATTATGAAATGCAGGCATTGCAAAACTATGGTCGGAATTAGGCGTGGCAGCGGTATGCAGGTAGATATAGATAATACCCACCAGCATCAGCAGCGAACCGGCAAAAGTGTAAATGAAAAATTTGAACGTAGCCTGTATCCTTCTTTCTCCTCCCCAGCGGCTGCATAAAAAATAAACAGGTACCAGCGCCAGTTCCCAGAAGAAATAAAACAGCAGGGCATCAGTAGCAAGAAATACACCCATGAGGCCGGCCTGTGAAAGCAGCATTAAGCCATAAAAAACACCGGCATTTTTATAAGAATGGTTATAGGTAGCAATAAAAATAATGGGGAATGCCACAGCTGTAAGCAAAGTAAGTATCCTGCCGGTGCCATCCAGTGCAAGCGAAAGGCTTGCACCCATATGTTTCAACCATTCGTAATTAAAAGCAAGGCCATTTAACTCAAGGTCTTTGCTGTACACAAAACTGAGCATTGAAACCACCAGCACAACAAATGCAGCCAGCATGGACCATGTTTTAGCGCCCTGTTCACTTTTTATAAAAAAAGCAACCACGCCGGCCAGCACCGGAATAAAAATGAGCAAATGGGGAATTGTAATGTAATTACCGAACATTAAAAATATATTTTACAAAAAGAATTGAATAATGAATAGAGCCAAAATACCAATCACCATCAGCAATACATAAATGCCTACCTGGCCGCTTTGCAACAGCCTGATCTGCCTGCCACCGTAGTTGACTGCTTTGCCCACGCCGTTCACCACACCGTCAATGCCTTTTTTCTCTACCACGTTGTTTAAAAATGCAGCAAGGGAATCAAGCGGTTTTACTATTACGGCATTGTACAGTTCATCCACATACCATTTGTTGGCTAATATTTTTCCAAAGCCTGTTTCTTCAGCACCCGTGTTTTCATACTTGCTGAATTTGCTTACAGCGACAAATAAAGCTATGAGCGCACCGGTTACAGAAACTGCCATCAATATATATTCTGTGGAATGTTCCAGATGTTTTGCTTCATAATGTGCTTTTACATATTCATTACTGCCTGCAAAGATGGGTTCAAGAAATGCTTCCAGTTTGTGGCCGCCATGCACAAATACTTCGGGTACGCCGACAAAACCGCCAACTACTGCCAGTATCGCAAGAATGATCAAAGGAATGGTAATAGCTGCAGGGCTTTCGTGCAGGTGATGCTCCTGCTGATGTGTGCCGCGGAATTTGCCAAGAAATGTCATGGCATACAAGCGGAACATATAAAATGCGGTAACCATTGCCGTTAGTACACCAATGCCCCAGTACACAGGATTCTTTTCAAAAGCGCCTGCTAAAATTTCGTCCTTGCTAAAGAAGCCGGAAAAAGGCGGGATACCTGCAATGGCAATACAGCCTAATAAAAAAGTAAGATGTGTAATGCCCATGTATTTTTTCAGCCCGCCCATATTACGCATATCCTGTTCGCCACCCATTGCATGGATAACGCTGCCTGCACCAAGGAACAGCAATGCCTTAAAGAAGGCGTGTGTCATTACATGGAACACGGCGCCGGTATAAGCACCTACGCCAAGGCCGAGGAACATATAGCCCAACTGGCTGACGGTAGAGTATGCCAGCACTTTTTTAATATCGTTTTGTTTAAGCGCTATGGTAGCAGCCAGCACTGCCGTAGCCAAACCAATTACTGCTACCACCGTTTGAGTGGCCGGGGCAAGCGTATATAAAATATTGCTGCGGGCAATCATATAGATGCCGGCGGTAACCATCGTGGCAGCATGTATCAGTGCGCTCACAGGCGTAGGGCCGGCCATTGCATCGGGCAGCCAGGTGTATAAAGGTATTTGGGCGCTTTTGCCTGTGGCGCCAACAAACAGCAGTAAAGTAATACCCGTGATATCTGCGGCAGTAAGATTTTTTACATTTTCAAATACACCGTGGTAATCTGTTGTGTGCAGTCTGCTCAATATCCAGAACACCGCCAATAAAAAGCCAAGGTCGCCGATGCGGTTCATGATAAAGGCCTTCTTTGCTGCATTGGTGTATTCAATATTTTTAAACCAGTAGCCAATCAGCAAATAAGAGCAAAGGCCCACGCCTTCCCATCCAATGAACATGATAACATAGTTGCCGCCCATTACCAGCAGCAGCATGGAAAACACAAACAGGTTGAGATAAGCGAAATATTTTGCAAAGTCTTTGCTTTCTTCTTCATGCATATAAGAAGTAGAATACACATGGATCAGGAAACCCACACCGGTAATGATCAGTAAGAACAGAGAAGACAGCTGGTCAATTTGAAAATCAAACCCGATCTTTAAAGCACTGGTATTGATGAAGTCAAAATAATGCGCAAGATGCGTATTGCCGCCTTTCACTTCTGAAAAAACATACAGGCTAAGGATGAATGAAGCCAGTATTACACCGCTCCCGGTAATGCCGGCCAGTGATTTTGACAATTGCCTCCTGAATAATCCATTGATCAAAAAGCCAACCAATGGAAAGAAAGGTATTAACCAAACTATTTGTAAAACATTGTTCATAAAAAATATAAGCGACAACTGACAACCGGCGACCGCCAACCGAAAAATATATCGGTGGCTTGTCGTCCGCCATCGGTGGTCAATGTTTTAACCTGTTTAAAAAATTAACATCCACCGAGTGAATATTCCTGTATATCATCACAATAATGGCAAGGCCTACGCTTACTTCTGCGGCAGCCACCACCATAATGAAGAAAACAAATACCTGTGCATCGCTTGCCAGCGTGGGAAAGTTCAGTCCCAGCGCAAGGTTATGCATTTTAGAAAAAACCACCAGTAATAAATTTGCTGCATTCAGCATCAGCTCTACGCACATAAAAATAATGATGGCATTGCGGCGTGTGAGCACACCAACCACACCGATGCAGAACAATGTCACCGATAAAATGATATAATAATTTACAGGCATAATTATATTTATAGTTTTACATACAGCCCCATGCCCAGCGTACTGCTCGCCGGCTGTACTGATAAAATGTCTTTTATTTTTTTTGTTATCACTCCATTAAACACATCTACTGCTTTGTAAGCAGCGGCTTTGGTTAAAAATTTTGTTATCAAACCGGCGCCGATGGTGCTTAGCCCGCCTACAAAGGCTTTCTGGTAATCTTCTTTACGGGCAGCTTTATCAATCGCTTTTATAGTGCCATATACAGATACTGCAGTCCCTGCCAGTGCGGCCACACGATAAATTGTCCTTCCCGTTTTAAACGTATTGAACAATTTCAGCGCTTTTGAATTTCCTTTTGCATCAAATACCTGCGCCACCCTGGCAATTTTTGGTATTTCAATATTGCCAATTGAAAATTTTGGCGCAAAGCCTTTTTTCACTTTCAACGTTTTTCCAATAATATCATTGATGCTGATGATATTTTTGGGATCCAGTATTTTATTGATGTCAATTTGCGCCAAAGCACTCCTGCCTGCCGCAGCAACAATCAAAAAAAGCAATATTGTTTTTTTCATCGGGTATTTTTACGAATTGATTTTCGGGGCGCCTTCCCTTTTCGAAATCACTACAGCGCCGATCATGGCGCTTAAAAACAACACGCTGCTTATCTCAAAAGGAAATACATAATCGGTAAATAATGTTTTGCCGAGATTGCTGATTAGGCCCACATCACCATCCTTCAGTTGCGTTAACTGTGCCGCCACTTCATTTTTCCTTAATGCGGCCACCACCAGCAGCAACAAACTTGCGCCGGCAATTACGCCTGCATACATCAGGTACTTGCTTTTATGCGGCGGCTCTGTTTCCGCATTCAGGTTCATCAGCATTACCACAAAAAGAAACAGCACCATAATGGCGCCTGCATATACTATAATATTTACAATTGCCAGGAATTGTGCATTTAATAAAATATAGTGGCCGGAGATGGCGAAAAAAGTAATGATGAGGTATAGAATACTGTGCACCGGGTTCCTGCTGAGCACCACCATTAAAGCGCCGCCTACGGCCAGCGCACTTAAAAACCAAAAGAGAATTTGTGTAACACTCATAAGCGATTATCTGCAGGTTGATTAGTCTGTTAGTTATTTTTTGTTGCCCTGCTGCCTTTTGCTGCCGCATAAGCTTCGGGCTCTGTTTTAGGATTGGGTATCAGCAGGTCCTCTTTACCATAAATAAAGCCTTTGCGCCTGTAATTGGCCGGGGCAAAGGTTTCACTTAAATAAATGGCATCTTTCGGACAGGCCTCCTCACACAAACCGCAGAAAATACAACGCAGCATATTAATTTCATATTTGGCTGCGTATTTTTCTTCCCGGTATAAATTTTCTTCGCCGGGCTTTCTTTCTGCCGCTTCCATGGTAATAGCTTCGGCAGGGCAGGCCACAGCACATAACCCGCAGGCTGTGCAGTTTTCCCTTCCTTCTTCATCCCTGTTTAAAATATGAAGCCCGCGGAATACAGGGCTGAACGGCCTTGTTTTTTCAGGGTAATTGATAGTAGGCCTTTTCTTGAACATGTGGCCAAATGTAATGGTCATGCCTTTGAAAATGGCAGGCAGGTAAGCCTTTTCCAGCAAGCTCATCGGCTTACGGTCCACTTGTTTTACCCTGTTGGTTAATGGTTGCATTTATTATTTTTTAAGCAGGCTTTTGCACTGCTATTAAACATCGTTGTGTCACTCGCTTGTACTGTATCTCTTTGCTCTGCTTTTCCACGGCTGCAAATATATTTTATTGCACTAAAAATGCCAGCCATTCTGCTGCAACAATACCACAGCGCCTGTTACCAGCATATTGAACAATGCCAGCGGAATTAATATTTTCCATCCCAGGTTCATCAACTGGTCATAGCGAAACCTTGGTATTGTCCACCGCACCCACATAAACAAAAACAGGAAGAACACAATTTTTAAGAATAACGTTCCTACATGTATCAATGCCATCCAGTTAGTGCCCACTTTTTCAAGCAGGTGTGCATCATTCACAAAAGGAATATCGTACCCGCCAAAGAACAGGCAGGAAACCACCGCACTGCTGATAAACATATTGATGTATTCTGCAAACAAATAAAAACCCAGTTTCATGGATGAATATTCGGTATGATAACCACCGATCAGTTCATTTTCCGATTCAGGCAAATCAAAAGGCGTACGGTTGCATTCTGCAAACACGCAAATGAGAAATATCAAAAAGCCCAATGGCTGTTTGATCACATTCCATATTCCATCCCCCTGCTGCAATACCATTGTTTTCAAGCTGGTGGTTCCCGTTACCAGCAGCAATGCGATCAATGCAATGCCCATTGCCAGCTCATAACTGATAATTTGTGATGCAGCCCTTAAGCCCCCCATCAGGGAAAACTTATTATTGCTCGCCCAGCTACCGATCATGATGCCATATACACCCATGCTTACCACACCAAATACATACAAAATGCCGATATCAATATCTGCAATTTGCAGGCTGATATCCCTGTCAAAAAAATGTACAGTACCACCCCAGGGTATCACGGCGCTTGTCATCATTGCCGTAAGCATTGCCAGGCAGGGACCGAGAATAAATAAAAATTTAGATGAAAAATTGGGGATGATCTCTTCTTTGAAAAATAACTTTAAGCCATCAGCCACCGGTTGCAGTAAGCCAAAAGGACCAGCCCTGTTGGGCCCACGCCTGTCCTGTATGATTGCGGCAATTTTTCTTTCTCCGTATGTAGCATACATCGCCACCAACAGAGACGACATCACTACAACGATGATCAAGACTAATTTTTCAATAATTAATGCAAGGTCTATTGCTAATAACATACAATTTTATTAATTCCGGCTTTGGTATCAACCGGTATATATTTTACTTTTTAAAAGTATCAGAATGTGCCGGGCCGTTTATTTTGCTCAACTCAATATCCGGGCTGTTTACCTGGCTTACCGTATGGATATCCATCAGTAATTTTGGTTCTCTTCCATGCATCACTTTCTGCACTGTTTCTTTTGGCTTCACTACCCCTACATAATGCCCCTGTGAAATCACGGAATGACGGTTCACTTTGGTAGGTCCTTCAATCACCCAGTCGCTGGTTTTCTTTTTATCAAAGCGGCAGGTATTGCAGATCCATCCCGGCTTGCCGTCAAAGCTCTGCACTTCGCCCCATGTGTCTTTTCTTGCCGTAACACGGAATACTTCATCACCCCGTAACCACAGGGTTGTTTTGCCGCAGCAACCCGGCGTGGTGCAATCACGGTGGGCATCCACAGGCTTGGTAAACCATACCCTGTTTTTAAAACGGAATGTTTTATCCGTTAGCGCACCTACCGGGCACACATCAATCATGTTACCGCTAAAGTCGTTATCTATTGCCCGGGAAATGTAAGTAGAAATTTCAGCATGCTCACCACGGTCAATGATACCATGCACCCGCTTGTCAGTTAACTGGTCTGCCACATAAGTGCAGCGATAACATAAGATGCAACGCATCATGTGCAACTGGATGTAGGGGCCGATATCCTCGGGCTCAAAAGTCCTTCTTTTAAATTCGTAGCGGGTACCTTCTTTCCCATGCTCATAACCCAGGTCCTGCAAGTGGCATTCCCCTGCCTGGTCGCAGATAGGGCAGTCCAGAGGATGGTTCAATAACAAAAATTCCACCACGCCTGCCCTCGCATCTTTTACTTTCTCGCTGGTGATATTTTTAACGATCATGCCATCCATTACAGTGGTGCGGCAGGAAGCCACCAGCTTAGGCATCGGCCTGGGATCAGCAGTGGAGCCGGCAGCTACTTCCACCAGGCAGGTACGGCATTTACCGCCACTGCCTGCCAGCTTGCTGTAATAGCACATAGCCGGCGGTGTTACATCGCCGCCAATCTGGCGTGCCGCATTTAAAATGGTTGTACCCGGCGGAACTTCAATAGTAATATTGTCTATTGTTACTTTAAAGTTTGCAGGGAGTGTTTTTACTTCTTCAGCCATATTGTTTTTTCACGCAAAGCCGCAAAGGGGCTAAGACGCAAAGTTTTATAAGTTATTTACTATTCTATGAATGCCCCCTTTAATCAAGGCCACATTAAAGTTTATCAATAATCCAAGTTTAATCTCTGTCAGCTTCAGGTAAGTTTGCACTTGTTTGTAATGAATATCTGCCAATGTCTCTACTGATTTCAGCTCAACAATTACCTTATCATCTATAATTACATCGGCTCTAAAACCAACTTCTATTTTTATTTGTTCATGAACCAAAGGAACACCATGCTGTCTTTTAAAAGGAATTCCAGTTTTTACCATTCATAACAAAATATCTCTTCGTATACGCTTTCAAATAAACCTGGCCCATATTGCTTATGGATTTTAAAACACAAGTCAACAACTAATTTTGAAATTTCATTTTCAGTCATATTCTTTGCGTCTTAAAAACTTTGCGCCTTTGCGTGCAAAAAACTACGCAGGCACATGTATTTCATCTGCATAATGCGCCAGTCCATAATTTCTTCTCAAACATTCATCGGGGTTCAGCACATGCCATTCAAATTCATCACGGAAGTGGCGGATAGCTGCTGCTACCGGCCATGCTGCCGCATCACCCAGCGGACAAATGGTGTTGCCTTCTATTTTTCTCTGAATGTCCCACAACAGATCAATGTCTTTCATTTCGCCTTTGCCGCTGTCAATTTTTTTCAGGATCCTTTCCATCCATCCTGTTCCTTCACGGCAGGGGCTGCACTGGCCACAACTTTCATGGTGATAAAACCTTGCTAAGGTCAATGTATGCTTTACCACACACTGGTCTTCATCCAGCACAATAAAACCACCACTGCCCATCATAGTACCTGTTGCAAAGCCGCCATCAGCAAGGCTTTCATAGTTCATCATTCTTTTGTCGCCTTTGGCTGTTGTCAACAGTAAATTGGCGGGGAGAATAGGAACAGATGAACCGCCCGGTATGCAGGCTTTCAACCTTTTCCCGTTGGGAATACCGCCGCAATATTCATCGCTGAAAATAAATTCTTCCACAGAAATGGTCATATCAATTTCATACACGCCGGGCTTGTTGATATTGCCGCAGGCAGAAATTAATTTAGTACCGGTTGATTTGCCCACGCCAATCTTTGCATATTCTTCACCACCGTCATTGATGATAGGCACAACCGCCGCAATAGTTTCCACATTGTTCACCACGGTGGGCCTTTCCCATAATCCTTTCACCGCAGGAAACGGTGGCTTGATCCTGGGATTGCCCCGCTTGCCTTCCAATGATTCAATCAAGGCTGTTTCTTCACCACAGATATAAGCACCGGCCCCGCGCTGCACATAAATTTCACAGTCAAAGCCGCTGCCTAAAATATTTTTTCCGAGGAATCCATTTTGTTTTGCTTCTGCAATGGCTTCTTCCAGGATATCGGGTATCCAGGCATATTCGCCGCGGATGTAGATGTAGCTAACGTTGCTGCCCAAAGCATAAGACGATACAACCATTCCTTCAATCAAATAATGCGGAATGAATTCCATCAGGTACCGGTCTTTGAAAGTACCGGGTTCACTTTCATCTGCATTCACCACCAAATGCCTTGGCACACCTTCGGGCCTGGCAATAAAGCTCCATTTCATTCCCGTAGGAAAACCAGCGCCACCACGGCCACGAAGGCCGCTCTTTTTCACTTCTTCCACAATATCGGCGGGCTGCATCTTTAAAGCTTTTTCTACGCTGCGGTAGCCGCCTTCACGGCGGTACACTTCAAAACTGCGGATGCCCGGCACATTTGCGTTTGCTAATAATAATTTTTTTGACATTTATCTATTCAAATACTATTTATTCAATCCTGTCATCTGCATCCTCACCGGGTACAATGTTTTTCCCGTTTTTAATTCACTTTTGCCCTGCATTCTTCAATAATCGCATCTACTTTCTCTTTTGTCAAATGCTCCCTGTAAAATTTTCCCAACTGCATCATCGGCGCATAACCGCAGGCACC
Organism: Bacteroidota bacterium; assembly: GCA_048498115.1. Taxonomy (GTDB): domain Bacteria; phylum Bacteroidota; class Bacteroidia; order Chitinophagales; family Chitinophagaceae; genus Ferruginibacter. The sequence continues at coordinate 5,673 of JBEHYP010000056.1, read as the reverse complement.
CAGGCATTCTACTGTTTTTAAAGTAAACAGGCCATCTGCTGTCGTTTCTCCAACCTTAATATTCAGTTTCTGTTTGATATAATCAATAATGTTATCGCTGCCATTGATCATGCAGGGGCCTGTTTGGCAAACTTCAAACACATACTTGCCTACAGGTTTTAAATTATACATGGTGTAGAAGCTGGCCACTTCATACACTTCAATCGGTTCAATGCTCAATAAGGAAGCCACATAATCCATTACCGGCACGTCTAACCAGCCACCAAATTCTTCCTGCGCCAAATGGAGCACCGGCAGTAAAGCACTTTTTTGCTTGCCCTGCGGATAACGGGCAATAATCTCGCTTACCTTATTTAATTTTTCAGTAGAAAATTTAATGTCCATTTATTATTTTTTTCACACAAAGAAACCACGAAGACAAAGTACACAACGGTTTCATCTTTGTTTCTTGGTATCCTTGTGCCCGTTGTGTGAAACAAATTTATGCATCCAGTTCCCCTGCTATCAAATTCAGGCTGCTCATCGTTATCACCGCATCACTCAGCAGGCCGCCTTTCACCAGCTCAGGATAGGCCTGGTAGTAAATAAAACAGGGCCTGCGGAAATGCAGCCTGTACGGCGTTCTGCCACCATCGCTGATCAAATAAAATCCCAGCTCGCCATTGGCACCCTCTACAGAATGATATATTTCACCGGCAGGGATCTCCGTTTCACCCATCACAATTTTAAAGTGATAAATGAGCGCTTCCATTTTAGTATATACATCTTTCTTCTCAGGCAGGTAATAAGCAGGCACATCAGCATGGTATACTTCCGCTTCGGCACCTTTAAATTCCTGCACTTTTTTATACGCATCATTAATGAGCTTTATGCTCTGCCACATTTCTTCATTACGCACCAAAAAGCGGTCATAGCAATCACCCGTGGTGCCAACGGGCACACTAAATTCAAAATCTTCATAAGAAGAATAAGGCGTGTGAACACGAACATCGTAATCAACGCCGGCGGCACGCAGGTTGGGCCCGGTGAAGCCGTAGTTCAATGCCCTTTCTGCACTAATGGGGCCGCAGCCAATGGTGCGTTCCATAAAAATGCGGTTACGGGTAAACAGCTTTTCAAATTCTTTCAGCACATCCGGGTATTCGTTCAGGAATTTTTCGAGCTTTTCAAATGCTGTATTGGTGAAGTTCCTTTCAAAACCGCCAATACGCCCGATATTAGTGGTAAGGCGGGAGCCACATACCTCTTCATATATTTCATAAATTAACTCACGGTACTGCATCAGGTACAAAAAACCTGAATAAGCGCCGCTGTCCACGCCCACAATGGAATTGCATATCAAATGGTCTGAAATTCTTGCCAGCTCCATGATGATGATGCGGAGATAATCAACTCTCTTAGGCGTTTTTACACCCAGCAATTTTTCGCAGGTAAGATGCCAGCCCATATTGTTGATAGGCGAAGAGCAATAATTCAGCCTGTCGGTGATCGGCGTTATCTGGTACAGCGGCCTTCTTTCTGACAGCTTTTCAAATGCCCGGTGGATATAGCCCACTGTTGATACTGCGGACAGTATCCTTTCGCCATCCAGCTCCAGAATATTCTGGAACACACCGTGCGTGGCGGGGTGCGTAGGGCCCAGGTTCAGCGTGGTGGTCTCTTTTTCCAGCGAACCTTCAGGCAATAAAATATGTTCTGAATGAGCCATTAATGTTTTTATTTTGTCACCAACATTTAATCTTTAATCAGCTTCATTGACATCGTGCCGCTTTTTGTCGGGATACATGATATCTATACTGCAACCCGGTCTGACCTCCGGTACCGACCGGTAAGTGATTACAACACCGTATCCCCTTCGTTCAGCTTATGGTCTTCCGCCAATGTAGGAGCGTTCTTTTCTTTTTCTGTTCCAAAACCCAGCGTGCCGCCGCGGCCAAACATTTCATCATCCTTATCAATCCTTGACTGGTCTTCCAGCGGAAATTCTTTTCTCATGGGGAAATAATCCATTTCATCCACGTTCAGGATCCTTATCAAATTGGGATGCCCGATAAAGTTCACACCAAAGAAGTCATACGTTTCCCTCTCCATAAAATTGGCTGACTGGTACAAAGCTGTAACGCTGAACACATCCGGTTTCTGCACATCAGCAAATACTTTAAAGCGGATGCGCACATTGTCCACCAAATTATGCAGGTGGTATACCACCGCCAGTTCCTCCCCTTTTCTTTCAGGATAGTGCACCGCCTGCAGATCGGTTAAGAATTGAAACCTTAATACAGGATCATCATATAAAAACTGGAGTACTTTAAGGTTGAGGTCTCTTGGCGCCGTAAAAGTGAGCATGCCATAAGGCTCCTGCCAGTCTGTGAGCACATCGCCGAATTTCTCTGTTAGCTTTTGTTGTATGGTTTCGTTTGCCAGGGACATTTAATCTTAAATTTTTTCGGTTTCTTTATTGAATACCGTATGCTTCCATCAATGATTTATACTTGTCGCTGTTCCTTCTTCGCAGGCTTTCTTCTCCCACCAGGTCTTGTATTTTCATAAAGCCGTCCAGTATCGCTTCAGGTCTGGGCGGGCAACCGGGCACATATACATCTACCGGGATAACCTGGTCAATGCCCTGCAATACAGAATAGGTATCAAATATACCGCCGCTGCAGGCGCAGGCCCCGACAGACAGCACCCATCTTGGCTCTGCCATCTGCAAATACACCTGCCTTAAAACCGGGCCCATTTTTTTAGAAATAGTACCCATCACCATCAGCAGGTCGCACTGGCGGGGGGAAAAGCCTACCCTTTCTGATCCAAACCTCGCCAAATCGTAATGGGAAGCCATAGTGGCCATGAACTCAATGCCACAGCAACTGGTGGCAAAAGGTAAAGGCCAAATGGAGTTTTTACGGGCCAGCGCCACCACTTTTTCCAGGGAGGTAGCCATAAAGCCCTCACCCATGATGCCTTCAGGGGCTTCCACCGTTTTTATTTTGGTATTATATTGTACGGGACGCATAATGCTATTTTGAATTTTTAAATGCAAAATGTTGAATGAACTTTTCTTTAAAACAACTGGCACCATTTAATGTTTCATCCAGTATAAATCAATTCAACGTTTATCATTCAACATTTAAAATAATCCTTTAATCTTCCCAATCCAACGCACCTTTCTTTATGATATAAATAAACCCTGTTATAAACAACCCCACGAAGGCCGCTACCGCAGCAAAGCCCTGCCAGCCCAGCTCACGGAAATTTACAGCATAGGGATAAAAAAATATCACTTCCACATCAAACAGCACAAAAAGAATAGCCACCAAAAAATATTTAATAGCCATCGGCTGCCTCGCATTACCTTTTATTTCGATACCACTTTCAAAATTCTGTAGTTTGTCGGCGGTTTTTCGTTTGGGGCCAAAAAAATGGGTAAGCCCCATCATGGTGGCGATAAAGCCAATAGCAAAAATCAACTGTATACCTATGGGAAAATAATTCTCTGCGTTGTTTATAGTGGAGGTTTGTAACAGGAATGGTTGCATATCGCAAAAATAAGGCAGCGGTATCAAAAAACCACGTCAACAAAAAGAAAATCCCCGCTCTTGCGAACAGGGATTTTTTATAAACAGTACAATTTATTTTTTAGGTGTGGTGCCCCTGGCAGGCGCTTTAGGCTTTGCAGCAGGCGCCTTGCTCAGGATTTCCTTGTTTTGAAGCGTTTCCGCATCTGCAGGATCAAGCGCCAGTATCTTATCACAATAGTCAATGGCGGCAGCCTTATCGCCTTTGTATACGCTGTACACCACAAAATATTTATAGCTGCCGATCAACTGTGCTTTGTATTTTACAGAATCATTCAATCCTGCCTCGATAGCTTTTTCAAAAGAAGCATTGGCAAGCCCCTGGGCCAGGGTAGAATCAATTGCCCAATTAGCTTTGCCTATCATATAATAGCCAAAAGCATCATTGGGATATTTTTCCGTATAAGCAGTGAATACATTGATAGAAGACGGATATTCACCGGCACGGAAATAACTGTAACCGGCATTGTACAGGTCCACATTGTTTACGTTTTTCTTAACTGACAGTAACTTATTGTACCAGTCACCGGCTTTTTTAAAATCTTTCAGCTTTTCATAATAGGCTGCCATTGTCTTAATATAAACAGTCCTGTTGTTTTCAAGCGTATCCAGCGCAATCGCCTTGTCAACATAAGTACCGGCCAAAGAATCGCTGCCGGGGAACTTGAGCAATGTGCCTGCATAAGCCACATAGTCGCCTGCACCAATTACGGAAGGTGCAGCTTTGGCAAAATAATTTTCAAAATTCTGCTTTGCATTTACAGAGTCTCCCAGCTTGGCATAGGCATACGCCTTGAGGCCATATAACTTTTCATAAGGCGCCGGGGCTTTCAGGCATTCGTCTGCCATGCTGATGGTTTCGCTAAATAAACCCTGCGCATATTTCATGGAAGTCCTGTAATAACAATTTTTCGGGTCATCGTCAGTGTTAGCAAGATATTTATCCAGGTACTGGCCTGATTGTGTTACGTCAGTGCTGTACAATAACTCATACAGCGTTTCATATACCGGTGCATAAGCCGCATCTTTTGCAATGGCATCATTAAAATACCTCATGTAAATATCCTTCTGGTTAACACCCTGTGTCTGGTATATTTTGCCGATGCTGTAAGAAGCCCTTGCATAATTGGGATCCAGCAGCAATGCTTCTTCATACGCACTCTGTGCCGGGCCGCCCTGCAGCAATTTTTTATAGGCATCGCCCAAGTTTGCCCATACGCCAGGGTCTTTCATTTTTTTAAGGGTGGTGGCCAATTTCAATTTGTCCACTGCATATTGAGCATCGCCTTTTTCTGCATTGATGTTGGCAAAGCCTACAGCATTCAGCACAGCTGCATCTTTATTCTGGCTGAGGCTGAGCGCTGTTTCAAAACGGCTTCTTGCATCCTGTGTTTTTCCTTCCAGCAATTCCACGTGGCCCATACCTGCCAGCAGCAGGGCACTGTTGCTGTTGTTCATTAAAGTTTTCTGGTACAATTCTTTTGCGGCATTGATGTCTTTATTTTCTTCCGGTGCGATCAATGCTTCGCCCAGCCAGTACACTGCTTCCACATTATTGGGATTAGCGGCCACCAGTTTTTCAAATACGGATTTTGCACTTTTATACCTTTCATAATAAAAGAATTTTTTGCCTTCTTCAAGCGTTTGCGATTTTACAACACCTGAAATAACCATTGCAAAAAAAGCCAGTGCCAGTTTCAACTTGTTCATTTTATTTCTGATTTAAGACTTTACAATTTTTAGCCGTTTCACGGGCGACTAAGATAAACAATCATTTTTTTCTAATCATAAGACTGTAATGGACCATCCAAAGATCAAGCTCATTCTTTTTTTAACTCCTCGTTCACTATTACATTCCTTACATCAAAGGACATCGTTGCCGGCTGGAGATAAGCCCTCCTGAAAATCAACTGGCCCCTCTCGTATTGCATAAAACCTGCCAAACCGCTCCCCAAACCGGAATAATTTTCTTTGAGAATATAATACAAGCCGCGGGTGAGCGGATATCTCCTTGATGCAATACCGGCCTGCGTGGGCTTTATGTACGGCGAATCTATACAAACATCGCACCGGATATACGCAATTTTAAGTTTTT
>JBEHYP010000055.1:0-23748 GCA_048498115.1 Bacteroidota bacterium | reverse complement strand
GCTGGTTGATATAGAGGAGATTCGGCGCGTTGAAGCGGCAGACGTAGAGGTCGAGCCAGCCGTCGTTGTTCACGTCGGCCCACGCCGCGCCCTGCGTCTACGGACCGGCAAGCGCTGCATTCCAAGTATACATGCGGCCATATATAGCACAATTAGCTGCATTATTGTTATAACACCAACTGCCGGAATCGGTAACATAATTCAAATTTTGTGTCATCCATACTTGTGTACCTATCTGTCTATAAGTATATACTTGTCCATCTCTCGGGTCTGTAAAAGCATTAGCGGTATCAAGAGTTGTAAAACTTCTTTGATTTCCATAGCTGACGCCCATACTGTTTGTGGCATAAGCTCTTACATAATATTTTTTTCCCTGTTGTAGGTTGGTAATGGTATTATAATAAGAGGTATGGAAAGTATTTTCTATGCCTCCATTTTCCATTCTGGTTGAAAGATTAATTGTAGGATTTGGTAATGTGTCCCACACCAGTCCACTTGAGGTAACAGGGCTGCTGTTATTGAGAGTAATGCTTCCCCCTGAATTTGCTGAAGTATAATTTATATTCTTTATGGAATCTGTATAGACGAGAAGTAAAGGATAAGAAGCATCTCTTACACAACGCACTGAATGTCCCGTTGATTTGGGTCTGCCGCTGGGAACAACGTAAGCATCAGGGTTATCATAACCCATTTCAACAAATGCAATAGAAGTGTCAGGCCCAATTAAATCAGCCCACCAATAGCCATAACTACCAATATTAGAAAATGCACCGCTAAGTCCTCTTTCTCCGCTAGGGTGCGCTGAAAAACCGGTATAATTTAACCCTTCATTGTCAGAAGAGGCATTCCATAAAATGCTATCCTGTAATGCAGAGGCGCTGCCAACAGTATTTCCTCCGTTTACACAAGAAATCATTGCATTCCATTCATTGGCTGTTGGGATGCGCCAGCCGGCAGGCGCCAACCCCCTTGCGTCATTTACAGCATACCAGTTATATAGTTTTCCATACTCAGCAGCATAGGTAGCAGAATCGTTATTGTACCAGCACCATGCACCAGTAGTCAGATTATACCATGTGTCAGAGTCCGTTACCTGCGGTATAGGATCGCCGTTTCGGTAAGCGCTTACATCCAGATTTTTGTCTGTCCAATCCAAGCCACAAATGGTAACAAAAGTGGGATAATTATTTAAGCTACCCCGGATAATAAATTTGCATCGGCAATAACAATAAGATATGCCCCTGATGATATTATTTGAGTACTATTCAGCACACAACTATCCCCCACCGCCGGGCTTATAATAATCGTATCCCCCGCAGGCAGCACCGCCGGGGGTATGGTATTATTGCTCCAGTTGGCAGCCACCGTCCAGTAGCCATTGCCGGTAAACGTATAGGATTGTGAAAATGCAAGCTGTAAAAACAATACAGCAGCAATAAGCAGCAGGAACTTTTTCATTTTGATTTATTTGTAAAGGCTATGTGAAGATAAAGGATTTCGGGAAAACTAATTTTAAGAGATAATGAAGTTTTTAAAACAGTTGGCTATCCTCTTTAAAACTATTTTCATTCATCATCTTACTTTTGCAGCAATGGTTATTGCAGTCAACACGAGAATGCTTTCAGGCGATGAAGCCACCGCTACATTTTTACTGGAGTTATTTGCTGTAATCACTGCCAGCAATCCCAGCCACCAATTTATTTTCATTACTGAAAAAGATGCACTTGCCGTTCCGGCTTACAGCAATGTAAAAACAGTTTCCATACCACAGCAGTCTTCCAGCCAGTTAATGTGGAAGATATGGTACCATTACAAGCTTCCTTCCGTTTTAAGAAAGAACAAAGTGAGTGTATTATTATCTCCGGATTGCATTTGTTCTTTGCGTACAAAAATTCCGCAATGCCTGCTGGTAAATGACCTTGCATTTTACCACCATCAGCAGTGGCACAATAAGCAATACAGCAGTTTTATCAACGCCAATATTGCTGCCTGCCTGCAAAAAGGGGTTGCTGTTATTACTTTCTCTGAAACAGTGAAGAAAGAAATAGAGGATATGTACAAAACTGCCGGCATCAAGATCAGCGTGGCCCTTCCCGGCGCCAATAAAAGTTTTACGCCATTGCCAGCGGATGAACAGGATGCTGTGAAAGAAAAATATACAGAAGGCAAAGAGTATTTTCTTTTTTACGGTGCTATCCATCCCCGGAGCGAATTGATTAATTTACTGAAAGCATTCTCTGTATTTAAAAAAAGACAGAAAAGCAATATGCAATTGCTGATAGCTGCCAGTACAGTTCCGGAAAAAAATGAATTTATTGAAAGCCTGCGGTTATATAAATTCCGAAATGATTTGCAATTGATTTCTGTGGCAGATGAAGCGGCACTGCACGCTTTAACCGCCGCTGCCTATGGCTGCATCAACCTTTCTCCCCTGCATGCCGATATATATTTTTTGCAAAATGCACAGCAATGCAGGGTGCCGGTGATAGCCGCTGATACGTTGCAGGCAAAAGAAATGCTGGGAGAGGCAGCATTGTATTCCCATCTTTCATTTGAAGCCATTGCAGCGCAATTAATGCTGCTGTACAAAGACGAAAACAAAAGAAATGAGTTGCTGCAAAAAGGAATTGACCACGCCGCCGCATTTACTTTAGAAAACACCGCAAAAATATTTTGGCAAAACATGCTGGCCGCTGCCGGAAAATAAATACAGGTAAGCCACAAATAAACTTTGTTTATTCGTTCTGTGTTAATCAGTGAAATCTGTGGCCAAAACATTCGTGTTAATTTGTGTACTGAGCGTAGTCGAAGTATTCGTAGCTAAAAACTATTTGAGGCTTATTCTTGCTACCTTTGCGGCTATGGTAAAATCTTCTATTAATATTGATGTGTTGCTCGACCAGAATAAAATCCCGCAGGAAATAGTTTGGAGTGCCAGCGACAGCAGCGCAGAAATGGCGCAGAAAGCAAAAGCCATGTTCCTTTCCTTTTGGGACGGCGCCGACAAACACGCTGTAAGAAGATACCTGTGGACAAAAGATATGATGGTAGATGAAATGGCCGACTTTTACTATCAAACACTAATGGCTATGGCCGACACCTTTGACCGTGCCACCCACCAGCACGAACTCACAGGCGACATGAAAAACTTTGCCAAAGAGTTTTCTAATAAATTCAGGGAAAGCCAGGTGAAAGAACAGAAATAAACAACAGGCAATTGCAATATGCAAAAAGGCAATGGACAAATCATAAATCATACATCCTAAATCATACATAATTTTATGGGCTTAGAAGAAAAAATAATGGCTGAAATGAAAGAAGCCATGAAATCAAAGGACGAAGCAACACTGCGTGGGCTAAGGGCCATCAAAGCAGAAATTATCAAAGCTAAAACAGAACCTGGTGCAGGCGGCACTATTGATGAAGCCACCGAACAAAAGTTTTTGCAGAAAATGATGAAGCAGCGCAGGGATTCGCTGGAAATTTTTGAAAAGCAGGGACGTACCGATCTTGCTGAAAAAGAAAAAGAAGAAATGGCGGTGATTGAAAAGTTTTTGCCAAAGCAGCTGGATGAGGCGGCCATAAAAGAAGCAGTTGCAAAAATCATTACAGAAACCGGGGCCTCCTCACCTGCCGACATGGGCAAAGTGATGGGAGCAGCTTCTAAGCAATTGGCAGGGCAGGCAGATGGCAAAACCATCAGCAATATTGTAAAGGAATTACTAAGTAAATAATCCCGGTCAGGACGGGGCAGACTGGGTTCCCGATATCTCGTCATGATTGATATTCTCCTTGCCATCATCCTCCTTATTGCCGTGATCAAAGGGTTACGCAAAGGGTTTATTGTGGCTTTATTTTCAATCACAGCGTTTATTATCGGGCTGGCGGCAGCATTGAAGCTTTCTGCCGTTACTGCAGATTATTTGCAAAAAAATATTTCGCTTTCGCAGAAATGGTTGCCCTTTGTTGCATTTGCACTGGTATTCCTGGTGGTGGTAATAATAGTGAACCTTGCAGGGAAGCTTATCGAAAAAAGTTTTGAAATGGCTTTTTTAGGATGGGCCAATAAATTGGCAGGAGCTGTACTCTATATTGTTTTATACACCATTATTTTCAGCATTTTTTTATTTTATGCTGATAAGATACATCTTTTTCAGCCGGAAACATTTCAGCGATCTGCGTGTTATCCTTACATTAAGCCCTGGGGGCCTGTGGTGATAGATAACTTTGGAAAGATCGTTCCCCTGTTTAAAGATTCATTTACGAAGCTGGAAACTTTTTTTGAGGCGGTCTCCACTAATGTGCAGCATTAAGTATGAATGGTAAAATTATTTAGTGTAATTGCTTATTTTGCACCCAACTGTACTGACGAAGAGATGAACTACGAAATAAAACAAGACGGCAAATTCAAATATATAGAAGAAGGGCAGGGCGAACCATTGATGCTGTTGCATGGATTGTTTGGCGCACTCAGCAATTTTAAAGACCTGATAGAGCATTTTAAAAAAACCCACCAGGTGATAGTGCCGATGCTGCCATTGCTTGAGCTTGACCTGCTGCATACATCAGTAGGCGGCCTGGAAAAATTTGTTTTTAAATTTATTGAGCACCGCAATTACAACAATATTCATTTGCTTGGCAATTCGCTCGGCGGGCATGTGGCGCTGGTGCATATTTTAAAACATCCTGAAAGAATTAAAACCCTTACCCTCACCGGCAGCTCGGGCCTGTTTGAAAATGGCATGGGGGATACTTATCCCAAACGTGGCGACAGGGAATACATCCGTAAAAAAACAGAGCTTACTTTTTACGATCCCAAAATGGCAACGGAGGAACTGGTGGATGAAGTATTTGAAATTACCAACAACAGGCTTAAGGTCATCAAAATAATTGCACTGGCAAAAAGTGCCATCCGCAACAATCTCGGTGATGAATTAAAAGACATCAAGCAGCCTGCCTGCCTTATCTGGGGCAATGACGATTCCATTACGCCGCCATTTGTTGGAAAAGAGTTTCACAGGCTGATACCCAACAGCGAGCTGCATTTTATTGATAAATGCGGCCATGCCCCTATGATGGAAGTGCCGGGAGAATTTAATACCATACTGGGTGATTTTCTTGCAAAACAAAAATCACCCGCTGCAACGAATTAACATTTCCGGTTGTCTTTCCTATACATTTTTTTACAATCTTGCAGTATAAACTGCCTTTGCAACGAGTATGCTTACTACTGAGCTTATCAATAACAATATTCCACGCCTGCAATTACAGGACGGCATTGCAAAAGCCCTGCAATTGATAAATGATTACAGGGTCACGCATCTGCCGGTAGTATCGCCTGATGGAAAATACCTCGGGCTGCTGAGCGAAGAAGACCTGCTGGATATTGAAGAAGAAAAAGGGAGCATACAGTATTTTGAACATGCATTGATAAAAGCATCTGTTAAAGAGAACGAACATTTTTTAAATGCAGTGAACTGCAGCAACCGCTTTGACACTACCGTGGTGCCGGTGGTAAACGAAGAGCAGGAGCTGGTAGGTTCTATCACCACACCGGACCTGCTGAAAGCGCTGGGTGATTTTTCGGGTGCCAATGAAATAGGCGGTATTATCGTGCTGGAAATGGAACGTCCCCAGTTTGCCATCTCAGAAATAAGCAGGATTGTGGAAAGCAACGATGCCCACATACTTCATTTAAACACCACGGTGCAGCCTGATACTGGCCTGCTTACTGTTACCATCCATCTTAATAAAAAAGAAATCGCCGCCATTGTCGCCACTTTTGAAAGGTATGAATACGATGTAATTTACTTTTTTGGCGATGAGCAGTTTGAAAATGAGATCCACAGCAATTACAGGCACCTGATGAACTACCTGGACATTTAGTCCCTTTTCCTTTCTCTGTTTATCTTTCCCGATTGATTACATTTGCACGCCTGCTCACCACAGGCATTTTGTTTACTGGCAGGTATGTATAAAAAACTAATCCATTGCTGTTTATTGCTGGTACTGGCTGCAGGGGCAGGTGCACAGAATATTGATGTGCCCCTGGCCGGCACCGATGCATTTTTAGCAGGCAAAGATTCACTGGAAAAAATATTCATACATGCCATTGCCATCAGCGGAAATAAAAAAACAAAAGAATTTATCATCCGCCGGGAAATGCAGTTAAAACAGGGTGACAGCATCAATGCAGGGAACCTGAAAAATGAATTGCAAAAGCTGCAGCAGCAGGTGTACAATACCAATCTTTTCCTGGAAGTGAAAGTGGATGTGGAACCGGTTGATGCCAGCCAAATTGATATCAGCATTAAAGTAAAAGAACGCTGGTATATTTTTCCTATCCCTAAATTTCAGCTGATTGACCGCAATGTTAATGAATGGCTGGAAGGCGGCGCCGATTTTAACAGAGTGGTGTATGGTGTTAAGTTCACTCATTACAACCTTACCGGCCACCGTGATTTAATGCGGCTTACCTTGCTGAACGGCTTTACCCGTAATGTGTCGCTCACTTATTTTCATCCCGTAAGCGAAAAAAAGCTTAATAACGGATTTTCCGTTACGGCAGGCATTGTGCAAAACAGGGAATTTATTTACAAGACCGGGTACGACAATAAGCCTATCCGTTTCAACAACGGCGATTTTTCACGGAAAAATATTTTTGCAGGCATAGGCTACAATTACCGGAAAAATATCATGGGCACGCATTATTTCAACATCACTTTTAACCATCTTTCTGTAGCCGATTCGCTCATAGATTCAAAATACAATCCCAATTATTTTAATGGCCCGGTTACACATACAAATTATATTGACTTCAGCTATACCTGGCAATACATCAATGCCAACAATGCCGTGTACCCGCTAAATGGCATTACTGCATCGGTAAAAGTTTTAAAGCGTGGCCTTGGATTCAGCGGCGGCACCAACATGCTTTCTGTGGAGGGCAGCTATAATAAATACTGGGCCTTACAAAATGGCTGGTACAGCAGCGTACAGTTATCCGGCAAAACAGCTTTACCATTCACCCAATCTTACATTAACCAGCGGGCGCTGGGCTATGCTGATGTAAACCTGCGTGGGCTGGAGCTATACGTGGTAGACGGTGTGGCTTTTGGATTATTAAGAAACACCCTGAAGAAAAAACTATTTACCGTAAATATTAAAACACCGTTCAGGTCAGACAAATACCATATCATTCCCTTTACTGTTTTTGTCAAAACTTACGGTGACCTGGGAGTGGTGTACAGCAAACCAGCATACCAAACCAGCCTCAACAATAAATTGCTGTACACCGGCGGTTTTGGTATAGACATACTTTCCATTTATGATGTGAACCTGCGGATAGAATACAGTTTTAACCAGTTAAACAAAAACGGGCTATTTTTACAGGCACAGAGCGGGTTATAAATTTTTTAAACCACAAAGAGCAGGAAGCATTTTAGATATTTCCTTTATGCAAATATTTATTTGGCACCCTTTGTGGTAAAACAAAAGGTTATGAAAATTGCGATCTACAGCCGCGGTATAGAGAACGACCAGAACAAGGACATTAACGCTTTGCTGGAAGAGCTGTATGCACACAATATTGAACCCGTTTTTTTCCAGGATTTCTTTAATCATTTTTATTCTGCCGTAGATATCAAGGGCCACTACGGCACATTTAATTCGGCCAAAGACCTTAATGAAAGCATTGACTGCCTCATCAGCCTTGGCGGCGATGGCACTTTGCTTGATACCGTGACGCTGGTGCAGGACAAAGGCATCCCGGTGCTGGGCATTAATTACGGGCGCCTGGGCTTTTTGGCCAATATCGGCAAGGAAGAATTGCACTCGGCCATAGACGCTTTGGCACAAAGGACCTTTGTAACGGAGAAGCGTACACTCATTCACCTGGATGCCAACGTGCCGGTATTTAATGATATACCTTATGGGCTGAATGAGTTTACATTGCAGAAAAAGGATTCCTCGTCCATGATAAAAATCCATACTTACCTCAACGGGGAATTTTTAAACACTTACTGGGCCGATGGCCTGATTGTAGCTACCCCTACCGGCAGCACAGGCTATTCATTGAGCTGTAACGGGCCAATTGTATTTCCCGAAAGCGGCAGCTTCGTGATAACACCGGTGGCGCCGCATAACCTTAACATACGCCCCATTGTAGTGCCCGATGACAACATCATTTCTTTTGAAGTGGAAGGCCGCACCGATTCTTTTATCTGCACATTAGACAGCCGCCGGATGGTAGTGCCCAAAGAAGTGCAGCTGGCCATCCGCAAAGAAAAATTTGAAATTAACCTCATCAGGCTCAACGAAAATAATTTTCTGCAGACCTTGCGGAACAAATTATCATGGGGGCTTGATAAAAGAAATTAACGCCCTGTTTTATTTTCAAAACCTGAACCCGGCAGCTTTTTAACAAACAATTCCTTACTTTGCAAGTATGAAAAAAATATTCTTTATAACCGCTTTCTTCGCTGCTGCTGTTTTTTCCGGAGTATATGCACAGAGCTTTAACCCTGAAGAACTACAGGGAGAGTTTGGCGTAACCGTTGGCGCAGCGCATTATTTTGGTGATTTAAATACAAGGGCTTCCCTTAACAGGCCCAAAATTGCCATCGGCGGTTTTTACAGGAAACAATTCAATAATTACCTTGCTGCAAAACTATCGTTGCACTATGCACAATTAGGCTACAGCGACGTGTACAGCAAAAACGCTTATCAAAAAGCAAGAAACCTCAGCTTTAATACAGACATTCTTGAATTTGCCCTGAGCGGTGATTTTAATTTTTTCAGGTTTGCGCCCGGGGAAAAAGGCCACAACTTTACGCCATATATTACACTGGGCCTCGGTATGTTCAGCTATAATCCTTACGCCTACCTGAATAATAAAAAAGTATTTCTCCGCCCTCTTGGCACAGAAGGGCAGAATATTGGTTATAAAGACCCCAACACCGGCAAAGTAAGAAAGCCGTATGGCAGCATGGCCATGTGCGTACCAATCGGTATGGGCATCAAATACAACGTAAATAATCAATTTAATTTTTCATTCCAGATAGCACACAGGCTTACTTTTACGGATTACATTGATGATGTAAGCAGCACGTATGTAGGCGCTGACAAATTTGTAAGCGGCTCTGTGGCGCAAATACTCCAGGACAGGAGCTATGAAAAGGGCGCTCTTATTGGTGTTGAAGGCCGCCAGCGTGGCTGGAGCAAACAAAAAGACCAGTACATTATTGCTGAGTTTGGCATTTCCTTTAATATCAGCACGTACAAGTGCCCTTCAAGCCTTTGATAATTGTGGTGCAACATTGGATGTCAAAAAAAGAAAGGCAATTCGGCTTATATTTCTTTTTTGCCAATTCTCCTGAAATCCCCTATCTTCGGTGCATCATTTCTGATATCTGTACCAAATCCCGGTTTTTATTTCCTTTTCCGTGAGAACCATAGTTAGTTCACTATCAAACTTACACTATGGCTCCAATGCGCCGGTTATTGCTGGCAATGGTATGGCTGTGCTTTTATGCAATTGCACAGGCACAGGTAGTTTATTACCCTGCGGGCGCTTCTCAACTATTGCAATCAACAGCAGAAGACATAGCGATGCTGCTGCAAAAGTCAATGGCAGGAAGCAGGTTTACCGTGCAGCCGTATAATAGTATGCCCAATAACGGTATTATATTGATTTATGGAGCAGCAGGCAGCGATAACCAGCAGTGTATTGTAAAAAGCAACGGTAGCCGCATCAGCTTTACAGCACCCCAGGATAACGGACTATGCTTTGGCGTATACGAATACCTGCAGCAGCTCGGTTTCCGGTTTTACCAGCCCGGCGAAGCATGGGAGATAATTCCTGTTCTTCAATCTCCTTATAAAATAACCGATACTGTTTATTCCTGTAAATTCAAATACAAAAACTGGTTTATCAGCGGCGGCTGCAGTACCTGGGCCTTAGATACTAATCCCAATTATTATTGGGATACCTATTACGGAGAAATTGGCCACCAGTGGGCATTATACCAGCGCAGGAACAATATGACGGGCGGCTATCGCTTTGCCGGCCACCGGGATGATGTAATGACCAAAGACTACCTCTCCGCATTAAAAAGCAATCCCTGCTATGTAGCACCGTATAACGGTTCAAGACAGGCAGACGGCCAGTCAGTAGCGGATATTAATAACACTGCTGCCATGCAATTGTGGGGCGCCTCGATAGAAAAACAATATACACAATACAAAAACACAATATTCTCTAACAGCGATGTATATGCGAATTATTACCGCAATTTTGAATATGCTTACGGCAATATAGGTATTGAAGTGCCTGACGGTTCGCACTTTGCCAATTCAAATGACAATAGCTGCGGTAATTTTAATTACCCCAAAGAAAGCGACCAGCATTTTATCCTGGCAAATTTTACTGCTTCAAAGATCAATGCAGTTTATCCGGGTAAGCGCTTTCAGCTATATGCCTACGATAACCATGCGGACGTGCCTTCAACAACAATTACCATTAACAAGAATATGGATGTGCAGGTGGTGCCAACAGCTTTCCAGTTTGAAACAAGCGCCAAAGGCCTGCTCAGCAGGTGGTACAGCCGCAATAAAAATATTTCTGAATATCATTACCTGAACATTGCCCAATGGAGTGGCGAAACACCTTCTTTTGATCTGAAAGACCTTGCCGCCACCATTGACAGGATTAGAGAAAAACAAGCGCAGGGCATTGTATTGGAAGCAGCCCCTTCAAAATTTGCCAGCCTTCCCTTCCTGTTTGCTGCCAATGCAGCGTTAAAGGACGATGCCTCAATGGACGATAAGCTGAAGGAATTTTGCAGCAATATGTTTGATAAGGCAGCAGGCACTGTATATAAACTGCTGCAATACTGGAGCGATGATAAAACCGTAACCATTACCGGCGGCATACAGGACAATAAATACAAACTGCCCTTTTATTTTCAATTGGTAAACCAGGCAGCGCTTGAAACACAAAATGCTCCTGCCCTGGTAAAAGAAAGGGTTACAGAATTAAAAGCATACCTGTGCTATATGTCGCTTTATTATGACTGGGCATTTGACCAGCGCCCGGTTAGCAGCAAAAAAGACAAGGCTGCTGCATTGTGTTCATATCTTGCGAAGATCAATACGCTGCAAATTGTAAACAGCTATGCCCTTATTAATACAATTACAGGTCAATACCAAACAACAGATGATATCTACCTCCGCTACAATACAGCCAATGGCACAGCCTATCAGCATGCGGCGTTGACTCCTGTAACCAGTGCAGAGATAAATGCCGGCTTTGATGCGGCGCTGGCGGCACAAAGCAGCATCAATAATTTTTCTTTTAAAGATGCTGCTGAAATTAAAACCCAGTTTGAAAAAAACGGCCTGGCTCCGCTGGAAAAAATAAATGTAGAGTTTCGTTATACTTATGGCAGGGATTATTCTGCAAGAAGTGAATTTTATTTTATTGCCGGTAAACCGGGAAGCATTGCGATCAAGTACGATGCCCGCTTTGATATGCCCGGCAAAGGTTATCTCAATTTTACGGTGGAAGCAACAGATAAAACCTTGGGGGTCGTTAAAGATTTTTCTATTGACCAAAACAGCAGCGCAGGCATTATATATGTAGCTCTGCCATATGCCGGCACCTACAAATTATCCCTTGTTTCAAAATATAAAACCACTGCAGATATTACCATTACTACCAACGGCAATTATTTTTACAAAAACGGGCCATTCCTCGGCAATACCGTAGAAAATTACCGCAACGACCTGGCAAGCCTGCCCGGGTATTTTTATGTGCCGGAGGGGATGGATAAAATATTTTTCAGCCTCAACAATTCAAACCCCGGCGGGGCAGGCTTTGCTTCACCAGCAGACATCAGCAAAACATTTGAGTTTAAGGATAATAATGGCAACAGTGCGGAGCCCCTGCTGGCAGGCGCTTTCGATTCAGCCTTATTTTATTTACCGGTGCCTAAGGGAAGTGACGGCAGCTTTTGGCATGCTGACAAAATGGAACAATACCGCTTATGCTTTGCCAATACCAGCAACATCCAGTGGTATGCAACAAAAACACCACTTGTTCCGGGCGTTCCTGCTGCCGGCAAAGCGCAGGCGATCATTTATCCCAACCCGGGCACCGGTATATTCAAATGCATGCAGAACAGGGCAATGATTCTTGCGGATGAAATCACTATTTTCAGCGTTTCCGGCGCCAGGCTGGCCAATTTTTTCAATACGCAGCAGTTCGATATTTCCTTCCTCCCGGCAGGAATGTATTTTTACACGATGACAATAAACAAAGTGCCCTGCAAGGGGAAAATAGTGAAGCTCTGAAAAAGCACCGTTAAACCCCGCAGGCTGTTCCTTTCAAACGCTTATTCCAACTAAATTTCATTACTTTTGCGCCCTTATAAAAGTTCTGTTTTTCAGTTATATGAGTTTAAAAGGGAAGATTGATTTGAAGCGTTTGCCCCGGCATATTGCCATCATCATGGATGGCAATGGAAGGTGGGCACAGGAAAAGGGGGAAGACCGCCTGTATGGCCATTTTCACGGCGTGGAAAGCGTACGCAATATCGTGGAAGGCTGTGCAGAGCTGGGCATTGGTTACCTTACCCTGTATGCATTCAGCACAGAGAACTGGGACAGGCCTGCTGATGAAGTAAGCGGCCTGATGGAGCTGCTGGTGGAGACCATCCGCAAGGAAGTGCCGACACTGAACAAAAACAATATTAAGCTGCATGTAATTGGGGATTTGGGTATGCTGCCCCCCACAGCACGCAAAGCACTTGATGAAGCGCTGGCTGAAACCAGCGCCAATACCGGCCTTAACCTGGTGATGGCATTAAGCTACAGCAGCCGCTGGGAGCTGGTAAATGCAGTAAAAAATATTGCGGTTGATGTAAAAAAAGGAATACTGGAGCCCGGCAGCATTACGCAGGATACCCTGCAAAATTATCTTGCCACCAGCGAGTTTCCTGACCCGGAACTGATGATACGCACCAGCGGTGAATACCGCATCAGTAATTTTTTATTGTACCAGCTGGCGTATGCAGAGCTGTATTTTACCGATACCCGGTGGCCGGATTTCAGGAAAGAAAATCTGTATGAAGCCATTATTGATTTTCAGCAAAGACAGAGGAGGTTTGGCAAAACCGGTGAGCAGGTAGATAAAGAAACCCATTAACACAAATAAAAATTAAATAACAAAACCGCAGTTGTATTAAATGCAGGGGCGGATTGGTTTAACAAATACTTTTAATAATAGCAAGTATATTGCCGCCCGTTAAAAAACATTTGATGCAGAGGATTTACCAGAACTTCTTACTGATTATAACAGCCCTGTTAAGCAGCCAGCTGGCCATTGCCCAAATAGATTCCACCCCGGTTTCCGTTAATCCCCAGTTGCTGGAAATTTTCAATAACCGGCCCAAAGAGTACGTGATAGCAGGCATTTCCGTAACCGGCAACCAGTCATTTGACCCCAACCTGATCATTTCTATTTCCGGCCTTGCTGTGGGTGATAAAGTGCAGATTCCTGGTACAGATGCCTTCAGTAAAGCCATTGTAAAACTCTGGAAGCAAAACCTGATTGCAGATGTGCAGGTAAACCTGACCAACCTGGTGGGCAATAACCTGTACGTAGAGCTGGCAGTAGTGGAAAGGCCAAGGCTGGAAGATGTAAAATTTATTGGCATTAAAAAAGGCGAAAAACAAGACCTTGAAGAAAAGACAGCGCTGGCAAAAGGAAGAGTGGTTACGGAGAATATGAAGATAAGCGCTGTGGAGGCCATCCGAAAGTTCTATACCGAAAAATCATACAGGAATGTGCAGGTAAGCTATAAAGAAGAGGCTGCCACCGGCGTACACAATGCAGTAACGCTGGCTTTTTATATAAACAAAGGAAATAAAGTAAAAGTAAACTCCCTGAATTTTGCCGGTAATGACGCCATTGCCGACAGCAAGCTTAAAAAACAAATGAAGGGCACCAAGGAAAAATCAAGGTTTACCCTTAACCCGCCCAAATACTACAGCCCTTATGGCGACACAGTAAAGAACATTACCTTTAAAGAATACCTGAAGGATTATGGTTTTCTTTCCCCTTCCAAAACAAAAGATGCCATTGATCCCTACTTCCGTTTTAAATTGTTCAGCTCTGCAAAATTCAATCCTGAAAAGTACGAGGAAGACAAAGAGAAGTTGCTTGAGTTCTACAACTCAGAAGGCTTCAGGGATGCAGTAATAGTAGCAGACACCACTATTCCCAATGTAAAAGGTGACCTTGATATTCACGTAAAAGTGAATGAAGGCAGCAAATATTATTTTGGTGATATCGCATGGCGTGGCAATACAAAATATACCGATTCTGTGCTGAACCTTTTGCTGGGCATTAAAAAAGGAGACATCTATAACCATGAGCTGCTTGACAAGCGCCTCGGCAGGATACCTACGGCAGAAGGCGGCGATATCCAGAGCCTTTATATGGACGACGGCTATCTTTTCTTCAGGGTGGAGCCGGTGGAAACATCTGTATACAACGATACCATCAATTTTGAGATCCGCATGCAGGAAGGCCCGCAGGCCACTATCGGCAAAGTGGATATCAGCGGTAACAACAAGACCAAAGATTATGTTATCCGCCGTGAGCTGAGAACAGTACCCGGTGAAAAATTCAGCCGTTCTGATATTATCCGTACCCAAAGGGAACTGGGGCAGCTGGGCTTTTTCAATCCTGAAAAAATAAACCCCAATATTGTACCCAATGCAGATAACGGTACTGTTGATATTAACTGGGAAGTGGAAGAAAAATCAAATGACCAGCTGGAATTGTCGGCAGGTTTTGGCGGCGGCATCGGGCTTACCGGTACGCTTGGCATCACCTTCAATAACTTTTCTATTGATAATATTTTCAAGAAAAGCACCTGGGACCCCTTGCCTTCCGGCAGCGGGCAAAAATTCAGTGCCAGGATACAATCAAACGGGCGTGCTTACAGGACATATAATCTTTCCTTTACTGAACCATGGCTGGGCGGTAAAAAAAGAAATGCTTTTTCTGTGAGCTTCTACAATACCAAGCAGTCGAACGCCTACGATGTGTATGGCAACTATTGCAGCGCCTGCGGCGATACTTCATACCTGAGCATTATCGGTGCAAGCATAGCCTTGGGAAAACAGCTCAAGTGGCCTGATGATTATTTTTCATTGACCACGTCCCTTAACTTTCAGCAATACAAGCTGAAAAAATATGCAGTGAGCGGCTTTGGCGGCCTGAGCGACGGCACTTCCACCAATATCAGTTTAAAGCTGGCGCTTGCCCGCTCTTCCGCAGGGCCTAACCCATTATTTCCCACCAGCGGCTCCAACTTTTTGCTGAGCGGGGAATTCACCCTTCCTTACACTGCATTGGGCATATACAAAAAAGGGGATAATGAATTTAAGCTGCCGGAATTTCACAAATGGATGTTTACAGGAGAATATTATGCGCCCATTGGCATGGCAAAGGGGGTTGATAAAAACCGCCAGTTTATCCTGAAGCTGGCAGCCAAGTATGGCTTTATCGGCAGGTATAGCAGCGAAAGGGATATTACACCGTTTGGCCGTTTCCAGCTGGGTGATGCCGGTCTCAGCAATTATTATGGCTTATTGGGCTATGATATCATAGCACACAGGGGCTATCCTGTATATGCAAGCTCTGATCCCAAGGTGAATCCTGAAAATGTAACGCAATCCCAATACTTTACTATTTTCAATAAATATACTGTTGAATTGAGATACCCTTTCAGCACCAATCCCAGCAGCACCATCTATGGCCTTGCCTTTTTTGAAGCTGCCAATGGCTGGTACACTTTCAAAGACTATAATCCTTTCCAGTTGCGCCGTTCTGCCGGCGTGGGTATGCGTTTCTTCCTGCCCATGTTTGGCCTGCTAGGGTTTGACTATGGTATTGGCTTTGACAGGATAAAAGCCGGGGAACCGTTAAAAAATGCTTATAAATTTACCTTTATGCTGGGCATGGAGCCACAATAGTGATTTTCCCCTGCTTAATTTGTTTATTTGCAAATAAAATTTACCATCATGAAAAGATATCTCCTCCTTACAGCCTGCCTGTTACTGGCAGCGGTGTTTGTAAATGCACAGCGCTATGCCGTGATAGATTCAAAATACATCCTGGAAAAATTACCTGAATATAAACAATCCCAAACCACGCTTGATCAATACAGCGCCCAGTGGCAGCAGGAAATTGAAACCAAGCAGGCAGCACTGGATAAAATGTACAAAGACTTTGATGCCGAGCAGGTAATGCTGAGTGATGAGTTGAAAAAGAAAAGGGAAGATGAATTATACAACAAGGAAAAAGAATTGAGAGACCTGCAAAAAAAACGCTTCGGCTTTGAAGGCGACCTGTTTAAAAAGAGGCAGGAGCTGATAAAACCCATACAGGACAAGGTTTACACGGCCATACAAAAGCTGGCAGTTGAAAAATCTTACGATTTTATTTTAGATAAAAGTGAGGGAATTACCGTTATCTTTGCCGACCCCAAGCTGGACAGGAGTGATGATGTGCTGAAATACCTGGGTGTTAAATAAATGATAATCCAAAACTCCCGGGCTATACATTGCATGCGAAAACAGTCTATGCTTGAGTAAAAAACATTAAAAACACGTATAATTATTCACAGGCATTTGCCCACATTGTAAAGCAAATGCTTTTTAAACACTTAAAAGAAAAATGAAAAAAACAGTACTGTCATTAATCGTTGCAGTTGCTTTAGCTGGATTTGCAAACAGTGCATCAGCCCAGGTAAAAGTAGGCTATATCAATACGGAAGAGCTGATTGGTGCAATGCCTGAAACAGAACAGGCAAATACCCAGCTGCAGGATTACCAGGCTTCATTACAGCAACAGGGCTCCGATTATTACCGTGAGCTGAACGAAAAAGACAGCGCCTTTTCTGCTGACTCTGCCAAATATACGCAAACACAGAAGGAGCTGAAAAGAAACGATCTGATCGCTTTGTACCAGAAAGTGCAGGGCTGGCAGCAAACAATGCAGCAAATGTTGCAGGAAAAATCACAGTCTCTTATTACTCCTATCAGGACAAAAGCGCTGGATGCGGTGAAAGCAACTGCAAAAGAAAATGGATACACTTATATCCTGGAAGAAGCGGCTGTATTGGTTGGCCCTCCCGGTGACGATATCCTGGCATTGGTAAAAAAGAAATTGGGTGTAAAAGAGCAGGCGCCCAAACCGGCAGCGGGCGCAGCACCTAAAAAACAATAATTCAATTTTGAAACTTTTTAGAAAGCCATCTGTTTAAGATGGCTTTCTTATTTTTGGTACATGAGCAAGGGACCTATCGGCGTATTTGACAGCGGCTACGGCGGGCTGACGGTGCTGAAAGAAATAACGGCAAAGCTGCCGCAATATGATTATATCTATCTCGGCGATAATGCCCGTGCCCCTTATGGCACCCGGAGCTTTGAAACAGTTTATCACTATACATTGCAGTGCGTGGAATGGTTTTTTACACAAGGCTGCTCTCTTGTAATACTGGCTTGTAATACCGCTTCTGCCAAAGCCCTGCGTACTATCCAGCAAAACGACCTGCCTGAAATTGACCCTACAAAACGGGTGCTCGGCGTGATACGCCCCACATCAGAGATTATCGGCAATTTCAGCAAGAGTAAAAATATAGGTATACTGGCCACTAACGGTACCGTACAATCGCAATCTTACCTGATAGAGATAGAAAAGTTTTTCCCCGGTTATACAGTATACCAGGAAGCCTGCCCCATGTGGGTGCCCCTGGTAGAAAACAATGAACATACCAGCCGCGGTGCTGATTATTTTGTTGAAAAGCACATACACAACCTCGTTGAAAAATCACCGGACATTGATACCATCCTGCTTGCCTGCACCCACTATCCGCTGCTGATAGAAAAAATAAAACAGTTTGCCCCCGCCGGCTGCAATATTATTTCGCAGGGTAAAATTGTGGCCAGCAGCCTTGTTGATTACCTGCAGCGCCATCCTGAAATAGAAGAAAAATGCAGTAAAGGCAGCCAGCTTAGTTTTTATACCACCGATTCTCCCGGTGATTTTGATGAAAAAGCAGCTATTTTTTATGGAAAACCGGTGAAATCAAGGCATTTGGCCCTTTAAAACCGAAAAAACTTTGGCTTTTAGACCTTAAACTTTCAACTTTTCCCCTACCTTTGCCGTCCTTTCACAAACACGGGGGATGGTGCCCCCAGTGAGTGCAGCAAAAGAGTTTTTAAAAACATTTTTAAAAGGAAAATTTCACAACAATGCCGGGTAAAAAAAGAACATTCCAGCCCCATGTACGCCGCCGTAAATCGGTGCATGGTTTTCGCAAGCGTATGCAAACTGCCAATGGCCGTAAAGTATTGGCAAGCCGCAGGGCAAAAGGACGTCATAAACTAACTGTATCAAGCGAACGTTTTGGTAAAAAATAATCGCCCGTCTCCTAAAGGGGAATGTGGGGTATAAAAATACAAGCTCTCTTCGGAGGGCTTTTTTAATTTTGGAAAATTGAAACAGCAGCAGCGATATACTTTGGGCAAAAACGAACGCCTTAAAAGCCGTAAGGCAATTGACCAATTGTTTACGGAAGGCAAGTCATTTTCGTTGTTTCCTTTCAGGATTGTATACCAAAAAGAAGCTGCTGATATACAGAACCCCAACCGTAAACGGCAAACCGTAAACGATATCCGCTCACCCCTTCAGGCTGCCTTCAGCGTAAGCAAGCGCTCTTTTAAAAAGGCTGTTGACAGGAACCGCGTTAAACGATTGATGAGAGAAGCCTACCGGCTGCAAAAAAATGAACTGCAGGACTTGGTAGTGCAACAAAAACAACAGCTGGATGTTTTTATCCTGTACACCGGCAATGAGATACCGGAGTATCAACTGGCAATGGAAAAAATGAAAGCGGTTATCAAGCGGCTGCAAAAAATAGCAAGTGAAGAAACTGTTGCAAATACTTAGTTTTCCTTTCATCATTTTGATAAAGCTGTATCAAATGATCATTTCTCCCTGGCTGGGAAGCAAATGCCGCTATACGCCTACCTGCTCACAGTATGGGATAGACGCATTAAAAAAACATGGTGTGATTAAAGGCACATGGTTAACGATGAAACGCATTAGCCGCTGTCATCCCTGGGGCGGGCATGGGTACGATCCTGTGCCGTAATTTCTCTCCGGTCGGCACCAAAGGTCAGACCCGGAAATTTAAAAAGAACATACAATGCCAAAAGAAAAAACGAGGTGCACCTGGTGCTTAAAAGACGACCTGTATAAAAATTACCATGACAATGAGTGGGGAACACCATTGCATGACGACCAGAAATTGTTTGAATTGCTTTGCCTGGAAGGAGCGCAGGCCGGGCTTAGCTGGTACACGGTGCTTTCAAAAAGAGAGAACTACCGTAAGACATTCGACAATTTTGATGCGGTGAAAATGAGTAAATACAGTACTGCAAAAATCGAAAAGCTCCTGCAAAACGAAGGCATTATCCGCAACCGGCTAAAAGTAAATGCTTTTGTTACAAATGCAAAAGCATACCTCGCCATTCAAAAAGAATTTGGGAGTTTCAATAAATATATATGGCAATTTGTGGGCGGAAAGCCTGTTGTCAATAATATAAAAGCAATGGGCAGCATTCCTGCAAAGACAGCCGTTTCGGATGCCATGAGCAAAGACCTTTTGAAGAGAGGGTTCAAATTTGTGGGCTCCACTATTTGCTATGCCTTTATGCAGGCAAGCGGCATGGTGGATGATCATGTAAGCGATTGCTGGAAGAAAGCTCCACGATAACTTATCTCTTATCCGGCCAATTAAAAAATTAATTCCTCAATGGCCTGTTATTCCTCATCGCTCCCCTCATTTGCTGGCGCTGCTGCAATCTTCTTATCAGCAGTTTTCTAAAGCTGCCTTCTGCATTGAACATGCGGTTCATCCTGTCCTGGTTGCCCAGTATGCCGGTAAAGCGGTCCCTGTATTTTTTACGAAGGTTCAATACTTTTTCATCCCTGTCCAGCACATCAGTGTTATCTTTTACCACGCTGGTAAGTTCCTGGTCATATTGGTTATATACCGGCCAGAATTTTTGTGCTTCATCCGGTGTAAGACTCAGTTCTTTGCTGATAAAGGCAATCTTTAAAGCCTGTATATCCTGCTGTTTTTTTTCAGACAGTTCCGGGGCCGGGGCATCCTGTGCGCTGGCTGTTGCTGCTGTAAATAAAAACGACACTATGAAATATATCTTTTTCATCTTGTATGGGTAATTAATTTTTTAAACTGGTAGCTTCAATAAAATTATCTAATGTATTATCATCAATTAAGTAATCATCCTGGTTGGGTAAATCATTTTCATCCAGCCCGGAAGCCAGCATTGCAATATCTGATACGGAGCCATTTTTTTCTAAATATTGTGCAATGTCTTCTTCTGCAAGGCCGTTAAGCGCTTCATCAAATTTTTGATCATCTGAGGCTAATAATTTTCCCTGTTCTACGGCAGGCGACAAAGCAGCTGTAACAGTATTGCCGGAGTTATTGGTAAATTGATAAACGCCCAGCGCCACAATCCCTGTAAAAACCGCTGCTGCCGCATATTTAAAAATATTATTGCGGTGTTTAGGCATGGCAATTACTTTAGCGCCGCTTTGTTCTTTTATCCTGTGCAGGACATTATCGCCCAGGCTGTCAAAATATCCCTGTGGTACTGTGAAAGGCTGTACCTGTTTTGCAGCGGATAAAACAGCAGACAGCGTTTCATCCGTTTTTAAAAGCACCTCTGCGGGCAATTGCTCAAAGTAATTTCCAGGTATTGAAAATGGATTGTCTCTTTTCAATCCAGCCAGTAAAGGAGATAATGCCTGTAATTCATTGGCGGCGGTGCCTTCTATTTTTGAAAGAATGGCTGTGGAAAGGCCTTCAAAATATCCTTCAGGCGCCTGCATAGCATTGCTGCCGGATATAACGGAAACCATAACAGTACCGGCCAGCGTATCAAAATAACCGGGAGGAACAGTAAACACATTGCCATTGCCAACCCCTGCCAGCAGAAGGCTTATTTCATTCAGTTCATTCAATATGTCAATATTCCTGTTCATTCTTTCTACTGACACGATACGGCTGGTATGGTTTAATTATTTAATAAAAAATGCTCGATTTTTTTTACAGCATGGTGGTAACTTGCCTTTAAAGCGCCTTCGCTGGTTTCGAGTACCCTGCTCATTTCCTCGTAAGGCATTTCATCATAGTAGCGCAGGTTAAATACCACTCTTTGTTTTTCAGGCAATTCCTGCATGGCAAGCTGCAGCTTCCACTCAATTTTATTGCCGTCAAAATCCCTTTCAGCTTTCAATTTCTGGCTAAGCCCGTTCTCCACATCACTTAGTGATACGGATGACCTTCTTTTTTGCTGTTCCAGAAAAGTAAGGCTTTCATTGGTGGCAATACGGTAAAGCCAGGTGTATAATTGGCTGTCTTCCCTGAAATTGTCAAGCCCGTTCCATACCTTGATAAACATGTTCTGCAGCACATCATTGGCATCTTCATGCTGCACCACCATGCGGCGGATATGCCAGTACAGTTTTTCCTGATATTTTTTTATAATAGCTGTAAATGCCCGCTCTTTGGTAGCAGCATTCCTGAACTGTTGCAGCAGTTCCCTGTCGTCCTGGTATTGTTGGGCCATAATAGTAGGGCATAAAAATAATGCATTTATAAGATTGGTTGCAACCGCAAAAGTTTAATACTTCCTGTAACAGCAGCAAACCGGAATATTTACTAACTTTCTTTCAAATTGCCTGCTCATGAAACGTTTTTGCCTGCCCGTCTTATTTTGCCTTATCACTACCCAATGTTTCTGCTGGGGTTTTTATGCCCATAAAAAAATCAATTACTATGCGGTATTCCTGCTGCCGCCGGAAATGATGGCATTGTATAAACCCAATATTGCTTTTCTGGAAGAGCATGCCGTTGACCCTGATAAGCGCCGCTATGCAGTGCCTGAAGAGGGGCCAAGGCATTATATTGATATTGATCATTACGGCACTTATCCTTATACCGGCCTGCCGCGAAAATGGAAGGATGCTGTGGCGAAATTTGGAGAAGATTCATTGAACGCCTATGGCATTGTGCCCTGGCATTTACAGGGTATGCTATACAGGCTTACTGAGGCGTTCAAAGAAAAAAATTTTAGTAAAATAATGAAAACCAGCGCAGAGATAGGACACTATATTGCAGACTCCCATGTACCACTGCACGCAAATAGTAACCACAACGGGCAATATACCAATCAAAAAGGCATACATGGTTTTTGGGAAAGCCGTGTGCCTGAATTATTGGCAAACAGTAAGTTTGATTTTTTTATTGGCAAGGCGCAATATATTGACAAGGCCGCCGACTATATTTGGGCAAGGGTATTGGAAAGTGCCCTTGCTGCAGATTCCGTGCTGCGGGTTGAAAAGGAACTGACTGCCCAATTCAGCACCGATGAAAAATACAGTTTTGAAACAAGAAACAGCGTGGTAATCCGTCAATATTCTTCCGGTTTTACCAATGCTTTTAATGATAAGCTCAACGGCATGGTGGAAAGGAGGATGCGGCTGGCTATTGCGTCAGTAGCTTCCTTTTGGTACACTGCCTGGGTAAATGCAGGGCAGCCTGATTTGAAAAGCCTGGCCAACCAGCAATTTTCCGAAGCAGACCTGGAAGAATTTGAAAAACTCAACAATTCATGGCAAAGCAGTGGCAAAATGATTGGAAGGGAAGAATAAAAAAACCAGCTTCTACTATTTTACACAATGAATATAACGAATGCAAAAAAACAGCTGTTTGTCCTGATGAATTATGTTGTGCCCCATTGTGTCAATAGCAAAAGCCGGCCTTAGTTTTCTGTACCAGGAGTTTTATTCAAGCGAGAACAAAAGCTGTTCATCCCTGTCCATTACTTTTATTTTTCTTATAAACTCATCATAGTCCTGCTCATGGTCACTGTATACGCCATACGAATCAAGGCTATATCCTACCAATCCATCATTTGCTTCTATCACGTATAATATGGAAGCATCGGCAGGATCCGATTCTCCTTCGAACCGGTAAGTTTTAACAATAACCAGGTCTTCCGGCTTGTATTGCTTGCCGTTACCCGTTACAAACGAGCCGTCTTCTAATTTAAATTCGATATCCTGGCGTTTGAGCCTTAGCTTTTCCAATACCTGGCTTAACGTCCGCATTTCATTTAGTCTTTCTTCCATAAGATAATTTTTTATGGTGAATAATTGAGCTGCCTTTTTAAGGCATAGAGGGTATAAGGCAATCAATATGCCATGACGGCCGGGGCTGTGTTAAATAAAAATGCAGCGTAATCATTCCTCACCAGGGGAAATACGGGGAATATATGCCATAAAGAAACCTGAAAAGGAATTATATTATTCTCAGAATTTTTTCATTTTGTTGTACAGCGTTTTCCTGTCTATTTTTAAAATTTCTGCTGCTTTTGTTTTATTGAAATTTACCTGTTTCAATACTGTCATTATTGTTTCGTATTCGGCGTAGGCAGCCGCATCTTTAAGGGCTGCCACAGCCGATGAGGGCGCCGTATTTTTTTCAACAAAAGAAGAAGTCACCACAGCACCGGCCGGGGATGCAGGGCCGCTTATAATTTCCCATGGCAACACATTCTTATTAATAAGGCCGCCAT
>JBEHYP010000054.1:0-23856 GCA_048498115.1 Bacteroidota bacterium | reverse complement strand
ATGGCGGGAACATAGGTGTCGACCTTCGCCGCGCACGTGGTATGGGTGGCGCCGGGTGGTATCATAAAGGCTATCACCCACGGTGACTATATAACGGAAACGAATATACGCACAGTGCTGGCAGGCAATGTGCTGCAGCTGCCGCAGAAAAAAGACATAGCGGGCTTTGATTATCACCAGCCGCTGCTGCAGGCAGCGCCTGCAGTGCAGGCTATTGCACCGGCGCAGCCATACACTTCCTGCCTGCTGCCTTACCTGCCCGAAGTGGGCAGTATGCAGGTGCTGTATGAAACAGACAATGCCACCCACAGGGTACGCACTGCTTTTTATAACCGGACTGTACTTGACCTTTACTTGTATCTGTATGGGCAGTTTCATTTTCCCCGTACACATGTGCTGCTGCAGGTGGCAGACAGCAGCCGTTACATATGGAATGAAAGCAAAGCCAACTGGCACGACTGGATGGCAAAAAACAGCTATTGCTATGAGGGTATGCTGCCTGCCGGCATGGATACCGGAATCCAACGTAAACGCATACACGAAGATCTGGATTTTTACCTTGGCCTGCATACACGGTTTGAAAAAAGGGTAATGCCCTGCCTGCTGCTGAAAAGAAAGGAAGGCGGCCGCACAGCACCTGGCGAAACAGGCTTTATACTATCCACCATTGTGTACGAGCTGAACCAGTCATGGAACGGTACCCCTGTTTTTTTAGATAGTGACCTGCCGGCAGAGATAAAAGTGCCTGTGCAGAAGGAATGGCTGCGGAGCAGGCAGGCACTGGAGCCTGCGCTGCAGGCAGCAGGTTTTGAGCTGGTACCGGTGCAGCGCACCGTGGAGGTGCTGGTGATTACCGAAAACAATTTTATTAATCAATCAAACTGACAACAATGAGAATGCTATTTGCTGTATTACTACTACTGCTGTGCCTGCGCCCGCAGGCACAGCAGGCTTTGCTGGCCGGCAAAATAATTAACGGCCAAAACCACCAGCCGGTGCCTTTTGCCACGGTGCAGGTGCAGGGCGGCAGCGCCACTGCTGCTGATGAAAAAGGGATTTTTTCGCTTACACTTTCCCGTGAGCCGGTTACTTTACTGGTATCTGCCACCGGCTTTGATACGGCTGTGATAAATACAAAAGCTGTCAATACCCTGCTGGTAACATTGCAGCCTAAAATCGCTTTGTTGCAGGAGGTAGTGGTAAATACCGGATATCAAACGTTGCCAAAAGAAAGAGCTACCGGCAGCTTTGAAAATATTGATAACAGGTTGTTGAACCGTTCTGTGGGCGCTGATGTGCTGGAGCGGCTGGACGGGGTGGCCGGCGGCATTTACTTTAACCGTAACAATAATACAAGGGAAATATTTATCCGCGGGCTCAGTACCCTGAATGCCGGCAGTGAGCCGCTGATAGTGATGGATAATTTTCCTTATGAGGGCACGCTCGATAATATTAACCCTAACAACGTTGAAAGCATCAGCATTTTAAGGGATGCAGCGGCAGCTTCTATCTGGGGCGCCAAAGCTGCCAACGGGGTAATCGTGATCACTACCAAAAAAGGGAAGTACAACCAGTCTATGCAGGTATCCCTGAACAGCGCTCTTACTATTACGGCAAAGCCATCCCTGATGCAATCGGGGGATTACATGTCTTCCGCTGATTTTATAGGCGTTGAAAAATATCTTTTTGGCCAGGGCTATTATGACGGTGACCTTACTAACGTGTACGACTATCCCGTGATTTCTCCTGTGGTGGAACTGCTGGCGAAGCAAAGGGCGGGGGAGATAAGCGAAGCAGAAGCAAGCAAGGCGCTGGCGGCTTACAGCGGGCAGGATATACGAAAGGATTACCTGCGTTACCTGTACCGGCCTGCCATTGCGCAGCAGCACAGCGTTGCCATATCGGGCGGCGGCAATGGTATGAATTACCTGCTGGGTTTTGGGTATGATAATAGCCGCAGTAATGTGGTAGGCAATGACGGGTACAGGGCCACCATCAATACACAGCTGAACATAAAGCTGCTGCCAAAGCTGGAACTGCAAACAGGGGTGGTATATACTTTTACCCGCAACACGTATAACGGGGTAGAAGCCATTACACCCGGCGGGAGTAAAAGCGTTATATATCCCTACGCAAGGCTGGCGGATGATGCCGGCAATGCACTGGCTGTTGTGAAAGACTATCGCAGTGTTTATACAGATACTGCCGGCACCGGCTTATTGCCCGACTGGAAGTATCGTCCCCTGGACGAAGTAAAGAATAGTGATAATACTATTAACAGGAATGACCTGCTGCTGAAGCTGGGTATAAAATATGAATTTTCAAAAATGCTGAACCTCGAGGTGAAGGGGCAGCTTGAAAAAACAACAGAAACCAGCAATTACTATTACGGCCTTGCTACCTACTACACAAGAAATTTTATTAACCTGTTTTCGCAGCGTTCGGGCGATGGGGTACTGCATAATTTACCGGTGGGCGGTATTTTGGATAAAGGGTACCGCAACCTGTTATCAATTGGAGGAAGGTTGCAGCTAAACTATGCCGCCCGGCTGGGCAAATGGTACCAGCTGGCGGCGCTTGCAGGTGCAGAGATCAGGAAGGTGGAAGCCGGCAGCCAAACTACCCGCACGTACGGATACAATAATGATGTGCTGAGCTTTGCCAACGTGGATTATAATACCTGGTACCCTTACTGGGACAATATCGGCAGCCGGAGCATTGAAAACCGCAACGGATTTGGCGGCACAGATAACCGGTATGTAAGCTATTTTGCCAATGCAGCGCTTACTATCCGTGACGTATACACGCTTTCTGCGAGCCTCCGGAAAGATGCTTCCAATTTATTTGGGGTAAATACCAACCAGCGGTGGAATCCTTTCTGGAGCGCCGGTATCGGGTGGAAAATATCCGGCGCCGGTTTTTATCACGTTAACTGGCTGCCACTGCTGAAGGCGAGGCTTACTTACGGTTACAGTGGTAATATTTTACCGGGCGCATCAGGTAAGGCGCTTATTTATTATTCCCAAAATTATGATATCCCGCTGCCGTATGCCGGCGTACAAACGCCTGCCAACCCTAATCTGCGCTGGGAAGAAACAGGCACCCTGAATGCAGGAATTGATTTTGCAGCGAAAGGAGAACGGTTCAGCGGAAGTATTGATGTGTACCGGAAAAAATCCGGCAACCTGTTTAGCTATGTGCCGCTTGATCCCACAACAGGCCTTACCATCCTGCAGCTGAATGCTGCCAACCTCACCAGCAAAGGTTTCAATATAAAGCTAAATGGCATTGTGATAAACCGGAAAGTAAAATGGGAAACACAACTGATTATAGACCATGTAAAAACAAGAGTGGATAAATACCTTAATAAGTTTGAATACAAGGCCGGATATACAAGCTGGGGATCTTCAACAGTGCCCATTGAAGGTGAAGATCCTTATGCGCTTATCAGCTTTAGATGGGCGGGGCTTGACCCCACCAATGGTGATCCGCAAGGATATGTTGACGGCCATATTTCAAAAGATTGGGTTGCTATTTACCGCACCAATAACCTGAGTGACCTGGCTATAAAAGGCACCGGCCGGCCACCTGTATACGGCAGCATCCGCAATACGGTTTCGTATAAAGGGTTTTCTGTTTCCGCCAATATCAGCTATGCTTTTGGGTATTATTTCCGCCGGTCATCTGTTAATTACACTGCATTATTCGAAAATTGGATCATGAGCAGTGAATTTGCCGAAAGATGGCAACAGCCGGGAGATGAATTAAAGACAAATGTGCCTTCCATGGTATATCCTTCCAATTATCTCCGCGACAGGTTCTATAATTTTTCTGAAGCTACGGTGGAAAAAGGTGACAACATACGGTTGAAGGATATACAGGTGGGCTATCATTTCAACAGCAGGCTGCCGTTTTTTAAAAACAGTGAATTGTACTGTTACGTAAATAAT
Organism: Bacteroidota bacterium; assembly: GCA_048498115.1. Lineage (GTDB taxonomy): Bacteria > Bacteroidota > Bacteroidia > Chitinophagales > Chitinophagaceae > Ferruginibacter. Next base: position 19,906 of record JBEHYP010000054.1, on the reverse strand, counting down.
ATTGGCATACTGTGGCGGGCCAATAAAAAAGGAATTGATCCCGATGCGGGGGGCAACCTGCCTGCACCGTTGAGTGTGTCGCTGGGCTTCAGAACTAATTTTTAAACCAATACTGTAATACAATGAAAAAGTTTCAATATCAAATTATTTTATTGCTGCCGGCGTTTGCAATTGCTGTTTGCATATCATGCAAAAAATACCTGGATGCCAAGCCGGATAAAACAGCAGGTGTGGCTGCTACCTTAGAGGACGCACAATTGCTGCTGGACAATTACAGTGCTTTCAACAGTAATTACCCGGCCATTGCGGACCTGAGCGATGATAATTACCGGCTGGATGATGGCCGCTTTAATGTGCTTGATCTTAACAGCCGCAACTATTACAGCTGGGCAACCGATGCAACAGCCGATTACGAGTGGAATGGACTGTACCAGTCAGTGTTAAATGCAACTACAGCACTGGAAACTGTGGAAGGCATAAAAAAGGATGCCGCCAACGCTGCTTTGTGGAACAGCTTAAAAGGAACTGCCTTATTTTATAAAGCTTATGCACTGCTTACCCTTGCCCAGTATTATGCAGGTATTTATGACAGCACCACTGCGGCAAACCAGCCCGGTGTGCCGCTGCGTATGACGAGTGATGTTGCTGTAAAAAGCGTTCGGGCAAGCCTTAAGGAAACCTGGGAGTTGGTAGAGTTATATTTTAAAACCGCTGCAGGATTATTGCCTGTTACAACAGCTATTAAAACCCGGCCCTGCAAAGCGGCTGCTTATGCTGCATTGGCGAGAACTTGTTTAAGCATGGGAAAGTTTGCTAACGCTGCTGCGGCAGCCGACAGCAGCCTGCAATTGTACAATGCCCTTATTGATTATAATGCTGTTGATTCAAATGCAACTATGCCTTTCAGCAGGTTTGGTGATGAAGTGATATTTCATTGCACAACAGGCTGGGGCAACGGGCTGGATGTATCAAGCTATACACTGGATACATTGCTGTATGCTTCTTATGATATCAATGACCTGCGGCGGGCTGTTTATTTTACTTTGAACGGATATAATGGGTATGGTTTTAAAGGCAGCTACAGCGGCGATCCTTATGGCGCCTTTTTTTCAGGGATAGCAACAGATGAGGTGATGCTTATAAAAGCCGAATGCCTTGCCAGGACAGGAAAAGTAAACGAAGCTATGAATACATTAAACCAGTTGCTGATCACAAGATGGAGGGCGGGCACTTTTATACCATTGGCTGTGGCCACCGAAGCGGAAGCGCTGCAGTTGATCTTAAAAGAGCGGAGAAAGGAATTGATATTAAGGGGAACAAGATGGTTTGATATGCGGAGGCTTAGCAATGACCCGGTAAATGCAGTTACTGCAAAAAGGCATTTGAACGGGGAAGATATATTGCTTTCTCCCGGCAACAGCAGATATACTTTTTTAATACCACAAACAGTAATAGACCTTACGGGGATGCAGCAGAATACGAGATAAGATTAGTATAAACGGGAGCCGCAGGCTCCCGTTATTTTTTACGGTCAGGGTTTGAATACTACAAGGTTTGCCACCTCGATAGTGAAGTTAGAACTTGCGCCGGCAGCACTGTTGATGCTTGCCTGCGTGGGCAAGTTTTGGTTGGGTGCCGCCTGGCGTTGCCCTTTAAAGGCACAATACCGGGTATGTGCGCTGCAGGGAGGAATGGCGCCTGAATAAGAATAGTTGGCAGGATCTGTAACCGGGCCGGAACCGTCATACAGGAACCACTCATCGGCCAACACGGATTTTGATGCAGTGGAAGCAGTTGTAAAAGCACTGCTGCAGATACCCAGCACTATAGCTGTTACTGCAAGAAGAGAAATTTTTACCTTTTTCATTTTGTAAAATTTTTATTGTTAAAAAATGAGGACAAGGATTTTAATGTTGCATGCAGTGTGCACCTGCATGCTTTGATAATTACCAGTTATGTTATTTGTACACTGTTATTTTTATCCTGCAGGTATATCCCGCAAATGCTTATTGCAATGAGTATGCAGTTAAGCGCCAGGTGCTGCTCCCATGTGAGAGCAGTGATAATGCCGCCACAGGAGCAGGGGAGGGCTTTGCTGCCCGTAAGCAATACCACGATATACAGCGTGAATACAATCATTATAAATACGAAAGTATACATGGCAACCAGCCTTGTGCGTTGAAAAAGTATGCCTGTTGCTACCAATATCTCAACTAACGGTACCGCATAACTGGTTATGACAGCAATTCCCGGGGAAGATAACCGGCTGTTTAGTTGTGCCAGGAAATCATGATGGCTAAGCAGCTTACTAAACCCGGCATAGGTAAATACAAATACCTGTATGAAGCAAATTATTTCCGGCAATATTTTTTGAAACTTTCTTTGGGTGCTCATGTTTCATATTTGCCAACAAAAATCTACACAATGCAGTATTGTGCCGGCCGTGCTTAGTATGCAGCTGGTTTTTAATGAGCAGCTTCACTGTTTTTCCTCGCTGTGCCCGGTGTGCTGTGATAAAATTTGGTGTACGCAGCAATGAAATTATTGCTGTACTTAAAGCCGCAGGCTTTTGCTACCTGTTTAAATGGGATGTTCGTTCCTGTTACCAATTGCACGGCTTTGGCCATTCTTGTTTCCCTGAGATAAGTGTATAGCCCCTTACCATAATATTCCCTGAAACCCTGCTTTAGCTTTGTTTTTCCCAATGCCACCTGCCGGGCAATGTCTTCAATGGAAAAATGCCTGCTGATATCGGCATCAATGATGTTCTTTGCCTGCTGGATTTGCTCAAAATTGTTATCATATACCGGCATAATCAATAAAATTGGCACAAGGCAAAATTTGGTTTTTATTCTTTGCCCCTGTTAGGTATAAAAACGTATTTCCGGGATGATGTCCTGGTAAAAAGTACAGCGGCATAATTAGTATCATTGCGCTGCTGTACGGTGCTTTGGTTGTACAAGCATGGACAGGCTGGCTACAGCCTGGGCATTGTAGCTGTCGGTGCTGTGTATGTAAGCATAAGTATGTGCTGGCACTGCTCCCAGTTTTTGTTTTTCAGTGCCGGCAGAAAATCCTAACAGTACGCTTTTTTTACCCAGTTGCTGTGCTCTTGTTATTACACGGTACAGCGCCTGGCGGTAAACGTTATATTCTTTATTGTAGCGGTAATCAATGCCTATCACCATCGGGATATATGAATCGCCTGCTGTATGGCAAAAAATGACGCAGCAGGGCCTTGTATGATCAGTGCCGGGCGCATTTAATGTAAGCACTATCATTTCCCAATCGGGGTGAGAGCCTATATGATGAAACAGGCTTACGGGCAAAGCAAAAGTGTTGAGCGCAGGATTATTGTTTTTCACATTCAGGTATAACCGGTACCAGTATTCGATTGCTGCCTGCGGTGCATTACCCTGGTAAATGCTGATATCAAAATCGTTGGTATGCTTCAGTATTTTTTTCTGCAGCTGCCTTTTTGAATTATAAGATAGCCTTTCCAAAAACCCTTCACCCCGGGAAAGCTGTGTTATACGGTAAGTATCCGGCAGCTGTACCCGGAAAAAGCCATTGTCCACCATAAGGTTATCCAATGCAGGCACCAGGCTGTGAAAATCCCTTATTACAATCTGCCCTGCTTTGTACTTTTCCTGCAGTGAGTAGGCGGTTTCAAACACTGCCTGCATTGCATCTTTCCAAAGCGGGGATTGCATATCAATATATAAATGCTCTCCTTCGGTAAAGAGCGAACCGCAGCACACTGCTTTGCTTGTTAAATAATAAGGATTATTTTTCCTGGTATTTTCCAGTTGTACAGATACGCCGGCAGGAGAAAGCATATCGTCTTTCCACAGGGCTGTTGTGAAAAAAGTGGCAGCAACAATATTGCCTTTTTCATCCCGGACAATAAGGTAGTCAAATTGCCAGTTGTCTTCGGGCAGGGTGTTATTGCTGAAAGCGTTTTCCAGCAACTGCAGGCCCTCCCAGTCAAAGCTGCCTTTTCCTTTAAACAAAGCATCCCAATCTGCCTTATCTATCCCGGTAATGCTGTTGCTGTGCCGGGTTTCCAGTGTGACGGCCTGCCTTAACAGGTCGCTGATGGTTGGAACGGCCTTTACTTCGCCGGGTACAGGTATTTTAAAGGCCTTGTAAATTTCATACAGTGAAATTTGTTCTTCCTTCATGGCTGCTGGTAAAACAGCAGCCAGTGTTGCTATCATTTTTTCAATTTGTTCAAAGCTGTGCAGGCGGGTAACGGTAAAGCGTATGCCGGTTTGTTTCATAGGCACAGTAGGAAATATGCCAAGGTTTACGTAGTAGCCTGCTTCCAGCATTTGCTTCACAATACGGTGCCCCAGTTTGGGAAGGCTTACCGGGATAAAAAAGATAGCTGCACCGGGCTCAGATACAACGGGCAGTTTATATTTAGCCAGCAGCAGCCTTGTAAAGTGAACGGCATCTTTTAATTCCTGCTGCATGACAGTAATGTCCGGAGACAGGAAAATATTTGCTGCAGCTATAGCTGCCCCCAGCGAACCGGGCTGCATAGGCCCGGAGCTTAACAAGGTGCTCCCGGTGTGGCCAACTTTTGCTGCAAGGGCAGGGTTTCCAAAAACCAATACGCCGCCGCCTGAGGCAAATGCTTTGTTAAGCGAAGTGGCCATTATCATTTTGGGATGTACGTTCCTGTTAGTAAGCACAAAGCCGCGGCCATGTTTGCCGTGGATACCCATTCCATGTGCATCGTCCACGTAAAAATGAAGTTCAGGATATTTGTCAAGCAGGTTATATATCGTGTCAACCGGGCAGCAGTCGCCAAACATGGAATAAATACCATCAGCCATGTACCATATTGTTCGGTATTTATTCCTGAGCTCTTTTATTTTTTCTTCCAGCAGGTCTGTGCGGTTGTGCCTTACCAGCTCTGTGTGTACGCCCCTTGCTTTTACCAACTGCACAGCCGTTTGCACTGAATTATGCACCTGGTGATCCATTATCACCGCAGCATCATCCTGCACCACTACGGGAATGCACGCAATGTGGCCGAGTGTAGTGGTAGGTGTTATTACGGCAGGAGCTTCAAATATTTTTTGCAGCAGGCTTTCCAGTTCTTTATACAGCCCCAGCGAAATATATGCCCGCGAAGCCGAAAACTGTGTGCCGTATCTTTCAATGGCCTGCAGCGCCCCTTTTTTTAATGCAGGGTGAAATTCCAGCCCCAGGTAACTGCAGGAACCAAAGTTTACAGTGCTGTTATTATTGATTACGATTTCAGCGCCATGAAAAGGCTGCCGGGAAGTAAAAAGGTGAAGAATTTCTTTTTCAATCCCGTAGGAAATAATTTGGTCAACTGTGTCATGAAAATTATTCCTGTTCATAGGCAGTTTGTATTTAAGTTGTAAACATCAGGAATAACACAGGCAGGTGCAACGTATAAAAGACGGATTTCTGCCGCACCAGCAGCATGTATATTTTTAAGTATAAACACGTATTTGTATTTATAATATAAGTTATTAGTTTTATAGCATGAACCTTGAGACACCTTATGTTACGCTCTGCATCAGGAACAAAATATTGGTGGGTACTTACAGGCAAAACCAGCGTATTAATCTTGAAGCAGCTAAGGAAATTGTGCGTACCCGTAAAGCGTTTACACAGGGAGTACCTGTACCGGCCCTGATCATCAGCCGGGGATTGATAAGCATTGACAGGCCTGCCAGGAAATATTTATCTTCTGATGAGGCAACAGAAGGGTTAATTGCCTGTGCTGTTGTGGTTGATTCTTCCTTTAGCTCCCTGCTGGGCAATTTTTTTCTTGCTGTAAACAGGACATCCATGCCGGTGAAAATTTTTAAAGATATAAGGCAGGCGGAAAAATGGCTTCAACAGTTTTGCTGAATGAGTAATTAATTTTTTTTCATGGATAAGCGCTTTGAAAAAATAAACAGGTTGCTAAGCGACTATTCTACAGGCCGGTTTGACAACAGGCTGGCCTTGTCTGAAAAGCTTGATACAACCGATGCGCTGATTAATACCATCAATATGCTTGGCGAAGAGCTGGAGGCCATTACTATCTCAAGAAATTATTTCACCAATATTTTTAACAGTGTGTCGGATATGGTGTTTGTGCTGAACAGCAGGGGAGTTATCGAGAATGTTAACCGTTCAGGTGAGCAGCAGCTTGGTTATGAGCCGGGCAGCTTAACAGGAAGGGCTTTTAATGTACTCCACAGAACCCCTTTTTCGTTTTTTTATTTTATCAAAAAACAGCTTCGAAATAAACAGGCGGTTCATATTGATGAAAGTTATTTGGACAGGAAACAGGGAGGGCTGATTAATGTATGCGTTAATGCTTCCCGTTTTTATGATGCAGGCAGGAAAATGATATTGCTCACAGCAAGTGATACCAGTTTCCAGGTGCGTGCTGAAAAAATGGTGATACGTGCTATTATAGATACCCAGGAAAAAGAACGGCAGCGGCTTGCCAAAGATTTGCATGACAGCCTTGCCCAGCAATTGTCGGCTGTAAAGTTTTATATCGGAAGCATCATTAAACATATTAAGCGCAAAACGGAAAAAGATATATTGCTGAAATCAAACGAAGGGCTGGCAGCAGCAATAGCAGATATGAGGAACATCTGTTTTAACCTGATGCCAAGAACACTTGAAGAGTTTGGACTGGCAAAAGCTGTAAAGGAATTTTGCAGCCATTTTCTCAATGCAAAAGCCACCCATTTTATTATACGCCAGCACGGCGAGCTGCCGTGTTTACCTGCCGGGTTGTCTATTGACCTTTACCGGGTAGTGCAGGAAATGGTGGCCAACGCAGTAAAGCATGGCAGCGCCTCCAATATTTATATATCTTTTAGCCCGGGGCAGCGCCAGCTTAGCATAAAAGTTACAGATAACGGCAGCGGTTTTAATATTACAGGAGTGCAGAAGGGAATGGGATTAAAAAATGTTCAGTCACGGGTGAAATCCCATAATGGTAAATTTTACCTGCAAAGCAGTGAAGGAAAAGGCACACGCTGCAGGATTGTGATTCCTTTTTAATGAATAATCCATTAAGTAACCTGAAAACTATGAAGCGGACTATAAAGATATTGATAATAGATGACCACAGGATGGTAAGGGATGGTTTGAAAGTGATGTTGTCTTCGCTTGACAGCCATTGGCAGTTTAAAATTACAGAAGCAGCCAGTGGAGAGGAAGCCATGCATAAACTGGACAGGATGATTTTTGACCTGGTGATAATTGATTACCAGATGCCGGGCCTTTCGGGAGCAGAAACCGTGCAGCGGATACTGCGGTTTAAAACCGGTATAAAAATACTGGCGCTCAGCAATTATGATGAGCTGGCTTATATACAAAGCATGATGGAGGCCGGCGCCCGTGGTTTTGTGCTGAAGAATATTGAGCCAGCAGAAATGTACAATGCCATTAAAACAATACTGGCCGGTAAAGTATATTATTCCAGCGATGTGGCAATTAAACTGCTTGACCCGGGCCATGAAAAAAATATTGATAAGAATAAAATAAGCCATCTTCTTACTTCCAGGGAAAAGGAAGTGCTGCAAATGATTGCCATGGAAATGACAAATGACGAGATAGCGGCACGGTTATACCTGGCAAAAAGAACAATAGATACCCACCGCCAGCATCTTATTACCAAGCTGCAGGTAAAGAATACGGCAGGGCTGGTAAAAATGGCACTCAAGCTGAACCTTGTGCAGGTAATGTAGGTTATCCTTTTTGTACAAAAAAGGAGACGGGCCTGTGGCAGCAGATAATGAACGGCTATGTGTATTAGCCATTTTTCAGCAGCCTGCTTTTTTGCGTGATATATTCTTCTTCTGTGATGGCTCCCTGCCGGAACAGGGAAAACAATTTTTGCAGTTCATCGGCAATCATTTGCTGCGATGGCTGTGCAGCAGCGGCAGATTTGGCAATGGCTTCCGCCAGTTGTGTTGCCTGTTTGTTTATCTGCGCTTTTTTGTATTCTTCCTGTGCATGGGTAATGGTGTCTTTCAGCAATTTGGGACGGTGGATCATGGAGTAGGTTGTTTCGCCCATTTCTGCAGCGGTTTGTATGTCCACATTTCCATAGCCTAATATTCTTCCCCAAATGCTTTGGTCATATTCTACGTTGTTTATTTTATCCAAAGGGCTTTCTTTGGAATACCGGCTGAAAAAACCACTTTCATCCACCACCCGTAAGCTGGTGACACACCATAAATTGTTTTTCCAGTTAAGGTATGCTGCAATGGGATAAAGAGCGGCAGCAAGTGTAATGATAAGCGCAGTGGAATTTTGCAGCCATACAATCAGCAGGGTGGACAATACCAGCCAGGCAAAAACTGGCAACACTAATTTTATCCAGTGCTGCCGGATGATGACTAATATTTGTTCGTCTTTCTTTAGTGCTGTACGCATGGTTTGTATTTACAAAAGTTGCTGCAATGCTGTTGTTATTTTACTGAATTGTTCTTCTTCACTGAGCATTTCGGGCACAAATTTTTCTCCAATCACTTTTTCATATAATTCAATATAACGGTTACTGATAACCGAAATCCATTCATCGCCCATTTCGGGAACTGTTTGCCCTTCCTTCCCCATAAAATTATTGGCAATCAGCCATTCCCTTACAAATTCTTTGCTCAGTTGTTTTTGTTTTTCGCCTTTTGCCTGCCTTTCTTCAAAGCCCTCTGCATAAAAATACCTGGATGAATCCGGCGTATGGATTTCGTCCATTAAATAAATAGTACCATCAATTTTTCCAAATTCGTATTTGGTATCCACCAGTATCAATCCCTGCTTTGCCGCTAACTGTTTTCCTCTCTCAAATAATTGCCTTGTATAGTTTTCGACTATAGCATAATCTTCGGCGCTCACAATATTTTGTTTGATGATTTCTTCTTTGCTGATGTCTTCATCATGCCCTGCGGCAGCTTTGGTTGTTGGCGTAATGATTGGTACAGGGAAAAAACCATTTTCTTTCAGGCCGTCCGGCATAGTGACACCGCATAAAATTTTATTGCCGCTGCTGTAAGTGCGCCAGGCATGGCCGGTAAGGTTGCCACGTATTACCATTTCCACTTTGAATGGTTTGCATTTTTTACCAATGCTGCTGTTGCCGGTGGGGCTGCTCAGCAGCCAGTTGGGGCAAATATCCCTGGTGGCATTCAGCATGTATGCAGCAATTTGGTTTAAAACTTGTCCTTTGTACGGGATTGGCTTTGGAAGAATGACATCAAAAGCTGAGATGCGGTTGCTTGCTATCATCACCAGCCATTTGTCAGCAATAGTATACACATCCCTTACTTTTCCGCTGTAAAAATTTGTTTGTTGGGGAAATTGAAATATTTTCATAAGGCTAAATTAACAGCCGGACGTGTACCATCCAATAAATGCTCTTTGTAAATTTCAACAGCAGGTTATAAATAAATTTTTCATTAAGTATCAACATTCCTTATTTTGCCACAAAATCAACCTCTAAAAAAAGCCGTATGAGAAAATTCAAAAACCGCCTTTTAGTTCTATTGCTGGCGAACGTGTTTACGATTGCCGCTGCTGCACAAACCATTACCGGGAAGGTAGAAAACAGCAACTCCAAAGAAAGCGTAGCTGCCGTATCCATTACCGTTAAAGGAAGTGGTGAGGGTACTTTCACAGACAACAACGGGCACTTTAAACTGAATGTAAGCAAGCTCCCCGCCACATTGCTTGTTTCATCCGTTGGGTACGAAACACAGGAAATAACCGTGACGGATGCCGGGCAGCCGGTTGCCGTAAGCTTTAAGCCCTCCAATGTGCTGGGACAGGAGGTGGTGGTGTCTGCAACAAGAACCTCGCAAAAAATTATGGAGTCCCCCGTGTCAATTGAACGGGTGAGCTCCGCCGCTATCCGTAATACGCCTTCTGCAGCTTATTACGATGTTATTTCTAAAATAAAAGGAGTGGATGTGGTGAACTCATCGCTTACGTTTACTTCGCCTACCACCCGTGGTTTTGGCGGAAGCGGCAATACCCGTTTTAACCAGTTTGTGGATGGTATTGACAACCAGGCGCCTGCCTTGAACTTTTCTGTTGCAAGCATAGTAGGGCTTTCCGAATTAGATGTGGACAATATGGAATTGCTGCCGGGAGCCTCTTCTGCTTTGTATGGCTCAGGGGGAATGAACGGTACGCTGCTGATCAACAGCAAAAGCCCTTTCCAGTACCAGGGGCTTTCTGCACAGGTAAAACTGGGCGCCATGCATTTGGGCGATGATTACAGGGACGTATCTCCTTACTATAATGCAGCCGTACGCTGGGCGCAAAAAACATCTGATAAATTCGCCTATAAAATCACGGCTGAATATATACAGGCAAAAGACTGGCTGGCCCGCGATTACAGGGATTATAAAAGAACAGGGACAAATGGAAGCCTGGTGGCCGGTACAAAAGATACAGATCCTAATTATGACGGCATAAATGTATATGGTGATGAAACGACCATTGATTTGAAATCGCTGGTGCTGAATTCTATTGCTGCACAGGTGCCTTTTTATGCAGATTATGTGAACAGCCTTTCAGGCCCCATCAATGTTTCCAGGACCGGCTATACAGAAAATGAGCTGGTAAGCCCCAATACATTTAATTATAAAGTAGCCGCTGCCCTGCACTATAAAGTGTCGCCCAGGGTAGAAGCTATTTTAATGGGGCAATTGGGTGGCGGTAACACTATATACACCGGGAGCGACAGGTATTCCCTCAAAGATTTCAAAATCAGCCAGTACAAGCTGGAATTTAAATCTGAGAAATGGTTCATAAGAGGTTATACTACGCAGGAAGATGCCGGGGAATCATTCAACATCACAGCCACCACCCGCCAGTTTAATGAAGCATGGAAACCGAGTACAGAATGGTACCAGGAATATGGCTTTGCTTACCTGAATTCAAAAATGGCCGGACAATCAGACCTGGCTGCCCATAATATAGCCCGTGCCACGGCCGACCAGGGCAGGCCACAACCCGGCACTGCGGCATTTAATGCATTGTGGGATTCTATCCGTTTAAAACCTATTTACCAAAACGGCGGGTTGTTTTTGGATAAATCAAGCCTGTACGTAGCAGAAGGCCAGTACAACCTCAGCTCTATGCTTAATAATGTAATAGAAGCACTGGTAGGTGGCAACTGGCGGTTGTACCACCTGAACAGTGAAAATACTTTATTTCATGAAGATGATGGCCCTATCAACATCAACGAATTAGGTGCTTACCTGCAATTAGGAAAAGAGATTATTAAAGATCGTTTAAAACTTACTGCTTCGGGCAGGTACGATAAAAACGAATTTTTCAAAGGTAAATTTACGCCCCGCTTTACAGCGCTTATCAAGCCCGCTGCAGACCATAATATCCGCCTGTCTTATCAAACGGCTTACCGCTTCCCCAGCACGCAGCAGCAATGGATAGACCTGGTAGTGGGCAGCGGTATCATCATCGGTGGCAACAAAAAAATATGGGACTCCTATAATTTAACCGGCAACCCTGCTTATTCAGCGCCGGAATATGTTGCCAGCAACGGCGCAACAAAAATTGTAGTGCCTTATGCAGAAACCAAACCAGAGAGCGTAAGCAGCTTTGAAGCAGGGTATAAAGCGCTCTTTGCTAAAAAACTGTTGTTTGATTCTTATGTGTATTTTGGCCAGTACACAAACTTTATTGGCCGCAGGGATGTGGTGCAGCTTAAAGACCCCGCTGATCCTTCCGCAGGATACCAGGGATATTCTATAGTATCTAACGCAGATGCCAAAGTGAAAACTTTTGGATGGGGTGCCAGCATGGAATGGCGGTTACCAAAAAACTTTTCTGTTAATGCCAATGTGTCTTCTGACGAGTTGAAAGACGTACCGGATAATTTCAGGGCCTCTTTCAATGCACCGAAATACAGGACATCGCTTGGCCTCAGCAATTCAGGCTTTGGGCCTAAAGGTATTTTTGGCTTTAATGTAAACTGGCGCTGGCAGGATAAAATCACTTACGAAAGTGATTTTGCCGTTGGCAATATCAATGCCGTGCATGTAGTTGATGCAGCGTTTATGATCAAGCAGCCGGCTATAAAATCTGTTTTTAAAATAGGGGCCAATAATTTGTTCAACCAGTATTACACCAATGGCCTGGGTAATCCAAGCATAGGAGGCTTATACTACGTAAGCTTTGCATACAACGTATTCTAAAAATATTTTCAAATTATTTTAAACTCGATAACATGAATAAGATACTTAATAAATGGGTAGTCTCCCTGGCAGCGCTGGTAAGTGTGGGTTTGCTGATGTCGTGCAATAAAGATCTGCCCGGGGCTGTGCCTGTTACGCAGCCGCAGCCAACCGGCCAAACCATTCTGCAGATGCTGGATGCGCCTGATTTTTCTGTTTTGAAAGCAGCGGTGGCAAAAGCAAGCACTTTTAACAGCACTACCGGTAACCTGTCGCAAATTTTAGGTGACTCCAGCGCTACGCTTACTTTCTTTGCGCCGGACAATACGGCTATCCTCACCTCGTTCTCATTGCTGGGGTTGCCGGCAGATCCTTCTACGCTCGATTACTTCAGCGCAGGCCAGCTGGATTCATTGCTGAAATATCATTTGATCGGCGGCGAAAAATTTACGACAGCCCGTATCAATACAACATCGCCGGGCCTTAATATGTACTTGCAAAGCATGCTGCTGCTGGCGGCTCCGTCTCCTTCACTGCCGCCCGGTTACAGGATGCCGGTATTTTTAAGTAAACAAGGCCCTGCAGCATTTGTAAACAATGTGCCTGTTACCGGGCCGGATATGGCAGCTGCAAACGGGGTAATGCATAAAATAGCGATAGCCCTGATGCCGCCTGATAAAGTATTATGGCAAACGATCTATGCCAATGCCGATAACAGCTATACTTACTTTAAAGAAGCCATTATCAGGGCAGACGGTGGAGTGAACCCTGCAGGTACATTCCAATCGGCCTTAAGTTCGCCCAATGCTAACTTTACCGCATTAATCCCTACTAATACGGCCTTCCAGCAATTGCTTACCGGGCAAATAACTTTGGCATTGATGCAGCAGGGAGTGCCGCAGGCAAACGCCCAAACGGCAGCTGCCGGGCTGGTAGCGGGCTACGGTCCTACTATTATTTCAGACCCGGCGTCTATCCCTATGTATGGCCCGCAGTTGGCAGCCGTTATTACTCCCCAGCTATTACAGGGAGTGGTGGCTTATCACCTGCTTGCCCAACCGGGCACTACTGTTTTTGGGTACAGGGATTTCACAGTTAACTTCCCTGCAGGGGCGGCTGTTAATGTTCCTACATTGGTTAATGCTTCTGTTCCGGCCCATCCGGGAGTTGCATTACAGGCAACTTTTGGCCCGGGTGGTGTTACAAGCGCCACAGCTAAAGGAGTGGGCAATACTTCGGCAGCTAACATACAGCTCAATCCATTACCGGGCGGCACCAGCGACCAGAACCATGTGAATGGTGTGATACACCGTATTGACCAGGTGTTGCTGCCGCAATAACCTGACCAGTCTGGCCGTCCCGGTCTGACGACTGGCAGTAACCATTATTATAGAACCGGCCTGCGACAACCGCAGGCTGGTTTGTTTTCGTTATCCCCAACTTCCTGTAACTTGCTCTATGTTTTTTCAACGCCATTTTTTTAAAACACTCTTTTTGGGTGTATTGGTAATTGCCAATACCAATTGCAGCAAATCGGCCGATCCCCCTGTTATTACACCTGCAGATACAATTCCTGTTAATCATCCGGATACATTTGTTTTTGCCAAAGGCGCTGATATTGGCTGGCTGAGCCAGATGGAGCAGGAAGGGATAAAATTTTATAACAGCAGCGGTACGCAGCAGGACTGCATACAAATTTTAAAAGATAAAGGCATTAACGCTATCCGCTTACGGGTTTGGGTAAACCCTGCTGCAGGCTGGTGCAATACGGATGATGTGCTGGCACAGGCTGTACGGGCACACAGCATAGGCATGCGCATCATGATAGATTTTCATTACAGCGATACATGGGCCGATCCCGGGCACCAGCAAAAGCCTGCCGCATGGCAGTCGCTGGCATTTGCTGATATGGCAACAGCCTTGAGCAATCATACCAAAGATGTGCTGACCAGATTGAAGCAGGCCGGGATAACGCCGGAATGGGTGCAGGTAGGTAATGAAACAAATGACGGCATGCTGTGGGAAGAAGGAAGGGCATCAGCACACATGAACCAGTTTGCCACATTGGTAAAAGCAGGTTATGATGCAGTAAAGCAAATCAATGATTCAATAAAAGTGATCGTTCATATTTCAAACGGGTTTGATAATGGTTTATTCCGCTGGATATTTGACGGGTTAAAAAATAATGGTGCCAAATGGGATGTTATTGGTATGTCGCTTTATCCTGCTGTAAACAACTGGGCTTCCTTAACACAGCAATGCCTTACTAATATGAATGATATGCTGGCAAGGTATGGAACGCCTGTAATGATCTGCGAAGTGGGTATGCCCTATGACCAGCCTGCAGCCTGCAAATCGTTTTTAACGGATATTATCAGCAAAGTAAAATCCCTGCCTGGCCATAAAGGGCTGGGTGTTTTTTACTGGGAGCCCGAAAGCTATAATAACTGGCAGGGGTATACGCTTGGTGCTTTTGACAATACCGGCAAGCCCACGCAGGCTATGGGTGCTTTTGCAGAATGATCATGCCCGGTTTCAGAATTTGAAATAAACAATAGTACCGAAAAGGCGCCAAAGCCTTTGCGCCTGCCTTATCGGTAAAATTCAAACTATACATTGTATTTGGCTAAACTTTGTATGACGATCTTGGTATAATTTTGGGGCTTCAGTTAAAAAAAACAATCATGCAGTTAAAACACATTGCTCCGGTTATCCTGTTATTGGCAGCAGCCACCGCATCGGCACAGGACAAAAAATTTGAACAAACAGACAGTGAACGTTTCTTTCGTATCGGCGCCAAGGCCGGCGTAAACATCAACAAAATTTCAGGCGCATCTTATAAATCAGGATTTAATTACAATTACCAGGTAGGTGGTTTCCTGCAATTTAATTTCAGCAAGCGTTTCGGCATCCAGCCCGAAGTGAATTTTGTACAATCCTCTTCTGAATTCAGCAATGATGCTACGGATATTTATGATGACCTGTTCAGGGATGGAGGGCAAAAAAAGGCCAAATTGAATTACCTGGAAGTACCGGTGTTGTTAAATATTAATTTGGGTGAAAGCAAACATGTAAAACTGCAGCTCGGCCCTGCACTGGGCGCAGCGCTGAACCAGACCGTGGACAGCCTGAAAAATAATGGCAACATTTATAAAAATACCGACTGGAGCGCTATCGGCGGCCTGTGGATACAGTTGCCGCTGATTAATTTGGGTGCAAGGTACAAGCTTGGGCTAAGCAACATCAACGCTATTGACGACAGGCAAACATGGAAAAACCAGGCCATACAAATATTTATCGGGGTTACTTTTTAGATTGCTCAATAAAGAAACGAATATGTCAAACGGTTATTTGCAAAGCGCAAAAAAGCAATTTGAATATTACAAAATGCTGGGCGATAAAACCTTTGCGCAGGTGGCTGATGATAAATTATCCTGGCAGTACAATGAAGACAGCAACAGCATTGCCGGCATTGTAAAACATTTATGGGGCAACATGCTTTCCCGCTGGACCGATTTTTTAACTACTGACGGAGAGAAAGAATGGCGGAACAGGGAAGCAGAATTTGAAAATGATATTGCAACAAGGGAAGAGCTTATCAATAAATGGGAGGAAGGATGGAACTGCCTTTTCAACGCCATTGACGGGTTGACGGAAAATGACCTTGATAAGATCATTTACATCAGGAACCAGGGCCATACCGTAATGGAAGCCATTAACAGGCAGTTGGCGCATTATCCCTATCATGTCGGCCAAATCGTTTTTCTAGGAAAGATGCTGGCTGAAAATGGTTGGACTTCACTCTCTATTCCGAGGGGAAATTCCGCGGCATACAATGCAGAAAAGTTTTCAAAACCCAAAGAAAGGGCTCATTTTACAGATGAGATTTTGAACAGGAAGAACAACTGATTATTGCCTGCGGGCGGCAGCACAAAAAATACTTTAAAAAAGGATTGTATATGCAATCCTTTTTTTATTTTTAGGTAGTGTCTCAGCTTGAATTTTACCGCTAAGGCGCAAAGAACTTAAATACTTGAGAACTTTGCGGTAATAGATATTATTTACCCGGATTTTGAAACTGGTACATTCTATTTTTAATAAAACAACCGTCATATGATCGCTAAAATGCCTTTAGACAATTTCCTTTTCATTGATATAGAAACGGTGTCGCAGCAAAAAACATTTTCATCGCTGGGTGCTGACTGGCAAAAGCTTTGGGAAGAAAAAGTAAAATATTCACTGCCTGAAAACGTAGAGGCCGATGAATATTACCCTTTACGTGCAGGCATCATGGCTGAATTTGCAAAAGTGATCTGCATCAGCCTGGCCTATTTTAAAAAGCAGGGAAATGACTATGTACTGAGGGTGAAATCAGTATATGGCCATGATGAAAAAGAGCTGTTGCAGAATTTTATTAAAACTGTCAACCAACTGGAAACTGCCAACAACAAATGGTGCTTTACCGGGCACAACATCAAAGAATTTGACATTCCTTTCTTATGCCGCCGCCTCGTGGTTAACGGCATCTTCATTCCTGAATACCTGAACTTTCAAAACATGAAACCCTGGGAGACGAATATGGTGGACACTTTCCAGTACTGGCGTTTTGGCGATTACAAACATTTCACTTCTTTAAAATTATTGGCTGCGGCATTGAATGTGCCTTCGCCCAAAGATGATATTGACGGCAGCATGGTGGGTGAAGTATACTGGAATGAAAATAACCTGGAAAGGATCGTTACGTATTGCCAGAAAGATGTGATAACCGTGGCCAATATTATTTTACGCTTTAAGCAACTGCCGTTGCTGAAAGAAGAACAAATAATTTTTCCGGGATAAAGAACTAAGCCACGAATACTTCGGCTTCGCTCAGTACACGAATGAACACGAATGGTTTTGAGCCACAGATAAAACAGATTGACACAGAATAATTCGTGAGGATCAGTGAAATTCGTGGCTAAAAAATATATGTCGGAGGCATATCTGTGTGCATCTGTGAGATCTGTGGCTAACGCTACGGATACAGTAGATACTTCTTCCTTATTTTTTTAAAATTGCCCAGCGCAGGCTCCCAGCTTGCCCTTATTTCCGCTTCTGTTTTGCCTGCTTTTACCTGCTGCATCAATTCGTCATTTCCGGCTAATTTGTTGAAGAAATTATTTTTTAAAAAGAAGCTGTCTTTGCCGGGAAACAGTTGGTAAGCCTGCAGCAAATACTTCAGCTGTATTTTATTATCCAGTTTTTTCAAAACTTCTTCCACCGTTCCGCTTTCATTCCAGCCGTAGCATTTTTGATAAAAGCATTTGCTGCTTTTGGCGCCTTCATTTGGTTTGGGCGTAAAGGTGTACAATGTTTTTGGCAATGAGGGATGCCCGAAAACCTGGAACGGTTTATCCGTGCCACGGCCTTCGCTTAGCACAGTGCCTTCAAAAAAGCAGGTGGAGGGGTAGAGGTAAATGCTTTGCATTTCTTTCAGGTTGGGCGAAGGGTTTACAGGCAAAACATATTTCATGTCGTGAGTGTAATTCTTGCATTTGATCACCTGCACATGAAATGGCGTGTCGGCATTGGGTTGTGCAGTTACGTTGTATGCATTGATGGCATTGGCTTTTTCGCTCAGCCAGTTTTCGCCGGCTAACATCAACGTATATTCGCCAACCGTCATGCCATACACAATAGGTACAGGCTGCATGCCTACAAAGCTTTTGAATTTTTTATCCAGCACGGGGCCATCTACATAAAAGCCATTGGGGTTGGGCCGGTCAAGTATCAGCAGCGGCTTATGGTTTTCAAGACAGGCCTCCAGGCAATATTCTAATGAAGAAATAAAAGTGTAAAAGCGCACGCCCACATCCTGTATGTCAAAAACCAGCAGATCAATATCTTTCAGGTCATCTGCTGTTGGTTTTTTATGATCGCCATAGAGGCTGGTAACAGGCAGGCCTGTTTTTTTATCAATACCGTCATTTACATGCTCACCTGCATCTGCGGTGCCGCGAAAACCATGTTCAGGGCCGAATATTTTTACCACTTTGATGCCGCTTTTGAGCAGGGTATCCACCAGGTGGGTGTGGTGTACCATGCTCGTTTGGTTAGCAAATACTGCCACGGATTTATTTTTCAGCAGGGGAAAATATACAGCCGTGCGTTCAGCGCCGTTGATCACCTGTGCATGGGCAATGGCGTTGGCCTGCAACAGCAACACAAGGAGCAAATGTTTCAGTTTCATGCATTAAAGATGAATAAAACTTTTTAATTCTACAGTGTGGCCTATAAACTTTAACTTGCATTTTCGTTGAACGCTTGGACTTCTCTTTTTTATTGCTGAATAGAATTGATATTGTTGAAGAGTGCGACGCCAATGCAGCTGGTAAAAGAACCATCAGCTGGTAACAAAAAATCATTTACTAAAAACAAAAATTATGGCACAAGTAAAAAATGGTGATACAGTGAGGGTACACTATACCGGTAAGTTGACAAGCGGCGAACAATTTGATTCATCCGCGGGCAGGGAACCGCTGGAGTTTACAGTAGGCGGCGGGCAAATGATAAAAGGCTTTGATGCTGCCATGCCGGGCATGAATGTAGGTGAAAAAAAAACCATCAATATTGCAGCGGTGGATGCTTATGGTGAAAAAGACCCGAGGGCAATCATTGAATTCCCGGCAGCCAATGTGCCTGCGGATATGAAATTAGAACCGGGTATGCAGCTTACGCTCAGCGATCAAAACGGCAATCCTTTGCCGGTGGTGGTAACAGAAGTGAAGCCGGATGTGGTGGTGCTGGATGCCAACCATTTTTTGGCGGGAGAGGAGCTGGTGTTTGATATTGAGTTGGTGGAGATATTATAGAGTTGCTTAAAAGAGATTGTATTTTAAAAGCAGTTTGCATAAGCAGGCTGCTTTTTTTATTGTGTTGTGTTAAATTTTTACTTCCGGTCTTACTAACTTAACGTATTGAAGGACGTAAGCCGCAAAATGTGCGGTGGGTGTTGTTTGGATTCGTTGAGAGGGATTGCAGCATAGCCCAATAGAGACTATAATTAATTTTTCTGTGTAGCATGAATTAGTTTTTTGTTCTGATACTTTTCCTTGGCTTGCTTGGCTGTTTTAAGCCATTTTTGATACGCTTTGTATGGCATTTCCCTGTAGCCCAACTTTACCAAAGTAATATATACCTGCTCCATTTCATTGTAAGTTGTTTGGGAAGCAGGGTTGTTTTCGTCTTTTTGTTTCAAATACATTCTTTTGAGTGCTTCGGCTTTTGTGAGTAAAGCCTCGGGGTTTACGGAATGATATTGCAGAACAAGGTTGCAACATTTTAATACAAAACTGTCTGTATAATTATTGGTTTGTTTGATGTAGCCTTGTGCCAAATCCATAATACAAAGCCCAATGGATTGTTGATTGCTTAGTGTGTCCATATACGCGCCGCTGCGGATAGCATCAACATTTACATAGCCTGTGGCGGCTATCCATGCATCTGTAGGGAATGTGCCGCTTGTAAGTTCTGTGTTGTACCAGCCAATTTGTTTGCTGTAATTGCGGATGTAAATGTGATTGGGTGCAAGCGATAACCAACATTTTGCGCCTAACTCGTCTGCTAATATTTTGTAGAGATAGGTGAGGCTGCGGCAGTTGCCTTTGTGGGTTGCTAATAGTTTTGTTACAAATGTGTTTGTCCAATCGCTATCTCCTTGGGGGTCATTG
>JBEHYP010000053.1:0-23939 GCA_048498115.1 Bacteroidota bacterium | reverse complement strand
CTGCATACATGGTAAGCTCATTAATGCCGTCTGTGTCGGGAGTATTCAGTGTAAGAGAAATGGGCTTTTCGCTCAGTCGCCTGTGGGAAAGTATTAATTTGTTGTTGTAAAAAACAGAAATGCTGTCACCGTCTACTTCGCCGTTATCATATAAGTCTACTTTAAAAGTTTCATTGTCTATCTGGATGGTTTTTAAAACATCTGCATTCCTTTTCTCAAAATTGAAATCTGTTTTTATTTCATTGATATCGGGCTTTTTTGTTTCAGGTATATCCACTTTTGGCACTTCTTTCTTTACAGGCTCTTTTTTCGCAATGTCAGGTGCCGGGCTGGCTTTAGGCTTTGTCGTGTTTTTTGCTGCAGGGGTAGCGGTTTTGGGCACAGCATTTTTAAGCTTATTTGCGGCAATGGTATTTTTTGTTTTTGGCGATGGTTTATTTGCCAAAGGTGAATTGGCCTTTGGTTTATTAAAATTGGCCAGGCTGTTTTGTAATGTTCTCCGGGTGAGGGTAGTGCTGCCACCGCCGCAGCCTGATGTTTGCCCGGGTGCAGTTTCCCATTTGCCGGCCAGCTTTTCATCATTGCCGTCTTTTTCATAAGTGAGGTAATGCACCTGCAGGCAATCCTGAAAATCAGGCGGCGTATTGCCTTTTATCCGTTCCGTTTCCACCACCTTTATGCTTTTGCTGCCAGGATAGTAAATGCCTGATAATTTGCAGATAACATAATATTTTCTTCCCTGGAAATAAGAATAGGAAGAACCGCTAACCTTCGTTCCGTCTATTTCCAGCTCAAGTATGTATTCCGTATTATCATAATTGTAAATGCTGATATCGCCATTGCTGTTAAAATAGCCGTGCCATTGCCCGTTTATCTTTGGGGAAGAAGCAACAGTTTTACGAACGGTTGCTTTTGATGCCTGTGTTTTTGGCTTAACGGTTGTTTTTTGAGAAAAAACAGCGGTTGCGGTAAAATAAAAAATCGCACAGAGTACTAATCTTTTCATTTTGTTTTTCTTCAATTTTAGATTACCTGTAAATACAGGGCAACAAAGTTATCAGTGATATATTTTTCCTTCGCCAATAGTTCGTTAAATTTGCCGCTCAAAAATAAAGGATAAAGACAATTGGACATGATCAAAATAACCCTGCCGGATGGCGCCGTAAAGGAATATCCCAAAGGCACTACTTCAATGGATATTGCCAAATCCATCAGTGAAGGATTGGCAAGAAAGGTATTGGCTGCAAAAGTAAATGGCGCAGTGTGGGACGCCAGCCGCCCTATTAACGATGATGCTACTTTGCAGTTGCTTACCTGGAATGACATGGATGGCAAGGAAACGTTCTGGCATTCATCCGCCCACCTGATGGCCGAGGCGCTGGAATCTTTTTATCCCGGTGTAAAATTCGGCTATGGCCCCCCGGGTGAAAAAGGATTTTATTATGACGTGGACTTAGGCGGTCAATCTTTAGGAGAAGAAGACCTGGCAAAGATTGAAAAGAAGATGGCAGAACTGGCCAAGAACAATTCTGTGTACCAGAGAAAGGATGTAAGCAAGGCCGATGCGGTAAAATATTTTACTGAAAAAGGCGACCCCTATAAATTAGAAATTATTGACCGCTTGAATGATGGTGAAATTACTTTTTACACACAAGGCAATTTTACCGACCTCTGCCGTGGGCCACACATTCCAAACACTGGTTTTATCAAAGCCATCAAGCTTACCAATGTAGCAGGTGCTTATTGGCTGAATGATGAAAAAAATAAAATGCTTACCCGTATTTACGGTATCACATTCCCTTCTCAGAAAGAACTGGATGAATACCTGGTATTGCTGGAAGAAGCAAAAAAGCGTGACCACAGGAAATTGGGAAAAGAACTGGAATTGTTTGCCTTTTCTGAAAAAGTGGGCATGGGCCTGCCGCTGTGGCTCCCCAAAGGGGCTATGCTGAGAGAAAGGCTGCAACAGTTTTTGCAAAAAGCGCAAATGGATATTGGCTACATCCCCGTTATCACACCGCATATCGGCCACAAAAACTTATATGTTACTTCCGGGCACTACGAAAAATATGGCAAGGATAGTTTTCAGCCGATAAAAACACCGCAGGAAGGAGAGGAGTTCTTTTTAAAACCAATGAATTGCCCGCACCACTGCGAAATTTATAAAACATCGCCACGCAGCTATAAAGACTTGCCACTACGCTTAGCCGAATTTGGCACTGTATACCGCTACGAACAGCATGGCGAACTGCATGGCCTCACAAGGGTACGTGGCTTTACACAGGATGATGCGCACTTATTCTGTATGCCGGAACAGGTGAAGGATGAATTTAAAAAAGTGATTGACCTGGTGCTGTATGTTTTTCATTCGTTGAATTTTACAGACTATACAGCCCAGATTTCCCTTCGCCATAAAACAGACAGGGCAAAATATATCGGCAGTGAAGAAAACTGGGTAATAGCTGAACAGGCCATTATTGAAGCTGCGGCAGAAAAAGGATTGAGCACCGTTACAGAATATGATGAAGCTGCCTTTTACGGCCCCAAGCTCGACTTTATGGTGAAAGATGCCATTGGCCGCAAATGGCAATTGGGCACCATACAGGTGGATTATAACCTCCCCGAAAGATTTGACCTTACTTATATTGGCGAAGACAACCAGAAACACCGACCGGTGATGATACACAGGGCGCCTTTCGGCAGCATGGAACGTTTTGTGGCAGTGCTGATAGAACATTGTGCCGGCAAGTTCCCGTTGTGGCTTACACCCACACAGGTAAAACTGTTGCCTATCAGTGATAAATTCCTGCCTTATTGCGAAGCTGTTTTAAAGCAGTTGAAAACTGCCGATATCCGGGCCGAAATAGACGACCGTAATGAAAAGATTGGCAAAAAGATCCGTGATACGGAATTAGACAAAGTGCCGCTGATGCTCGTGATTGGCGAAAAAGAAATGAACGAGAACAAAGTGGCGGTACGCAGGCAGGGCAAAGGCGATATTGGCGTACAGTCAATTGATGAGTTTATTGCTTTTGTAAACGAAGAAGTAAAAAGCAGGAGCGTTGTAGAGTAAAAGCGCTATATTTACATAGCGGCTTAGAAATCATTAAACATTATTCCCGGATCTATTTTAAAATAAAAACAACACCGCCTCAAAACTTTGCAAAAACCGGGTGCAAATGAAAAGGCAAGTAAAATATGGCATTCCCTCCAAGACCACCCCGTGGCGCATTCAATCCCCGATTTAGAAAAGAACAACAGCAGGAACACCGCACCAACCACATGATAAGGGTACCGGAAGTACGCCTTGTAGGCGACAATGTGCAGGTAGGTGTTTATCCTACACAGGAAGCGCTTAAAATTGCCCAGGAGCAGCAGCTTGACCTGGTGGAAATTTCACCCGGAGCCAACCCGCCTGTGTGCAAAATAATTGACTATAATAAATTTTTGTACAACGAAAAGAAGAAGAAGAAAGAAATGAAGGCGAACGCCAAAACCAGCGAGGTGAAGGAAGTTCGTTTTACGCCCAATACAGACGACCACGATTTTGAATTCAAATGCAAGCATGCCGAAAAATTTTTGCAGGATGGCAACAAGGTAAAAGCCCATGTGCAGTTTAAAGGCCGTGCTATTATGTTTAAAGAACGTGGCGAATTGCTCCTTTTAAAACTGGCCGACCGCCTGAAAGAAGTGGGTACCCTTGAAGGCCTGCCCAAGATGGAAGGCAAGCGAATGCAGGTGATGTTTGCACCTAAGAGCCAGAAAGCCAAGGCAAAACCGGCAGAAAGTAAATAAGTTTTATCGTTCAAAAGGTTTAAGACGTTCAAGAGATTTTATCAACGTCTTAAACCTTTTGAACCTTTTAAACCTTTTAAACCCCTTGAACCTTTGAAATTACCCTTTGCCCTTTCCCCATTTTCCCTTATCTTTGCCGCCCGAAAAAGAAAAACAGCTCTTTTTCAGACATTTCCCACATGGCCCCATAAGTGCCTGTCTGTTCAGGACGCCAGCAGGGAGTAACTATAACAGGTTATACAATGCCAAAAGTTAAAACAAACTCAAGCGCTAAAAAACGCTTCAAGGTAACCGCCACCGGCCTCATTACCTACCAAAAACCTTTCAAACGTCACATCTTAACAAAAAAAACCACCAAACGTAAACGTGGCATGCGTAAAGATGGCGAAGTGCATCCTACACAGGTTCGTTTTGTAAAACGTTTATTGCGCCTTCGTGGATAATAAACGACAAGGTTTTTTCACAATTCAACATTTAACTACAAAAAAATTAAGATATGCCACGTTCAAAAAATGCAGTTGCATCAAGGGCACGCCGCAAAAGAATTTTGAAAGCCGCCAAAGGCTTTTATGGCAAACGTAAAAATGTATATACCGTTGCCAAAAACGTACTGGAAAAAGGGTTAACATACAGCTATGTTGGCCGCAAAAACAAAAAGAGGGATTACCGCAGCCTGTGGATAGCCCGTATCAATGCTGCCGTAAGGGAAGAAGGCCTTACTTACAGCGAATTTATTCATAAGCTGAACGAAAAGAACATTACGCTTAACCGTAAAGTGCTTGCCGATCTGGCAATGAACGAGCCTGAAGCATTTAAAGCTTTGGTTGCTTCAGTAAAATAAGCATTACATACTTCATAATGATTTGAAGCCGGGCGCAATTGCGTCCGGCTTTTTTTATTGCCTGCGCCGGATATCCCGTTTTTGAGGGATATGGCAGCCGTGAACGGCGCTTTATATTTACCGTAGTAATTACAAACTACTCAAAATATAAAGCAATGAAAACGATCATTATTGCAGCGTTGGCCTGTACTATTACCATCAACAGCCAGGCGCAATTATTTAAAAAATTAAAGGAAAAAGCAGGTAAAGTCCTGGATTCAAAATCAAGCGGCAGCAGTACGGACGCCGGCAGCAACAAAAGTGAAAATAGCGATAAGCAGGAAGATAAAAAGCAGCCATCATCGCCGCCTGAAAACGGTGCTGTTGTTTTTACGCTGGAGCCGGCAGAGGCCCTCATGTACGACGAATCAAAAGTGCTGGCTAAAAACGGAAAACTGAATTATTTTTTTGTGGTGAAAAATAACCGGTATGAGTATTTTTTGGTGGAAGACGGCAAGCGCACCGGCCCTTTTAAAGCGCCGCCTTTGCCCAGCTTACAGGATGCGCAAGGAGATAATGAGAGTGAAAATTCAACTAAGCCGGCCCTTGGCAATGATAAAGACCCGGTGGCTATCAAATACACCAAAACTATTAACGGTAAACTACACATTGTATTCAATGGAAAAAATTACGGGCCTTACGACCATGTGGCAAAAATGATAACTTCCCCCGATGGAAAACAATTTTTTGCATTGGTGACCATTGGTGGGCAAAACAACATGACCGCACAAATGGGCATGGGGAATAATTTTATTGTAAATGAAGGGGCCGTAAAACAAAAAGTGGGCAACAGCCTTGTTGCCGTTCCCGTGAAATTTTCCGTAAGCGAAGGATTTAAACATGCAATGGCCGCTGTGATGGACCAGCAGGCACAGGAAATACTTACTGTGTCAACCACAGGCAAAGAAGAAAAAGGCAATATTGCCGATATGTACAGCAGCGGTAATAAAAGTTTTGTAACAGATGACGGCGATATTGTTACCATTCCGTCCCAAAGCCCCACACAGGTGCTGGTGAACGGAGCGGAAGCGGCTTCGTTTTCGGTACCCATTACCAGTATTAACCGGTTGTTTCTTACGCCGGATATTTCCAAATCGGTATATTATGAAAAAGGGAAAATATACCGTGCCAATGGTACGGAAGAAAAACTCTCCGGCGTATTGTTTCCACGGGTGGTTACAATAGGCAATGAAACCTCTGTTTACTATTTCAAATTGTATCAAACAGAAAGCGGCAGCAAGGATGTGTACTTATGCAAAAAAGTAATTTAAAAAAAGCATTATTGTTTATCCTGCTGCCTGCAATGGCAGCAGGGCTTTTTGTTTTTGCTAAACAACAATACAGCAATGCTGATTTTGGAGATTGCTTTGACGCCAAGGCGGAAACAGCAGGAGTAAAGCTGCATTCTATGAGCGACAGGTTTGCTTTATGTGCAGCTATATGCAGCAAGGATATTGCTTTTATGCAGGCTGTGGTGTTTCCTGAAGTGATGCGCTACAATGGTTTGAAAGATGGTATAGAAGCAGAAAGCCTGCGTACACTGTATGTGCAGTTTGGAAAGGAATATGCAAATTTTTCTGTCGGGCTTTTCCAGATGAAACCCTCTTTTGCAGAAGAAGTGGAACGCAGGGCAAAGCAGCTATTGCCTGCCGCCATGCAGCAGGAGTTGCAACTGGAATATGATACGAACGATGAAGAAACCATACGCAGGCAACGGATAGAACGCCTGCTGGACGAAGACTGGCAAATGATCTATCTCACTGCTTTTATTGCCATTTGCGATGCTGCCTGTTCATACAGACAATTTTCATCGGCACAGGAAAAATTGCAATGGTATGCCACTGTGTACAATGCCGGCTTTTACTGCACCGATGCAGGTATCGAACAAAAAATAAGAGAAGATAATTTTTACCTGGGGCAGCAGATGCCGGGAAAAAAATTCAGGTATGCTGCTATTGCAGCATGGTTTTATGATAAGGCAGTTTTGAAGGCCGACACCGCACTCAATTTTTGATAAACTTCCGAAATCTTTAAAATTTATAGACACGGCGTGTGGAAGCACCGGTTTTTATGTGCTTGTGTGGAAGATGGCGCTAAAATTATTGGCCCCATTGACAAAAAAATTGCCTTGCATATTATTGAAAACACGGTTAGTTATTATTTTGAAGAAACCGTTTTACCCTCTGTCCATGCACCAATAATTTTAAAGTATTTCTTTTCAAAGAAATATTCGGATGATTTTTTTGATGGTCTGCCAACCTTAACTTATAGCTTGATATAATATTGGTATAAGATAATATGCCAATGATATTTTGATTTTCGCCGGATAATACCGGCAGCACATCTACATTTTCGCTGGCCATAATTTCAATAGCTGTTCGTAAGCTGTTATTGGTTTTTACAGATGCGGCTTTTTGCTGCACAAGTGCTTGCAATTGGGTGTGCGGCGGGTTTAATTTATTATACAATTGCGATGAGCTGATAATGCCTTTGTATTCCTCACTGGCGTTTGAAACGATGTAATAATTGCTTTTGTATTCCGGCTCTTTTTCCAGCCAGTCAATTGTTTCTTCAATACTGTTATCTGTACTCAAAATAAGACCGCTGTTATCCATTACCTGGGCCACATTGATTTTTTCTAAAACATCCGGCTCATAAGAGTGTGGCGTTTTTACACCACGGCGTGCTATCTTCTCCGTCATTATTGTATTCTCCATTAAAAAGAACGAAACAAAATACGATGCGCTGCAGGTTGCCAGCAAAGGCAGCAGGGCATTATACTGTCCTGTAGTTTCCAGTGCAAAAATGATAGAGGTAATAAATGCCCTTGATGCCCCGGCAAACATGGCAGCCATGCCCACCAATGCAGCCAGCGAAATATTGATGCCTGATGAAGGAAATAAATGCAGCATTACACTGCCCAAAACAGCGCCTGTTGCCGCACCAATAGTAAGCAAGGGTGCAAGCGTGCCGCCCGATGTGCCGCTGCCCAGGGCAATTGCCCAAGAAATAAATTTTAAAATACAAAGCGATATCACCACTTGAAAAACAACATTTCCTGAAATAATATCGGTAATATTACTGTAGCCTACTCCCAACGTTTTGGGTTCAAAATACCCAATAATACCTACGGCAATGCCGCCTATGGCAGGCCACCACATCCAATGAACAGGAAGCTTTTCAAAAGCATCTTCTATAAAGTACACCACTTTTGTTACGCCAACAGACAGCAGGCCTATGATAACGCCCATGGCACTATAAGCCAGCAAAGCAGTATTGCCTGCTGTACCTATTGTAGGGGCAATTGCAAAAACAGGTTTTTGTTCAAATAACAAATGATGCCCTGCAGCACCGGTAATACATGCTAAGGCTACAGGTATAATGGAGCGTGGTGAAAATTCGAATAACAATAATTCTATAGCTAAAAAAATAGCGGCAATGGGGCTTCCAAAAATGGCTGACATACCTGCAGTAGCACCCGCTGCCAGTAAAATTTTTCGTTCATGATGCGATATTTTTAATAACTGCCCAATGGTAGAGCCTAAGGCGCCGCCGGTAGCTATTATGGGGCCTTCGGCCCCAAACGGGCCGCCCGTACCAATGGATATGGCCGCTGATAAAGGCTTTAAATAAGTAATGGTGGGTTTGATTTTACTTTGGTTGGTAAGTATTTGTTCCATTGCCTCGGGTATGCCATGCCCGCGGATAGCCCTGGAGCCGTACAAAGCCATTAAACCCACAACAATACCGCCTGTTACAGGAACAAGTATTACCCACAAGCCCAGATTGTTGTTCAAAGGAGTGGCCTCGGCAAAAGAAAGTTTTGCATGAAAAGCGATATTGGTAAAAAAGCTTATTAAATGCACTAGTAGCTTGGCAATAAAACTTACTGCGGTAGCAATGGCAACCGCCAGCAGCGAAATAGTCAGCAGCCTTTTTTTGTTATTGGCTGGTTGGGGTTTAATGTCTTCGGTTTGCAGCGTAGAATCGAGCGATACCGAGATGGGTATTGTGTGGGAGAATGGTTTACTCATGTTTTTTGAGGATGATGTTACAGCAGGCAAAGTTATAGCCTCTTGTTCTTATGAACCAATACAAAAGAGGTTTGCTCCAAAAGATTAAGGGCGAAGTAATCCAGTGCCAGGCAGGTGCAGCCATCTGGTTTTTTTATTTTGGAACTGAAACGGCCACAAGATGCCTGTTTGCAATTATATTTGATGAATAATATGTTCCGCAGCTAATTTAGTTAACACAATGAAACCATTTGCTTTTGTAATTGCAATAGTTGCTTTTACTTCCTGCAAGCATGATAATATTGTTTACCCCAGCAAAAAAGATATCATAGAAGCAGTATATGCTTCGGGGAAAATTATTGCCGACAGCGAATATTCTGTCTATGCGCTGAATGCAGGCGCCATTATAAAAAAACTGGTAAGGGAAGGAGATGCTGTTACCAAAGGGCAGGTATTGTTTATTATTCAGCATGATGCGCCCGCTTCCAGGCTGGATGCAGCGCAAAGCAGCCTGGACCTGGCACAAAATAATGTTTCGGAACGTTCGGGCATATTGAATGATCTAAAGCTGGCAATTGAAACCGCCCAGACAAAACTTACTAACGATTCATTGAATTATGTCCGGTTAAATAATTTATGGAAAGAAGGCATTGGTACCAAAAGCAATGTGGACAATGCTTATACGGCTTACATGGTTTCAAAAAAACAAAGACAATCTGCCGGAGAAAAATACCGCTCCACAGCCAATGACCTGTCGCTTTCGCTCCAGAATGCAAAAAGCCAGATAACCGTTGCCAGGAGTGATCTGAACAATTATTTTATAAGAAGCAGCGGAACTGCCACCGTTTACCAGACGTTTAAGGAAGAAGGAGAGGCCGTAAGAATGAACGACGCAGTGGCCCTGCTGGGTAAAACATCACAGCGGATCATCAGGCTGGCCATAGACCAGCAGGATATTAACAGGATAAAAAACGGGCAGGAAGTGCTGCTGAAAACAGATGTTACAGGCAATGCCGTTTACCATGCAGTTATTTCCCGGATTTATCCCACAATGAACGAAGCCGACCAAACTTTCCGTGCTGATGCAGTATTTACTGACAGCGCCATGCAACAAAAATACATTCACAGTTCGGTGGAGGCCAACATCATCATTCAGAAGAAAAGCAATGTGCTGGTTGTTCCCGCCAAAGCATTTGCGGCAGGCAATGACAGCCTGCAAATTAAACAGGACGGCCGCAATAAAACCATAGCAGTTAAAACAGGCATTCATACACTGGACGAAGTGGAAATAACAGCAGGGCTGGATGAATCATCGCAGGTTATTATCCCGCCACAACAATAACTCCATGTCAGTCTCTGTAAATTTATCCATCGCAAAAACGCATTTGCTTTCAAGAAAAAAGCAAACCATTGTTGCCATGCTGGGCGTAACGTTTGGTATTGCCATGTTCATACTGATGATAAGCTTTATGCAGGGAGTAAACCAGTTCCTGGAAGATACCATGCTTGCCTCCACTCCCGATATTCATATTTACAACGATGTAAAAACGGATTATTCTGTTTCTGTTGCAGGGGAATATTATAATGACGCAAATAAGCTAATTGTTGTTCACCACCCCAGGCCGAAGCAAATTCAGCTAAACATCAGGAATAAAGATGCTATTATTAATGATTTGAAAAAAGATCCTTTGGTATTGGCAGTATCCCCGTTGCTGAGCACACAGGTGTTTTACAATTACGGGCCTGTGCAGTTAAATGGTTTTATCAATGGTGTAAATATCATTGAGGAAACGAGACTGTTTAACCTTTCCGGCAAAATGCTCAGCGGCCAACCTGAAAATTTATTGACAACAGACAACGGGATACTCATGGGTTCAGGACTTGCAGATAAGCTGAATGTGCAGGTTGGTGATATGGTTTCACTGGCCACACCTTCAGGCAATACTATGCAGTTCAGGCTGGTGGGTATTTTTCAAATCGGCATCGGCACAATAGACAATGCCAAAGGGTATGTAAATCTCTCCGCTGTGCAGCAATTGCTTGGCAAAGACCGGAACTACATTACCGATATCAACGTAAAACTGAAAAACAATAAAATGTCTGAAGCAGAAGCCGGTGTGTTTGGAAAAAAATATAACTACAAATCAGAAAGCTGGGAAACAGCTAATTCGTCAGTAATGGCCTCCAACCTTATCCGCGACACTTTAACGTATGTGGTAAGCATTACACTCCTAATTGTTGCAGGCTTTGGCATTTACAATATTATGAACATGACCATCGCCGGCAAAATGAAAGACATTGCCATTTTAAAAGCGCAGGGTTTCGCAAGAAAAGATATCACACAGATATTTTTATCGCAATCGCTGGTGATAGGGGTATTGGGGGCGCTTACGGGCATAGGGCTTGGGTTTGTGCTGTCATACATTTTATCACGAACACCTTTTCCTGCCAACAATGCTTTTGTATCATTGAAATTCTTTCCTGTTGTTTTTAAACCGGTACATTATATTTTCGGCGTTGGTTTTGGAATAGTTACAACACTGGTTGCAGGGTTAATGCCATCGCTGAAAGCATCACGTATAGACCCTGTAGCTATTTTAAGAGGATGATTATGCCAATGCTTGTAGCAGAACATTTGAATAAATATTTTTACCAGCCTGAAAAATTCCAGGTGCTGAAGGATATTAGTTTCTCTGTGAACAAAGGGGAATTTGTGGCCCTGACAGGGAAATCGGGCAGCGGAAAATCTACATTGCTGTACTTATTAAGCACACTGGATACGGAATATGAAGGAAAGATAACCATTAACGATACGGTTGTTACCAGTCAATCGCAAAATGCTTTGGCAAGGTTCAGGAATGAGCATATTGGTTTTGTCTTCCAGTTCCATTTTTTATTACCTGAGTTTACTGCCATCGAAAATGTGATGCTGCCTGCGCTAAAGCTGGGAAAATACACAAAGAAAGAAATAGAAGAAAGGGCCATGAATAAGCTGCGGCAGATGGATATGGATAAGTTTGCCCGCAAGCAATCAGGTAAGCTGTCAGGCGGACAGCAGCAACGCATTGCCATTGCCAGAGCGCTGGTGAACGACCCCCTGGTTATTATGGCTGATGAGCCTACAGGAAACCTGGATAGTATGAATACCCATCTTGTGTTTGATATTTTCCGTGAGCTGACGGCAAAGGGTAATACCATTATAACGGTAACACATGATGTGGACTTTGCACACCGTGCCGACAGGATAATAGAACTGGTTGATGGGGCATTGCTGAAGTAATACAGGCTCCAAAAAGAGTCAAATGAGGGTTAAACGGAAGCCTGGTTCCAGGCCCCATGCAAGCTAATGGCGATATTGTTATATAATTATTTTATTGTGGCAAAAATAATCTTTCGCATTTACAGCTATCATTTACATTTGCATTCACTTTAAAAAACACCTATTGTGCAATGAGCCAAATGAACAACTCTTACGCCGACCTGGTAAACCAAACCTTCAATTTTCCGCAGGAAGATTTTAAAGTAGAAGACAATTACCTGCGCTATAACAACGTGGACGTAAAAGCGCTGATCGATAAATACGGCACACCACTGAAAGTAACTTACCTGCCTAAAATAGGGATGCAGATAAACAAGGCAAAGAAAATGTTTGCTGCTGCTTTTAAAAAGCATAAATACACCGGCAAGTACAATTACTGCTACTGCACCAAGAGCTCCCATTTTTCATTTGTAGTGGAAGAAGCGCTGAAGCATGAAATTCACCTGGAAACTTCGTATGCTTACGATATTGAGATCATCAACAAACTGCACAGCCGCAGGAAAATAACGAAAGACACTTTTATTATCTGCAATGGATTTAAGCAAAAATCATATACCAGCCGTATTTCGAAACTGCTGAACAGCGGATTTAAAAATGTGATTCCCGTACTGGACAATAAAGAAGAGCTGAAAGCGTACAGGAATGTAAAAGAGCCGTTTAAGCTCGGCATTCGTGTGGCGGCAGAAGAAGAGCCTACTTTTCCTTTTTACACTTCGAGGCTCGGCATGAGGGCAAAGGATATTTTGGAATTTTATGTTGACCAGATAGAAGGGTACGAACATAAGTTCCAGCTAAAGATGCTGCACATATTTTTGAACAAGGGCATTAAGGATGATATTTATTACTGGAGTGAATTGAATAAAGTGATAAACCTGTATTGCCAACTAAAGAAAATTTGCCCTGAGTTAGATTCTATCAATATCGGCGGTGGTTTCCCTATCAAGCATTCGCTGGGCTTTGAATACGACTACCAGTTTATGATAAATGAAATAGTGCGGAACATTAAAGTGGCCTGCATGAAACACAAAGTGCCCATGCCGGATATTTTTACAGAGTTTGGCAGCTATACCGTAGGTGAAAGCATGGCACATATTTACAGCGTGATAGATGAAAAGCATCAAAATGACAGGGAAATATGGTATATGATAGATTCATCTTTCATTACCACGTTACCCGATACATGGGGCATCGGCGAAAAGTTTTTGATGCTGCCTATTAATAAGTGGGATGATGAATACCAGCGTGTGACCCTCGGCGGCATCACCTGCGACAGCCATGATTATTATGACAGCGAAGAGCATATCAATGAAGTATTTCTTCCCAAGCTTTCAAAAGAGGAGCCTTTGTATGTGGGTTTCTTTCATACCGGCGCTTACCAGGACCAGATAAGCGGCTACGGCGGCATTAAGCATTGCCTTATTCCTTCGCCCAAGCATATTATCATTGGGCATGATAAAAACGGTAAGCTGGTAGATTGGGTATATGCCAGGGAGCAATCTGCACAGAGTATGCTGAAGATATTGGGGTATTAAGCCTGTTAACCGCAAAGTGCGCTAAATATTTCGCAAAGGCCGCAAAGCATTTTACTTTGCGGCCTTTGCGTTTCTTCTCTTTGTGTTCTTTTCGGTTTAGGGTTTTGTCAATAAAAAATCCGCCCTGTAGAAACAGGGCGGCCTGTAATTATCAAAACCAACTGTATGTTATTTATGAAATCGTAATTTCTTTAGCCACGGCTTTTGTTTCTTCTTTTTTAGGCAGTTCCACTTTCAATACGCCGTTTTCATATTTAGCGGCAATGTTTGCAGCATCAATTTTTTCATCCAGAGTAAAACTGCGTTTAAAAGATTTGTAGCTGAACTCCCTGCGGATAGCTTTGGCTGTTTCATCTTTTGTTTCCTGTTTCTTTTCTGCACTCAGCGTAAGCAAATCGCCATCTAATTTAATATTGAAATCTGCTTTGTCAAAACCAGGTGCAGCCACTTCAATGCCGTAAGTATTTTCGGTTTCGGTAATATTTACCGGTGGAAAACCAAAAGCATTTTCTTTTAATGTTTTGCCAAATGCAGGCAATTCATTTAAAAAATCATTGAAAAAGCCATCAAATGATTTGGCGATAGGGTTGTTTACTTTTACCAGTGTCATAGCTAATTATTTTTTTTAGTTTTTTGAATTTTTGTTTTTCAGGTAGGATTGCTCAAATGCTGTTCCATTACATTTTTTAAGAAAAATCGTCAAGAAAAGGCTTTGCTTGCGCCATAATGTCTTTAATACTTGATTGTTGGCGACATAATGGCCGGCTGGCTCCCGGAAGATTAGACCGGAAAATAGATAATAAGCGGTCGGTGCCGGAAGGTGGACCGGCAAATAATTTACCAAGGCTTCCAATACTTTACTAAATCCGGTATTTATTAACCATGTAAAAACTCCAATAGGATTTATTACCCGTTGCTGCTTAATTTTGCAGTACAACATCTTAAATAAAAACAAAATCGTATAAACTATGTATCCTGCAGAAATTGTGATACCTATGAAAGAAGAGCTGACCGAGAACGGCTTTTCTGAATTGCTCACCCCCGAACAGGTGGAAACCTCTATTTCAGAATCAGGTACCACCCTGGTCGTAATTAATTCAGTTTGCGGCTGCAGCGCCGGTACAGCAAGGCCGGGTGTATTACTGGCCGTACAGCACAGCGAAAAAAAGCCCGACCACCTTGTTACCAGCTTTGCAGGCTTTGATGTGGATGCAGTAAAAAAATTAAGGGAACACCTGTTGCCTTATCCTCCTTCATCCCCTTCCATTGCTTTGTTTAAGGACGGACAACTGGTACATTTTATAGAAAGGCACAATATTGAAGGCAGGAGCGCATCAATGATAGCGCAAAACCTTATCGGTGCTTTTGAACAATATTGCAATTGATTTTTTCATGTTGATGGGTTAGTAAGTATATCCCGTAGCATTATGTTACGGGATTTTTTGTCGGAACGAATAAAAAAGCCAATGGCTTTTTGCTCCCGAATTACTATAACTTGCAGCACTTATAACTGATCTCTCATTACTTATCACCGGTAATATGTATCCCAATTTATATTATGTATTTAAAGACTGGTTTGGAGTGCACTGGAAGCCGCTTTCATTTTTAAATACATTTGGTTTTATGGTCGCCATGGGCTTTGTGGCTGCGGCCATTGTATTATCGTCAGAGCTTAAGAGAAAAGAAAAACAGGCATTGCTGCTGCCACGTGAGGAAACAATTGTGGTAGGCAAACCGGCCTCTTTTTTTGAACTGCTTGTCAATTTCATAATTGGTTTTTTATTCGGGTACAAATTAGTGGGGCTGTTAATGAATAGGCCCGAAGATGTAAACCCACAGGAATATATTTTTTCATCGCAGGGAAATTTACTTGCCGGCTTGCTTATTGGCTTTTTACTTGCCGGCCTAAAATGGCGGGAGAAAAACAAACAGAAGTCAAAAGAGCCGGAGCAAAGGCCGGTAAGGATATGGCCACACGACAGGGTAGGGGATATCATAGTGCTGGGATTGATATTTGGTATTATCGGCGCCAAGTTGTTTGACTGTTTTGAAAACTGGGATGATTTTGTAAAAGATCCCTGGGGCAGGCTGCTTTCTGCCGGCGGGCTAACTTATTATGGCGGATTGATTTTGGCTGCGGCTGCTATTTTATTTTATGCTTACAAGAAAAATATCAAATTGGTACATTTGGTAGATGCAGCTGCTCCTGCATTATTATTGGCCTATGCTGTAGGCCGTATTGGCTGCCAGGTAGCAGGTGATGGCGACTGGGGTATTTTTAACAGCGCTTACATTACTGATGAAAACGGCAAAGCGGTGCAAGCCACCCCTGCTGAGTATGAAGCACAATTAAAAAAATACAGCACTTATTTCCTCGATGGCACCGTGCATGATGCCGGCTCACCGGTAGCTGTCACTGTTACCGACAGGAAAAGCGCCAGCCTGGATGCCGTTCCGCACAAACCTGTAAAAGCGCCGTCATGGCTGCCTGTTTGGACGGTGGCATACAGCTATCCCCGTAATGTAAACAAAGACGGGATAAAAATTGAAAGCATAGAAGATGAGCATAACAGGGCATTGCCTGTTCCCGTTTTCCCTACTCCTTTTTATGAAACCATTGCCTGCAGCATTCTGTTTTTTGTGCTTTGGGGCATAAGAAAAAAAATAAAAACCGCCGGGTTGATGACAGGTATTTATCTTGTGCTGAACGGGGTTGAGCGTTTTTTTATTGAGAAAATAAGGGTGAACAACCAAATGCATTTCCTGGGTCTGCAGCTTACACAGGCAGAACTGATTTCATTTACCCTGGCGCTTGCCGGCACCGGCATTATCATTTATGCCCTGCTAAAAAAACAGCGGGGTGAGGTAAAGGTGGAATATTGATTGAATGTGCATAAACGCTTTTCATTTTAAAAACTTGTTTTTTATATTTGTAAACAACGATTGATACGTGAATAAAATTACAGTATGCCGTCTTTTGACTTCAGCAGCAAGGTAGATCTTCAAACATTGGATAATGCCATTAACACCGTCATTAAAGAAATTACCAACCGGTATGACTTTAAAGGCAGCCATGTAGTGATAGACCTTAATAAAAAAGAATTTAAGGTAAGCCTGGAAGCCGACAGCGAAATGAAGCTTGACCAGATAGTGGATGTTATGCTTAGCCGCAGCATGAAGCAGGGCCTTGCTGCCGAAATTTATGACCTTAGCAAAGAGCCTTATCAAAGTGGCAAGGTGGTCAAAAGGGAAGTACCGGTGAAAAACGGCATTAAGCAGGAAGACGCAAAAAAAATAGTAAAGCTGATAAAGGACAGCGGCATGAAAGTGCAGGCAGCCATTATGGACGATATAATAAGGATAACAGGTAAAAAAATTGATGACCTGCAGGCGGTAATACAGGCTTCAAAGGGCTGGAACCTCGGTATTGCCCTTCAGGTAGTGAATATGAAGAGCTAGTTTTGGACTGTTAACAGCTTATTTTCAATTGAAATGTAAACCTTTTGTGTAAAATATTGTCTTTATAACTGAAAATTGCTGGGATTGTGGTTAAAAAAGGAAAGATTTAAACTTTGCAGATAAGCTGAAAAGGCCTACTTTTGCGGTCTTTAAAATTTGCATGGCAAAATCCATGCGCCAAATTATCATAATTATGAAACAAGATTTGCATCCAAAAATTACCGCTTTGTAGTGTTCAAAGATATGAGCAACGGTTACCAGTTCTTAAGCCGTTCCACTGCAGAATCCAAAGAAACGGTTAAATGGGAAGATGGTAATGAATACCCTGTAATAAAACTGGAAATTTCAAACACGTCGCATCCATTTTATACCGGTAAAAATGTGCTGGTGGATACGGCGGGGCGCATTGATAAATTTAAAAAACGTTACGAAAAAAAGACTAGCTGATACTTACAGTATTGGTAAAGATTGTTTTTCATGGCTATACTTTAAATCCCCTACGGTTCTCCGTGGGGATTACTTTTTATGAACTTGTTTAGCGATTGGTGGATGGCTATTTTCATCTTTATGAAAAATGTAACTGCAGTTCCCTGATGCAACCATTTTATTTTATATACAATCTTCAGGGCGTATAATTGCAATGCGGTATGGAGCATAGGTTTGTTAATGCCTGGAATTACAATATAACTTATGAGGAAAATTCTTTTTTTGTTTCCCTTGACGGGCGGCGGCTCGGGCATATACAAAAGCCTTCATCCGGCCGGTGGCCAATTTTTGCAGTAATAAATGACAGGCTCTACTCTTTTTCAAAAAGAGGTACGTTTCATACGGTAATGGAAGTTGCCAATGCTATTACCGGTGAAGTGGCAGCCACTATTAAAATGCCCTACCTTTTCTCTGTATTTTCACGTGCAACATTTGAATTTGCCAATGGTGAAAGGTTGCTTTGGAAGGCCGATAACTTTTTTTCATTGTACTGGAAATGGGAGAAAGGCGACCGGGTTATTATGAAAGCCGCAAACGGCCCGGAAAAAGAACGCAACAGCGGTGTAATTACCATTGGTGAATACAACAAAGAGCATGACTTTCTTATCGTGGCCGGGTTTCTTTTTTCCCTGCTCCGGAAAAGCAAACGTTCAATGGGATTGGCGGGGCTTAAAAGAAAAGCTGCCTTGTCCTTTGGGTAAAAGTTTATTCATCTTCATCACTTATCACTTCCACATCTTTCGGCACTTTTTTCTTAGGATTATATTTTTTTACAACAGCGCCTTTTGAGGGTATTATGAATATTTTTGGGTCAATATTCCCTGTATTTATTTGCGATGCTTTGAAAGTGACAGTACCTTTTTTACCATTTACTTCGTATTGCAAAACAGTTCCTTTAATATTGCGGAACAACGGTTCAATAACGGCATTGTTAAGTTGAATGCTGTCCGTATAAAATGCAGTCACCTGCCTGTCATTATCCAGCGTTATTACCACTTTTCTGCAGGGATAGCCATTGATATTAGCGGAATCTGCTGAAGTGGTATCGTATGTAAGGCTGTCGTATTTTTTATTATAGGTTTTCCATTCTGCTGCTGACATACGGAACAGGTATTTCTTCCTGCCCGACTCTTTTATCACGGTGGCTTTCTGCAGCAAACTGTCGTTATAATCAAGAAAAATGCTTTGTATCCTCATTAGTGATACCAGCCTTATTCTGGCTTTTTTTCCATTGGTGAAAATGGCTTTGGTGCCGCCGTTGTAAGTTTCTTCAATACCGGTTTTATTTTTTTGCACCGAGATATCGTATACGATGGAAAGGCCGGGCTGTGCTGCTGCTTTATTGAATATAAACGGTGCTGTAATTATGAACAGCAGTAAGGCAATACATGGTTTTTTACTCATAACAGCAGTTCTTCTTATTTCAGGATAAAATCAGAGAGGTCAATTACATCAATGGGATTCTTTTGCATGTTGCTGTCAAAATATTTCTCGTCTTTCTTTTTCCATTTGTCAAATTTCTTTTTTGTCTTTTTTGCCTTTCTTGCGGGCTTGCCGTTCTTTTTGGTAAGATAAATGTCCTGGAGCATGGCCACCATTTTATCACTCAGGTTTACATAGGAATATTTATTGAGCGATATCTTTTTTTCTGCGTAGGTGTTGTCTGCAAAAAACTTTTGAAGGGTGCTGTTTTTACCACCCTTATAACTTATAAGGGTAAAGAATATATCGTTGTCATACAATTGTATGAAACTGTTGTTGGCCAATGTGGCTGAATTTCTTCTGCCGGCTTTTGCTATACTGTTTTTATTACGGAATCCTTTTTTTGTTTTTATCCCCGCTGCATAGCTATTTTTTCCTGCTGCAGTGGTATTGGCGGCTGCAATACTATTGGCCGCATTGTTTGCGGTTTGCATATCAGGGCCATTGTTTTGCCCGTTTGGTGAAGCTGTGGCAGGGCTTTGATTTACATTTACGCCGGCATAATTATTTTGTGTACTTTCTTTTTGCCGGAAAAAAGAAAAATACAAAGTTATTCCTGTGGCAACCACCAGCAGCACAGCGGCAGCCCTCATAACAGGAATAGGTATAACCCAATGGCGTTTTAGCGGAATGTTATTTTGCCCGGCGGCATTTTTTAATAAGGAAAAATCAAGAGCCGGGGCGGCCATGCTGTAATCCTGCAATTGGCCAAACGGATTTTTTTCTTTTGCATCGGCAATATGTTCCCATGCCTTTGAAAAAGCGTCAGCAGGCGGTTGCATGCCGTATTGCTGTAAATGATTTAATATGTTATTCCCGTTATCAGCCATTGACCGCTAAAATATTTTTTTGCAAGATCACTTTTGCCCTCGACAGTTGGGATTTGCTGGTGCCTTCGGAGATGCCCAGCATATCACCGATTTCCTTGTGGTTATAACCTTCAACCAAATAAAGGTTTACTATCAGCCGGTAACCACCAGGTAGTTTTTGGATAATTTTATGCAGGTCGGATTGTGTCAGTTTATCTGCACCGGTCAATTCGGCTGTTGGTACATCTGTATTATTTTCAGAAAGCTCTGCGTGTAATAGCTTCTGCTTGCTTTTTAAATGATCCAGGCAGCTGTTCACAAATATCCTTCTTGCCCATCCTTCAAACGAGCCGGTTCCCTGGTATTTAGAAAGGTTCCTGTACAGCCTTATTAACCCTTCCTGAAAAACATCATCAGCATCATGGGTATTGCCTGTATAACGCACACAAAGGCTGTACATTTTACCGGAGAGCATGTCATAAATTTCTCTGAATGCCCTCTCGTCCTCCTTTATGGCCATTTCCAGTAAGACTGAAAACGGAAGGGAATGGTTGCCTTGCGGCCCTGGGTTGACAGTAGCGGATTTCATCATCGCACACGGATATTAACTGCAATTTGCATTGCAAAGTAAATAGAAAATGATAAATAACTGTCATAGGTAATTGGCTGCCGGTACGTCTTTAAGGGAGACTCAGGCAAATTGGGTTTTCATTAATATCAGGTTTCAGGTTTTATTTTTGCCTTCCGGGATATTGCTGCAATGCAAGTTCAAGGCAGTCCATCGCCTTGTTGATACTTTCTGTGTTCAGCACATACGCCAAACGCACTTCCTGCTTACCCAGCCCGGGCGTGCTGTAAAAACCACTGGCCGGGGCAAGCATTACTGTCTGGTTATTGTACGAAAACGACTCAAGCAACCATTGGCAAAATGTGTCTGCATCATCCACAGGCAATTTTGCCATTGCATAGAAAGCGCCGCCCGGATTGGGGCAATATACAGCTTCTATTGCATTTAATCTGTTAATAAGCGCATCCCTTCTCTTTTTATATTCGGCTTTTGTTGCAGCAAAATAATCAGCAGGCAGATCAACAGCGGCTTCTGCCAGTATCTGGGCAAAACCCGGAGGGCTTAGCCTGGCCTGCGCAAACTTCATCGCAGTATTGATAAGCGTTTTATTTTTTGTAACAAAGGCGCCGATCCTTCCTCCGCAGGCACTGTATCGTTTGCTGATGGTATCCATAAGCACTACATGATCATCTATTCCGGCCAGGTGCATAGCGCTTGTATGTGCGCCCTCATAGCAAAACTCACGGTAAGCTTCGTCTGCAAATAAATACAGGTTATGTTTTAATACGATCTGCTTCAGCACTTCCATTTCTTCCCTGCTGTATAAATAACCGGTGGGATTATTGGGGCTGCAAACAACAATGGCTTTTGTTTTGGTGGTAATGGCTTTTTCAAATTCTTCAATAGGCGGCAGTGCAAAACCCGATTCAATATAGGAAGTAATGGGCTTTACCACCACGCCGGCTTCCACTGCAAAGCCATTGTAATTGGCATAAAAAGGCTCCGGTATTATCACTTCATCGCCGGCATCCATACAGGCCATAAAACCAAATAATATGGCTTCGCTTCCCCCCGTAGTGATGATAATATCTTCGTGGCTAACAGTAATGCCGGCACGCTGGTAATATTCCACTAATTTTTTCCTGTAGCTTTCATTACCGGCGCTGTGGCTGTATTCAAGCACTTTAAAATCGCTGTTCCTTACTGCATCCAGGGCTTTCTCCGGCGTTGCGATATCTGGTTGCCCGATGTTCAGATGATAAACATTTATCCCTTTCTTTTTGGCCGTCTCTGCAAACGGCACCAGCTTTCTTATAGGAGAAGGGGGCATTTGCAGGCCACGGTTACTGACCTTTAGCATACCGCAAATATAGGCTGACTTGCATACATATAATACTTCTCTTTTAAATACCTTTTTTGTGTAAAATTTACATAGTGCTGTAATTCAATACTGTATTGCGTTTCATTGATTTTTGCAGGCATGAAAATAAATATTTTTTTGTTTAATTCAAAACTTTGTTGCTATCTTCATTCCTTTAAAAACAGATTGCTTATATCCCGCTAATTACCGGCCAATTTCACTTGAGTAATTTGTTTATCAATTAAATCTAAAACGATTGCTATTATGTACAACGCCAAGTTTACCTCGTTGGGGAAAAATCCTTCCGTATTTTCTGTGCTGAAAAATCTTTATCAAAAATTCCAAACACAGCTTTTTTATTTTTTTATCACTGCCCTGTTATTGCTGAGTGTTCAGTTACTGAAAGCTCAAACGACCGTTACGTATATTATGCAAACAGGCAGTTTCCCAACCACTTTTACTGATGGGGGTGGTTTTTATAATCCTGACGGCGCCAGGTTGGGGATGTGGGCCAATTTTAATGCAAAGCAGGCAGCGGCATGGCGCACTTTTAAAACAGCCGGTGATAATACCGGGAGCAACCGCTCTTTACAGGCAGGTGATGTGTTTGTTATTACCGTAAGTTGTACACGGGCTTTCGGCCAGATTGGTTTTTCACTGAATGCTGCAGGCACACAAGGTGGTAGCTACGCCAACAGGATAAACGGTTCAAGGCTCTATATCAATACTGATAACTATGGTGCCTGGTACGTAAACCGCAGTGGCGGTGGCCTTGCAATTGGCAGCGGCTATAATCCCATTCAATCCACTTATAAAGACTATAAGTTCACTATCAGGATCACCTCTTCCACTACAGCAGATGTATATCTTACTGTAGATGGAACCGATTACCGGGCATTTAATTTAACTATGAATGGTTCCGGGAATATAGATGCCTTTTCTGTGTATGGATCCGATATGTGGGATGGAGATTCAAACGATGATGCTTTCTGGAAACAAACAGCTACTGTTACCAACAGCAAAACAGTGCAGTTAGGGTACTATTTAACTTCAGGAATATACACTCCCGGTGTTATTGCTGATGGCCTGGATGCTGCCAGCACCGGCACTGCTTCCGTAAATAATGTATTTATTGGCGGCGACCCGGGTTCATTTGTAATATTGAACCAGGCTAATACTTATTCGGGCTCCACTACTGTTAATACCAATGCCCGGCTGGAATTACAAAATGCGCAGGCTTTGGGCAATACTTCAGGTGCTACAGTTCAAAATAATGCAACATTATCTTTATACAATGCATCCGGTATCACTTATAATACCTATCCTGTTACCATTAACGGGAGCGGCCAATCCGGGGCCAACGGCGCTATCAGGAGCACGGGGGGAAACAATGTATGGCCCGGCGCTGTCACGCTGGGATCAAATGCAAGGATCAATGCGGATGTGTCTGGTGCAGCAGGCTCGCTTACTTTGAGCGGAGCTGTTACACTGGGCAGTAATACGCTTACAGCAGGGGGGGCAACTGCGGCGATTAATATTTCAGGAAAAATATCGGGTTCGGGCGGTCTTACAAAAGACGGTAACAATACACTTACGCTTTCAAATGTTACCAATGATTATGCCGGTGCAACAACGGTATCAAGCGGCACCCTGATAGTGCAGAGAACAGGACATACTTCTACTATTACTTCATCTGCAATCACCACCGCCTTTTCGCCGGCACCTGCTGCAGGAGCTTATAATGTATTGACAGGCGCCCTCAGCGGTTTCCAAACTTTCAGCGCCACCGGGCTTGGTGCAGGACAGGTAGCCAGTTTTAATGCAGCTACAGGTGTGGTAACTGTTACTAATACCTATACGCTTACTTATACCGCCGGAGCCAATGGTAGTATATTGGGTACTTCACCCCAAACTGTAGACTATGGTTCATCCGGCACCGCTGTTACCGCGGTTGCTGACGCAGGGTACCACTTTGTAAACTGGAGCGACAACTCAACAGACAACCCGAGAACAGACATAAACGTGCAGGGCGATATTTCCGTAACGGCAAACTTTGCAATTGACATCTATGTATGGCAGGGGGGCACCGGTAACTGGGATGAAGCTGCCAACTGGAACTTAAACGCAGTACCTGCCAGCACCTCTGTAATTGAAATCAGCAACGGTACCCCGCAGCTGAACATTGACTACACTGTTGCCGGTAACTTAACTATAAGCGGCACAGGCGGTTTAACCA
>JBEHYP010000052.1:0-24353 GCA_048498115.1 Bacteroidota bacterium | reverse complement strand
GGAAACCTGAACACTACCTCTGAATCCAACCCGTACCTGTGAAAAGCAATGAAACCATTGATTATGAAAAACCTTCAGTAATGAAGGTTTTTTCATTTGTGGCCGTTGTGCTTTATTATTTTGAAGCCGCCGGCGCTACCGTATAAATTCTACAGGAAATGAGAACGCTGTCTATAAGTGCAGCCGGGATCGGAACCGATATTTGCACTGTTAAGTTTTTGATTCGTTATCCAATAATCCAATCCCTTTGAGAACCTGAACACTGCCTCTGAATCCAACCCGTGCCTGTGAAAAACTGAAACCATTGATTATGAAAAACCTTCAGCGATGAAGGTTTTTTTATACCCGCCAGGCCGGGACGGCTGGCGGGTATTCTTTTTGTTTTATTGGTAAAAAAGATTGTAATTCGTGGCGCTGAAAACAGGCTATGAGAAAATACGATGATACATACCGGCATAAAGGCCTCAGGAAAAAATTGATTGACAGCCTGAG
This sequence comes from Bacteroidota bacterium, assembly GCA_048498115.1. Lineage (GTDB taxonomy): Bacteria > Bacteroidota > Bacteroidia > Chitinophagales > Chitinophagaceae > Ferruginibacter. Next base: position 23,861 of record JBEHYP010000052.1, on the reverse strand, counting down.
GGACAAAGGCATTAATGATGAGGCAGTGCTGGCTGCAATGAACAATATCCCCCGCCACTTTTTTTTAGACAGCGCTTTTGATGAAATTGCTTATGAAGACAGGGCTTTTCCCATCAGCGAGGGGCAAACTATCTCTCAGCCCTACACAGTGGCTTATCAAACGCAACTGTTGCAGGTAAAGCCTTTTGATAAAATACTGGAGATAGGCACCGGCAGCATTTACCAGGCTACCGTGCTGGCAGAAATGGGTGCTAAAGTGTACACCATCGAAAGGCAAAAAGCATTATTCGAAAAAGCAAAGAATTACATTTTCAAAAACAAGTACCCCAATCTTAAATTTTTTTACGGGGATGGGTACGAGGGATTGCCCACGTATGCACCGTTTGACAAAGTGATTATTACAGCGGCTGCGCCTTATATACCTTCTAAGCTGCTTGACCAGATGAAAGCAGGGGGAAAGATGGTGATCCCTGTGGATGAAGACCACTACCAGCGTATGCTGCGCATTACCAAAAATGCCGATGGCACTGTAAGCGAAGAAGCATTTGAAAATTTTTCCTTTGTGCCTATGCTGAAAGGAAAGAATGGCTAATTTGCACCCGCAGCTCATAGCTGATAACTCACAGCTTTCTTCTATGCGTTTTTTCTCTAAAATAACTTTTATCTGCAACCTTTGCTTTATTGCAGCAGTAATATTGCGCAAAGTGGAAATGACGAATAAAACAAAAGGCGACTTGACAGGGGCAATCAAATTACAGCCGCTCGAAAGCACATTGGTGGTATTGGGCTACAGCGCCATCATTGTCAATTTTATTTTTAATATCGCCTGCTTTTTATTTTTCCTTTCAAAAAAGGCATTGCCCGTGGGTAAATGGATGATTTGGTTTAACTTTCTCCTTTTATTGACGCAGTTGTTTTATTTTTTCTGCTAAACTTGCTTATGGTACACAGCATACTCAAAGACAAGCCAACCAAGCTGTTTATTTTTTTCAGCGCATTTTTTGTGGCCAACGCGTTGATCGCCGAATGTATCGGCACAAAAATTTTTTCGCTGGAAAAATTGTTCGGCATTCAACCTTCTCATTTTACTTTGTTTGGACAGGCCGGGCTTTCATTTAACCTTACCTGCGGGGTGCTGCTGTGGCCGCTGGAGTTTATAATGACGGATATTGTAAATGAATACTACGGCCCCAAAGCAGTGCGCCGCATTTCTTATACTGCCGTTGCATTAATAGCTTATGCCTTTATCATGTTTTATCTGGCAATGAGTGTGCCGCCTGCTGATTTTTGGTACGGCACCGGTGTGCAGGATGGCATACCGGATATGAGCAAAGCATTCAACGGTATCTTTGGGCAGGGCATGTGGATCATTTTTGCCAGCCTCACCGCTTTTTTAGTAAGCCAGGTAGTGGACGTAACCGTGTTTCACAAAATAAAAAAGCATACCGGCGAAGAAAAAGTATGGCTGAGGGCAACCGGTTCCACGGTAGTATCACAGTTGGTTGACAGTTTTATTGTATTATTTATTGCCTTTAAAATAGGGAAAGGATGGAGCTGGCAATTGGTGCTGGCAATTTGTGTAGTCAATTATATTTACAAATTCTGCATGGCCATACTGCTTACGCCTGTGATATATTTTGTGGAGAACAGAATTGAAAAATATTTTGGGCATGAGCTGGCGCAGCAAATGAAACGGGCTGCGATGGAAGCGAAAAATGAGTAAAGCCTGGCATTTGAAAGAAAAGCCTGCCCAGGTGAGTGCCAAAAGATTTACAGCAAGAGATACAAGGTTAAGAGCAGGCTGTAAGTGTTGCCGGCATAACATTTTTTGCCAGCACCAAAAAGAAATCCGCCTGCAGAATAAGTATTTAATCTATTACAAAAGCAACGATTACTGATCCTGTTGCACAGGTCTTTATCCCCGGGCTTTTCTATCCTAAATATCAATGTGCTGTTACTTTTTTTTCTCCACCCCTTTAACGTTACTTATTGAACGTTCTTCCGGCAGATTATATACTTCCGGGTTAACGAAAAATCCTTTTTCATCTGCAGTTTTTTCCTCTTCCGGCTGAACGCGGTTTTTTTGGGCGAATAGATCATTACGCACGCCTGTTATTTGCCAGCTTACTTCCACGGCCGGCTTATCGGTCATGATCTCAAATTGGTTGTTACTGATCTTTTTGGATATAATGGCCTGGGCAAATTGCCCGATAACGGTAAGCTGGTATTTAAAATCTATATTCTCCGACTCAAAATAATCCGGCAGTTTAACCACGGCAATGCCATTGCTGCCGGTAACGATATTTCCATTATAAACATTCATCATGTCCGGGCTTTCAACAAAACTGTGTACCAGGTATTTGTTTGCAGGGTCAAGCGGATGATCTATTTTGAACGTGCCGCCGGCCTTTGACACACTCCCGGTTACAGTAAGGCTGCCATCTATGATGACCTGGCCTGTTAGCCTGGCTGCATAACCTCCTGTTGCCGCACTTACATTCAGGGCGGCAGTACCGGAACTAACAGTAGCAATATTTGCACTGAATAAGCCGGTATTGTTCTGTGTAAGGTTCAAAGTACGGGCAGTGCTGGAAGAAACGTCAAGAGTGGCTATTGGAGACGAAACACCAATGCCAACATAACCGGTACTTTTTTGAAGTGTCATTTTAGGAGAGCCATCATTTGTTGAAAAATAAAGGTCATTATCAGTGTGCGTCTGTAAATAGGCAGCGCCGTTGCTTACATAAAAGCCAACAGCTGTGCTATTGTCGGGCGATACAACAGCGAGGCTTTTGCCGCCACCGCCAAGGCTGTCACGTACCGTAAAGAAATATTGCGGCTGTTTTGTCCCGATACCTACCCTTTGTGAAAAAACGGGTTGTTGCAAAAAGCAGATAAAAAAAGTTGACGTGTAAATAATTGCTTTCATAAAAATAGTTTGCGTTAAAAAATATAAATATTTATAAACCTGGTAAGTCAAATAAGAATAGAGGAAGAAGATATTGATTTGGCCGGTTTTCGGGAGTGTACAGTTGACAAATGTAGGGATTGACTATATAGCTTGCGCATGCTAACCTAAAATTTTTTTTTGAAATAGACAAGAATTTTAATGCCGGGTATAAAATATCTTTATCAGGATAATTGCTCCGTTGCCTGAATGAACACAGCATAGTTTCCATGTGCAGGCATAAAGCTTTGTTTATATTTGCACCCACCAATTTTCATGAGAAGGATATTATTTACATTGCTATTGACGGTATCAGCCAGGTTATTGCCGGCGCAAAACATTCACCTCTTCCTGGCCGGCGGCCTTATGAATTACCAGGGCGACCTGCAGGCCAAAAGAATTACATTCAACCAATCTCATCCTTACCTGGGTGGCGGCTTGTACTATGAATTGTCAGAGAAATTGTATATCCGGGCAGGCGCTGTGATGGGAAAAGTGAGTGCCCATGATAAATACAGCCCGGTGAATTATACCCGTAACCTCAGCTTTGAAAGCAGGATATACGAAGGCCACCTCGGTCTTGAATACGACATCCTCAATGCCTATGAGCACAGGATTACGCCATACTTGTTTGCAGGGCTTGCCGGTTACCATTTCAGCCCTTATGGTGTGGACAGCACAAAGAAAAAAACATACCTGCAACCGTTAGGAACCGAAGGGCAGGGCTTTTACCAGGGCAGGAAAAAATACAGCCTGAACCAACTGGCAATTCCTTTTGGCGGCGGCGTTAAATTAGTTGTTAATGATAATGTTTATATCCGCGTGGAAGCAGTGCTCCGCAAGCTGCAGACTGATTATTTAGATGATGTAAGCACTACGTATGTTCCCGAGCCTGCGTTGCTGGCAAACAATGGCCCGGTGGCCGTTGCATTTGCTTACAGGGCGGATGAGCTTCCGCAATATTACAATACACATGCCACTGAAGGCGCTATAAGAGGCAATCCTTCCAGCAAGGATTTTTATTATACGGTGGGCATATCCCTCAGTTACCGGCTGGGCAGTGGAGATGGTTATGAAAGAGGGGGCAAACCTGGCAAATCAAAATTGGGTTGTCCTGTGAATGTGTATTAATTTTTTTATTAACCCCAGATTTCACCGATTAACGCAGAATCCAACCGAAGGTTGGAAAAGCAGTTTAGTCACGAATTACACGGATGCACACGAATAAAGATATTCATGGAGATTAGTGAAATTCGTGGCCTTTTCTTTCTGTGCGCATCTGTGAAATCTGTGGCCAACCTTGTTCAGTAAAAATATTCGTGGCTAACAGTTATTTTTGGCCTTTCAATAAATTTCATGGCCTATCACTCACTTGAACAATGCCTGCTGGATCTTGAAAAGCATGAGCAATTAATACGCATCAAAGAAGAGGTGGATCCTTTTTTAGAAATGGCGGCCATTCACTTGCGTGTGCACGCGGCAAAAGGCCCGGCATTGCTGTTTGAAAATGTAAAGGGCAGCCGGTTCAGGGCAGCCTCCAATATTTTTGGTACACTGGAACGGAGTAAATTTATTTTCAGGGATACGCTGGCAGCAGTGCAGCAACTGATTGAATTGAAGAACGACCCGGTAAAAGCCATCAGGCACCCGTTCAAAAATTTTTCCGCAGGCATGGCTGCCCTTGCAGCATTGCCATTGAAAAATCCTTCCGGCAAACCTGTATTGTTTCAGCAAATACAAATTCAGGATATTCCGCAAATTCATCACTGGCCGGTGGACGGCGGCGCTTTTGTTACGCTGCCGCAGGTATATACCGAAGATGCAGACAAGCCCGGCATTATGAATGCCAACCTGGGCATGTACCGCATACAGCTAAGCGGCAATGAATACATTAAGAATAAAGAAGCGGGCCTGCATTATCAACTGCACCGGGGCATTGGCGTTCATCAAACAAAAGCCAATAAAAAAGGAATGCCCTTGAAGATAAGTGTATTTGTGGGCGGGCCGCCATCGCATACGATAGCAGCAGTGATGCCGCTGCCGGAAGGTATCAGTGAAATGACATTTGCAGGCGTGCTGGGTGGCAGAAGGTTTCGCTATGTGTATGAAGATGGCTTTTGCATCAGCACCGATGCTGATTTCGTAATAACAGGAGAGGTGTACCCGGGAGAAAATAAACCCGAGGGGCCTTTTGGAGATCATTTAGGCTATTACAGTTTGAAACATCCTTTTCCATTAATGAAAGTACATAAGGTGTATGCAAGAAAAAATGCAATATGGCCTTTTACCGTAGTGGGCAGGCCGCCGCAGGAAGACACCAGCTTTGGGCAACTGATACATGAGATTGCGGGGAATGCTTTGCAGGCAGAAATACCGGGGTTGAAGGAAGTGCATGCGGTGGATGCAGCAGGCGTGCACCCGTTACTGTTAGCTGTAGGCAGCGAACGCTATACGCCATACAGCCCCGCAAAGCAACCGGCAGAAATCCTTACCATTGCCAACCATATTTTAGGCACAGGGCAGCTGAGCCTTGCCAAATTTTTATTCATTACAGCAGATGATGAAAATAAATTATCTGCCCATGAGGTGCAGCCGTTTTTTGAATACGTGCTGAAAAGAATTGATTTAAAAAGAGATGTTCATTTTTATACCAATACCACTATTGATACGCTTGATTACTCCGGTACTTCATTAAACAGCGGCAGTAAAGTGGTGCTGGCTGCTTATGGTGAGCCGGTAAGAGAACTTGCTGCAGAAATACCTGCTTCATTAAAAGAATTGAACAGCTTTGAAAATGCACAGCTGATAATGTCGGGTGTTATCGCACTGCAGGCCACCGCATTCAGTAATTATCAAAAAGCCAATGAAGAAATGCAGCGGCTGAATGAACAATTGAAAGAGGCCGCATTGGATGGTATTGTAATGCTCATTATTGCTGATGATGCATCTTTTACTGCAGCAAACCTCCGCAATTTTCTGTGGGTAAGTTTTACAAGGTGCAACCCTTCGCATGATATCTATGGTATTAACAGCTTTATGGAAAACAAGCATTGGGGCTGCAATGGCCCGCTGGTAATAGATGCAAGGATAAAACCTCATCATGCCCCGCCCTTAATACCCGACAGCGCTGTGGAGAAAAAGATAAACAGGTTGTTTGAGAGGGGAGGGAGTTTGTACGGGGTTGGAGAGATCAATAGTCCATAGTCCATGGTCCATGGTCAATAGATGAGCTCATAGCATGCAACCCAACTATGGACTATAAAACCATGGACTATGGATTTTCTTTACCTAACTTTACACTATGGAACAGTATGGAAAGATACTCCTGGTTGCAATGCCTGCTTTTCTCCTGCTTGTTTTATTTGAAAAATGGTATGGCTGGCGCAAAGGTTTTGATACCGTAAGAACAATGGATATGATCAGCAGTCTCTCAAGCGGTATTACCAATGTTACCAAAGATGTATTGGGCCTCAGCATTGCTATATTGAGTTATGAATGGATGGTGCGGCATTGGGCGCTTACACATATCGGCACTACCTGGGTCACTTATCTTGTTATTTTTGTGGTGCTTGACCTGGCAGGCTATACCGTGCATGCGCTGCAGCATAAAATAAATTTTTTCTGGAATGCACATATCGTTCACCACAGCAGTGAAGAATTTAATCTGGCCTGCGCCTTACGGCAAAGCATTTCCGTGTTTGTAAAATTGTTTGCTATTTTATTATTGCCCGCCGCGCTGCTGGGTATTGATACGAAAGTGATCGCCATTACAGCACCGCTGCATTTGTTTGCGCAGTTTTGGTACCACACAAGGCATATCAATAAAATGGGCGTGCTGGAAAAAATAATTGTCACGCCTTCTCATCACCGGGTGCACCATGCTATCAATGCTGAATACATGGATAAGAATTTCGGGCAAATACTGATTGTATGGGACAAGTTATTTGGCACTTACCAGCAGGAACTGGCTACTGTGCCGCCTGTGTACGGCGTAACAAGGCCGGTGCAGACATGGAACCCTATTAAAATAAATTTTCAGCACCTGTCACTTTTAATAAAGGATGCCTGGCGTACTAAAAGCTGGGCAGACAAGATAAAAGTTTTTTATAAGCCTACCGGCTGGCGCCCTGCTGATGTGGCGGAAAAATTTCCTGTGTATAAAATACAGGACGTGTATCATTTTGAAAAGTATGATACGGCGGCTACAGGATTGAAAAAAGTATGGTACTGGGTGCAACTGGTTGTGCTTTTATTATTGATCAGTTATCTCTTTGGCAGTATTGCCAAAATAGGTTCCCCGGCAATATTTGTATATGGCGCTTTTATTTTTATGTATGTCTATTCGCTTACGGATTTAATGGACGGCAATCAATATGCATGGGTGTTTGAAGCACTGAAACTTATTTCAGGCGTTGGCATTATTTTATATTACGGTGATTGGTTTGGCACCGGGGCAGCTTATCCTTTCATTAAATATATATTGCTGCTGTATTTTGTATTTTCATTTTTTGCTTCCTTGTATTTTTCCTTCAATGATAAGCCGGGGCTTGTTGAAGTGGAATAGCCTTTTGATTTTATGAATAATTACTGCGTATGAAAAAAACACTTTTTTGTTTGCCTTTCCTTCTATTGACCTGTTGCTTTTCTTTCAGCCAGCAGCACAGTGGCAAAATTTTTGATTCAATGCAATTGATCGCTCCCGGTGCAGAATTGCAGAAAATTGCCGGCGGCTTTTCTTTTACGGAAGGCCCGGCGGTTGACAGGGCAGGCAATATTTATTTTACCGACCAGCCTAATGACAAAATATGGAAGTATAGTGTAAACGGAAAGCTCTCGTTGTTCATGGAACATACCGGGCGTGCCAACGGGCTGTATATTGATAAGAAAGGAAATATAATTGCCTGTGCTGATAATAAAAGCGAATTATGGTCAATCAGCCCAAAGAAAAAAATTACCATACTGCTTGCAGGCTTTCATGGGCACAGGTTGAATGGCCCCAATGATTTGTGGATAGACGCAAAAGGTGGTATTTATTTTACTGACCCTTATTACCAGCGTGATTACTGGGGAAGAAAATCACCGGACATAGACGGGCAGAAAGTGTATTACCTGCCTTATGGTAAAAATGAAGCAATATTGCTGGAAGACGGGCTTAAACAACCCAACGGCATTGTTGGCAGCCCTGGCGGAAAATATTTATACGTGGCTGACATAGGAGATGGCAAAACATACCGCTACAAAATAAACAGCGATGCAACATTATCCAGCCGTCAGCTTTTATTTCCAGAAGGCTCTGATGGAATGACGCTGGATGAGGAAGGCAATATTTACATTACAGGAAAAGGTGTTACGATTTATAATAAAAACGGCATTAAAATCGGGCATATCCCGGTACCTGAAGACTGGACGGGCAATGTTTGCATCGGAGGAAAAGACAGGAAAACCTTATTCATCACAGCCAGCAAAGGAATATACAGCATCCGGCTGAAGGTGAGGGGAGTGGAATGAGCCTTTTGCCGGAGTCGAACCGGCGACCTTTTCATTACGAATGAAACGCTCTGCCAACTGAGCTAAAAAGGCATGTATAAAAATAAATGCTCCATCACTGTTTACATTTTTTCATCAAGCCCGGCTTTTATTTTTTTGGCTACCTCGAGAGAAAAAATATCAGCGCCGGTCTTGTTCAGGTGACGGAAGTCAGCAAAATAACCATCATTGGCGGTATAAAACGTATCCCGTGCATAATTGAAAAAGTCAATGCCTTGTTCTTTTGCAATAGCCCCTGCTGTTTCAATTGTTTTATCTGTGCCGCTGGCATCTATCCTGTACGGCGGGCATACGATAAAAAGCTGCACGTTCCTTTCTTTGCATGCATCAATGAATTTCCTGTAAGCATTCACTTTATTACTGTCTAACAAAGCAGTTTTTGCATAATCCACTTTTAACCGCGGGCCCTGCACTTTTTTTTCCAGCGGCATATAGCCGTTGTTCATGTAATTGCCGTTGCCGGGTGCAAGCTTTGCTTTCATAATCGGCAGCACCAGCGAATTGTAAGGATAAATGAATGACAGCATTTTTATTTTTTCAAACGGGCCTTTCATTTCTGCCACAGCCCTTATTTCGGGATGTTCGGAATAATAGGGCAGCAGTTGGGAAAGCTTGTCATAATCTTCCTGCCCTTTTGCAAAATCGGCTGCATCAATGCTGAGTATTACTACAGCAGGTGTATATCTTTTCAGTACTGCTTCCAGCACAGCATAATGATAAAAAACAGACTGGCCCATCCGCCCGGCGTTGAAACAACTGGCCTTAAGCTCACTGGCAAGCACGGCCGGATTAAGAATGTTTACTGCCCTTGAAGAACCGAATATCATTACCTGTGAATCTGCTTTTGCAATGGACTGGCTGGCAAGATAATTTTCACCACCCTTTATAGTATCATAATTTTTGCGGAGCATTTTCCCGATAACAATATCCAGCGCTGCTACTGTAGCCAGGAAGATCAGCAGCTTCACTGCAAAAGTCGTCACCTGTTTTTTTGTTTGTGCTGCTGTCATTTTTTAAAATTGAAAGTAGATGAATTGCCCGCCATCATACACGCCTACCAGTAATATCAGCAATACCAGCACGGCGTAATAAAGATTTCTTACAGCAAACTTTTTATGGTATGTCAACGAGAATGAGCTGGGGAAAAACTCCCTTCTTATTTCTACTGCCAGTAAAAATAATATCGCAAAGCAGGAGTAAGTGAGCATTACTGTATTCATTTCACCCAAAGAACCCTTGAATGTAAATACCTTTTTAATGATGGCCACGGCCTGCTGTATGTTTTCTGATCGGAAAAAAATTCTTGAAAAACCAATCAGCGTAAACGTTGTGACAATATTAATAACAAGATTGAGCTTTTTGAAAGAAGGAATGCCTGTTTTGTTCCATATCCAATCCCGGTATTTTTGGGTAAGCAGTGCAAACACCAGGTAAAAGCCATTAATGCCGCCCCATATCACAAATGTCCAGTTGGCGCCGTGCCATAAGCCGCTGATAAGAAAAACCACCATCAGGTTAAAACACAAACGTGGCAGCTTTACCCTGTTGCCGCCTAAAGGAAAATATAAATAATCTTTAAACCATGTAGAGAGGGAGATATGCCAGCGCTTCCAGAATTCGCCGGCGCTTTTTGCCAGCACGGGGCGTTTAAAATTTATCATCAGGTCATACCCCATCACTTTGGCCGTGCCAATGGCTATATCTGAATAGCCGGAAAAATCGCAGTATACCTGGAAGGAAAAAAAGATGGTGGCGATGAACAATGCCAGGGGAGAACTTTGCTCATAATTGTTATAAGCACTGTCAACCACGATGCCCAGCCTGTCTGCAATCACCAATTTTTTAAAAAGCCCCCACACCATCAGTTTCAATCCTGCCGAAACTCTTTCTGCATCAAAATAATGTGGCTGCCTGAACTGGTGCAGCAGGTTTTGCGGCCTTTCTATAGGACCCGCCACCAGCTGTGGATAGAACATTACGTACAGGGCGTATATCCCGAAATGCTGTTCTGCTTTTTGATTGCCGCGGTACACTTCGATGGTATAGCTCATCGCCTGGAAAGTATGAAAGGAAAGGCCGATGGGCAATAATATTTTTAATGCCGGCACAGGGTTTTGCATACCGGCAATGCCCAGCAGTGCCGTAAGGTTATCGTTTAAAAAATTATAGTATTTGAAAAAGCAAAGGATGCCGATATTGGTGATCAGGCTCAATACCAGAAAACGTTTTCGCCTGGCGCCGGTTGACTTTTCAATATATATCCCGGCGAAATAATCTATCACAATGGTAAATGCAAGGATAAAAATATAGATGGGCACAAAAGCCATGTAGAAATAACAGCTTGCAGCCAGCAGCCATATCCAGCGTTTATCATGCTTCAGCAAAAAATAAACAACCGTTACTACAATAAAAAAGAACAGGAAATGAAAGGAGTTGAAAAGCATGCCCTGGCTTTTTCTGGTTTAAAAAATAAGGATACATTAATGTTTAAACACCGGGAACCGTTAACAAATATAATATTATTTGGGTAACAAGTATAATTAAGGGGGATCGGTAGTTTGCCAGTTCCACAATTGGCGCAAATGATGTTACCGCCAAGTTGCTAAGTATTTAAAGTCCTTTCCGCCTTTGTGCCTTAACGGTAAAATTCAAACTGGTACCTGTCGCTGCTTTGCGCTTAATTCACTTTTCCTTTTATCTCCTGCAATTTCAGCAGGGCTTCCACAGGGGTTAAGCGGTTAATGTCAACAGCATTCAGCAAGCTTCTTATTTCTTCAAAAGTGGCGGAATGCACGTCAAAAATATTGAGCTGCATTTTAGGCGTGGCAATTTGTTTCATCGTGGCATCATCTGGGCCTGCTTTGCTGTTGCTGCTGTGGCGGCTTTCTTCCAATTGTTCCAAAATCTCATTGGCACGGTTGATAAGCACCGGAGGCATGCCCGCCATTTTCGCCACATGGATACCAAAGCTGTGCACACTGCCGCCCGGGGCTAATTTGCGGAGAAAAATTACTTTGTTGCCTACTTCTTTATTGGTGATATGATAATTTTTTACACCCGGCAATTTATTTTCCAGCTCGTTCAGCTCATGGTAATGGGTGGCAAACAAAGTTTTCGGTTGTGCATTACTGTTATGCAGGTATTCCACAATGCTCCATGCAATGCTGATGCCATCATAAGTAGAAGTGCCGCGGCCAATTTCATCCAGTAAAATAAGGCTGCGGCTGGTGATATTGTTGATGATGCTGGCGGTTTCGTTCATCTCTACCATAAAAGTGCTTTCGCCGCCGCTGAGGTTATCGCTGGCGCCAACCCTTGTAAAAATTTTATCTGTTAAAGGAATTTTCGCATCGCTTGCCGGCACAAAACTGCCGATGTGCGCCATTAAAGTTATCAGTGCCGTCTGGCGCAGGATAGCGCTTTTACCACTCATGTTCGGCCCGGTAAGGATGATGATTTGTTGTGCCGAAGGATCAAGCAGTATATCATTGGCGATATAGCTTTCATCTACAGGCAGGTTTCTTTCTATCACCGGGTGGCGGCTGTCTTTAATATCAAGAATGTTATTGTCGGTTACGACAGGCTTTTTATATTTTAACTGCAAAGCATTGCCGGCAAAGCAGCTGATGCAGTCCAGCACGGCCAGCACATGCCCATTTACCTGTATGGGAGAGATATAATCCTGCAATTCATTCAGCAGCTTTTCAAATAAGGCCAGCTCTATTTGCAGTATTTTATCTTCAGCGCCCAGGATTTTTTCTTCGTATTCTTTTAGCTCCGGCGTAATGTAGCGTTCGGCACTGGTGAGCGTTTGCTTGCGTATCCACGATGCCGGCACTTTTGTTTTGTGCACATTGGTTACTTCCAGGTAATACCCAAATACATTATTGTACCCGATTTTTAATGATGATATGCCGGTAATCTCCGTTTCTTTTTGCTGCAGCTGCAGCAAATAATCCTTTCCGCTGGTGGAGATGCTTCTCAGCTCATCCAGCTCTTCATGAATGCCGTTTGCAATAATGCCGCCTTTGGCAGCAGCCACCGGTGGATTTTCTCCTATCTCTTTTACAATTTTGTCAACGATGTATTTGCAGGGATTTAGAGAATCTGCGAGGCGTTTCAAATACTCGTTATCCAGCGCCGCACAAATTTGTTTTACCGCATCCACCTGCTGCAGCCCCTTGGCAATCTGCATTACTTCCCGTGGGTTCACCTTTTTGAGCGGCACTTTGCTTACCAGCCTTTCAATATCACCTGCCTGTTTAATGTGGTGGGTAATGGTATTCCGTATATCCGTTTCCTTTATAAAAAACTCAACGGCATTTAAGCGTTCATTAATTTTTTCAATATCGTTTAATGGCATCAGCAACCAGCGCTTTAATAGCCTGGCACCCATTGGCGAAACGGTATTGTCCAGCACTTTCAGCAAAGTATTGCTGCCTTCCGCACCGCCCATTAACTCAAGGTTGCGGATGGTGAAGCGGTCCATCCATAAATGTTCATTGCGGACAATTCTTTGTATGGAAGTGATGTGCCCGAGGTTGGGGTGCTCCGTATCTTTTAAATAATGAAGGATAGCGCCCGCAGCAATAATGGCGGCATCCATGCTTTCAATACCAAAGCCTTTCAGGCTGTGAGTGCCGAAATGTTTCAATAAGCTTTCGGTAGCATAGGCTGCATCAAATATCCATTCTTCCAGCCCGTAAGTAAAAAACTTAGTGCCGAAATACTCTTTAAAATGTTTCTGCTGCCTTCTTTGAAAGACCACTTCGGCAGGCTGCAGGCTTTGCAATAATTTATCGGCATATTCTTTATCGCCTTCCGCTACAAAAAATTCGCCGGTGCTGATATCCATAAATGCAATGCCAAATTTTGTATTATCAAAATGCAGGGCTGCCAAAAAATTATTACTGTTATGTTCCAGCAGCTTGTCATTGGTGGCCACGCCGGGCGTTACCAGTTCTGTCACGCCACGTTTTACGATGCCTTTTGCCTGTTTGGGATCTTCCAGCTGGTCGCAGATGGCCACCCGGTAACCGGCTTTTACCAGCTTGTGCAAATAAGTATCCAGCGCATGATGGGGAAAGCCCGCCAGTTGCGAAGAATTTTCATCGCCGTTGTTTCTTTTGGTGAGCGTGATGCCCAAAACAGCAGAAGCATTCACGGCGTCCTGGCCAAAAGTTTCATAAAAATCGCCCACACGAAAAAGCAGGATGGCATCAGGGTATCTTGCCTTGATGGCATTGTGCTGTTGCATTAAAGGTGTTTCGGTGGATGCTTTTGCCATTGGTTTGTTTTGTCACGCAAAGACGCTAAGAAAATAAGGCCGTAAAAAATCTTTGCTTCTTGCCTCTTTGTTTCTTTGCGTGGAATTTCCGCAAGGCGCAAAAATAAGGGCTTTCATTGCTTAATAAACCGTTTTATCCACGCTGTTAATTACTTTTGCGGCACATGAGAAAATTGAGCATGGCAGAGCTGGGCCGCAAAACCGTGGCGGAGTTTAAACAGAGCGAAAAACTGCCGGTGATTGCGGTGCTGGAAAATATCCGCAGCGCTTATAATGTGGGCAGTGTGTTCCGTACGGCGGATGCTTTTTTGCTGGAAGCAGTTTACATTACCGGCTACACCTGCGTACCGCCGCATAAGGAAATTAAAAAAACAGCTTTGGGCGCTGAAGAAACCGTTAGCTGGAAGCATTTTGCCAATGCCACACTGGCAATAGATGATTTAAAACAGCAGGGTTATGCCGTATATGCAGTAGAACAGGCTGAAAACAGCATTGCTTTGCAAAACCTGCCCTACAATCCCGGTGAAAAAATAGCATTGGTATTTGGCAATGAAGTAACAGGCGTGGAGCAATCCACCATCCGGCAGTGCAAAGGTTGCGTGGAAATACCGCAGTTGGGCATGAAACATTCATTGAATATTGCTACGGCGGCGGGCGTGGTGCTGTGGGAAGTGGTGAGAAAATTAATTGATAACGGATAATTGATAACGTACTTACCTGTTATTCCGGGAAACGGAAATCTGGTGAACAGAGTAGCTGATGCTGAACATTGGTATCATTGCCCGGCAGATTCTTCACTGCGTACAGAATGACAGCAGCATTGCGCAATTGGGTTTTAATAGCATAATTGAAAAATAATAATGGCAACAACTATAAAAAATTATTTATCGCTGGTAAAATTCAGTCATACCATTTTTGCAATGCCTTTTGCATTGATTGGATTTTTTTTGGGTGTCTATTCATTTTTATTTGATGGACAAACGAACTTAAATGAAACAATGGGAGTGCGCCCAGACAGTAAAGCTCCCCATTTTACCTTGCCTGCATGGATTCCGGTTACGCTAGAACCTTATAAAATTTTAATTTTGTTTTTGCTTGTGCTTCTCTGCATGATAACCGCCCGTTCTGCCGCCATGGCCTTCAACCGTTATCTCGACAGCCATTTTGATGCAAAAAACCCCCGTACCGCCATCAGGGAAATCCCTGCAGGTATCATTTCAAAAGAAAGCGCTTTGCGTTTTGTTATTATCAATTGCATTGTTTTTATCGTTGCCACGTTTTTCATTAATAAAATTTGCTTCTTCTTATCGCCGGTGGCGCTGTTTGTTATTCTGTTTTACAGTTATACCAAACGCTTTACCGCTTTATGCCATTTGGTATTGGGTGTGGGCCTTAGCCTGGCACCAATCGGGGCTTACCTCGCCGTAACGGGAAAATTTGATCTATTGCCAATATTGTTTTCCTTCACCGTTTTGTTTTGGGTAAGCGGCTTTGATATTATTTATGCTTTGCAGGATGAAGAATTTGACAAATCGCAGCAACTGCATTCCATCCCGGCTGCATTGGGAAAAGCAAAGGCATTAAGGATTTCTGAATTATTACATTTATTAAGTGCAATATGTGTGGTAAGCGCCGGGCTGTACGGGCATTTTGGGTGGTGGTACTGGATTGGCATTGCTGTTTTTACCGGTATGTTGCTGTACCAGCATTCCATTGTAAAACCAAATGATTTAAGCAAAGTGAATATTGCTTTTATGACTGCAAACGGCATTGCTTCAGTAGTGTTTGCAATATTTGTGATACTTGATATTTTCCTGCACTAAAAATGACTAACCGATGGCCCGGATAATGGCAATAGATTATGGAGGAAAACGCACCGGCATTGCCGTTACCGACCCTTTGCAAATAATCGCCACCGGTCTTGAAACCATCCATTCCAAAGAGCTTATCCCTTACCTGAAAAAATACTTTGCCGCAGAAGAAGTGGAGCTTATTATCATTGGCCTGCCCAAAAACTGGGATGACAGCGATACACATGCCACGCCGCTGGTGAATGCTGCCATTAAAAAACTGCAAAAAGAATTTCCCCATATCCCTCTCAAAACTGTTGATGAACGTTACACTTCCAAAATGGCCAAAAACGCCATGCTTGAAATGGGCATGAAAAAAAAAGACCGGCGTGTAAAGGGCAATGTGGATGTGATTGCGGCTACGATTATGCTGCAGGAGTATATGCAAAGCCTTTAATTTATGTCACCTGCTTGCCTTAAATTTGCAGCATTATGATCTTACCAATAGTAGCGTACGGCTCACCAATATTAAGAAAGGTTGCAGCAGATATAACAAAGGATTACCCTCAACTGGAAAAACTGGTTGCTGATATGTGGGAAACCATGTACAATAGCAATGGCGTGGGGCTGGCAGCACCGCAGATAAATAAGCCAATACGCTTGTTTGTAGTTGACAGTACACAAATATTTGCCAATATGGAAGAGGATAAGGAAGAACACAATTATCCTGATGCGCCCGGCTTTAAAGGCGTTTTCATCAATGCCCATATTGTAGAAACAACAGGAGAGGAATGGCCTTACAATGAAGGCTGCCTCAGCATTCCTAAAATACGGGAAGACATTTACCGCAATGAAACGGTGACACTGCAATATATGGATGAGCATTTCCAGCAGCATACAAAAGCCTTCAACGGCATTACCGCCCGTATTATCCTGCATGAATATGACCATATTGAAGGCAAACTCTTTATTGACTATATAAAACCCTTGAAAAAAACGCTGCTTAAAAGAAAATTAGATGACATCAGCAAGGGGAAAATAAAAACAGATTACCGGATGATATTTACCAAATAGTATAATTCACTTAAGCCACAGATTACACTAATGTATAGGAACAGGGGGCTTTCATCTGTGTTAATCTGTGCAATCAGTGGCTAAAACATTCGTGTTAATTTGTGTAATTCGTGGCTGAAAAATTTTTAAATAATTTGCAAGCATGAAAAAGCTCATGCCTGTTTTTATTTTGCTGATACTGGCCGTGCAATGTTATGGGCAGGACAGTACGGCCTCCAGGCAGGACAGCACGGTGGAGATCGGCAAAAAAACAATTACTCTTTCCGAAGTGGTGCTGAATAATAAGCTGAATATTGAAGCGTTTATCAACCGTATTAAAAACGACAGCAGCTTTTACAAAGCTTTCCGCAACCTCCGCATCCTCAGCTATTCCGCCATTAACGATATCCGCATGAATGACAAGGAAGGCAATGCACAGGCCACATTATTCAGCAAAACAAAACAGGTACGCGACAGCAATTGCCGCCGCATGGAAACGCTGGAAGAACAAAGCGCCGGTGATTTTTATGACGATAACCACAGCCTGAATTATTATACGGCACAGATGTACGCTTCTTTATTTTTTACTAACGGGCAGGTGTGCGGAGAAGACAATATTGTAGCAGGAAAAGAATTTAGTACCGAAGGAAAAAGCGGCATGGAAAAGCACAAGGAGCAATTAAAAATGCTGTTCTTCAATCCCGGCAAAAGAATAAAGGGCCTGCCATTTATGAGCAGTAAAACGGCTATCTATGATGACGATATGGCCGGGTATTACGACATGGATATTGACATGGACAGTTACAATAATATAAGCTGTTATGTTTTTAAGCAAAAAGTAAAGCCCGGTAAAGAAGATGATGTGGTGGTGGATGAAATGACCACCTGGTTTGATGACAAAACTTTTGAAGTGGTGGCCCGTACCTACAGCCTCAGTTACAGCGCCATGGTGTACGATTTTAAAGTAACCATGGAAGTGCAGATGGCACATGCAGGTAATTTATTAGTGCCCTCATTGATTCGCTACAATGGCAACTGGAAAGCCATTTTTAAGAAACGGGAGAGAGGGGTGTTTACGGCAACACTATTTGATTTTAAGTAAAGGTATAAGGCTTAAGGAGTAGGGTATAAGGTCAGGCATTGGCTTTATTCTGCCTCTTGCCTTCCACCTTTTCCACTACCTTTGCCCTCACAAAAAGCGATTCTCCAATGAAAGAAGTGTATATCATCTCCGCCGTTCGTACCCCGATAGGAAGTTTTGGCGGTTCATTAAAAGATTTTTCGGCTACCCGTTTGGGTTCGTTTGCTATTAAAGGCGCTGTTGAAAAAGCAGGCATTAAACCGGAGCAGGTGCAGGATGTATTGATGGGCTGCGTGATACAGGCCAACCTGGGCCAGGCGCCGGCCCGGCAGGCGGCAAAATTTGCCGGATTGCCCAATGAAGTGAATTGCACTACTGTAAATAAAGTGTGCGCCAGTGGTATGAAAGCCATTGCACAGGCAGCGCAAAGTATTTTGCTTGGTGATGCAGACATTGTGGTAGCTGGTGGAATGGAGAGCATGAGCAATGTGCCTTTTTATGCAGACAGTATGCGCTGGGGCAATAAATATGGCAACGCTACTTTTATTGATGGCCTTGCAAAAGACGGCCTCACTGATGTATATGACGGCAAAGCAATGGGCAATGCCGCTGAATTGTGTGCAAAGGAATGCAACGTAAGCCGCGAAGACCAGGATGCTTTTGCCATAGAAAGTTATAAGCGTTCACAGGCCGCCGTTAGTGGCGGAAAATTTGAGAATGAAATTGTGCCGGTCTCTATTCCGCAAAAAAAAGGCGAACCGGTTTTATTTGCAAAAGATGAAGAGCCTTTTAATGTGAAGTTTGAAAAAATACCGGAATTGAAAAGTGCTTTTCAAAAAGACGGGAGCGTAACGGCTGCCAATGCCAGCACCATGAACGATGGCGCAGCGGCACTGGTATTGATGAGTAAGGAAAAAGCAACGGAGCTGGGCTTAAAACCCATAGCAAAAATTGTTGCTTACGCTGATGCAGAGCAGGCGCCTGAATGGTTCACCACCACGCCCTCTTTGGCCGTGCCAAAGGCAGTTGCCAAAGCAGGATTGAAAATGGAAGACATCAGCTATTGGGAACTGAACGAAGCGTTTTCTGTGGTAGGCATTGAGAACAGCCGCCGTATGAAACTGGATCCTGCCAAAGTAAATGTGAATGGCGGTGCTGTTTCACTCGGCCACCCGTTGGGTTGCAGCGGTGCAAGGATAATTGTAACGCTTATCAATGTCCTAAAACAAAACAACGCTAAATATGGTGCTGCCGGTATTTGCAATGGCGGCGGTGGGGCCAGTGCGATGGTGATTGAAAATGTAAACTAATTTTTTGTTGCCAGCTTTTGTATTTTCATGGCATCATCGTTGCATTATCCTGAACGTAGTCGAAAGGCTCTTGTAGTATAGTTTTTCATTGCATCATATTAAATCTACTCAAATGAAAAAATGTCTTTTTCTTTTATCGCTGTTTGCAGCAACACAATTATCTGCACAGGATAAAAAGCCTTACACTATTACAGGCAATATTGCTGATAGCAAAACCGGCATTGTGTACCTGCATGTGTACGAAGGCGATAAAGAAAACAAAGATTCTGTGAATATAAAAGACGGAAAATTTTCTTTTAAAGGTACTGTTGGTGAAATAGCACAGGCAGTGCTTGTTACGCAGGATAAAACCAAAGGGCGTTTGCTGTTTTATCTTGAGCCGGCCAATATCAAAATAAACGGCAATGGTTCGCTGGATAAATGGACAGTGGAAGGTTCTAAAATAAATGACGATGACAAAGTATTCAAAAAATACCTGACGCCCATAGACGATAAATATGAGGCATTATACAAGCTGTATGATTTTGCTGACAGCACCGGTAATGCTGCCATGATGGACAGCCTTGATGAAGCAGAAACAGCCCTGCAAAAAGAAAAAAGGAAATCCATTGCAGATTTTATAAAGCAAAATCCTTCTTCTGCTTTAAATCCTGTAATCATTGAGCAGAATTTTGGCTATTATGCCGAAGCGGATGATGTAAGGCCATTGTATGAATCACTCAGCAATGATGTGAAAAAATCATCAGCCGGCCAGCGGGTGAAAAAAATGCTGGATGTGTACGAAACGGTTGCCCTAGGCAAAATGGCCCCTGATATTACGCAACAGGATACGTTGGGTAACAACCTCAGCCTTTCTTCATTACGCGGCAAATATGTAATGGTTGATTTCTGGGCAAGCTGGTGCGGCCCCTGCCGCAAAGAAAACCCCAATATCGTAAAAGCCTACAATGCTTTTAAAGATAAAGGCTTTGACATCTTCGGTGTTTCGTATGATAAAACAAAGGCTAAATGGACAAAAGCCATTGTAAGCGATGGCCTCGTTTGGAAACAGGTAAGTGACCTGCAGGGCTGGCAGAATGCTACTTCAGAACAGTATTACATTAAAGCTATTCCTGCTAATTTGTTACTGGATAAAGAAGGGAAGATCATCGCCAAAAATTTATTTGGTAAAAAATTGCAGGCAAAGCTGGCGGAGTTGATGAATTGATTTTTTATAGCCGGCATTAGCTCTTCAATTGAATATCGTTGTGTTATCCTGAGCATAGCCGAAAGTACCGCTTGTGTTTATTGTTTTTCATGGCAGCAAATTAAATTTCATTCTACCTTGGCATGACCCCCGAAAGAACCGAACGTTTAGAAACTGTTTTGCAACACCGCCAGCCCGACCTTACGGTGGTGCTGGAAAATGTGTTTGACCCTCACAATATCTCCGCCGTAATGCGTACATGCGATGCCGTTGGCATCCAGGATATTTTTATCCTCAACAATAAAATACCACCACATAAAAAATGGGGCGCCAAAAGTTCATCCAGCGCCGCCAGGTGGCTCACTATTCACCAGTTTACGGATGCAAACGAATGTTTTGCAGAATTGAGAAAACGCTATAAAAAAATTTACACTACGCATTTGGCCACCAATTCCGTAAGCCTGCATAAGCTGAATTTAACCGAACCTGTTGCCCTTGTATTTGGCAATGAGCACAGCGGTGTAAGCGAAGAGATCATTGCAATGGCAGACGGGAATTTTATTATCCCGCAGGTAGGCATCATCAAATCGCTGAATATTTCCGTAGCCTGTGCCGTTACATTATATGAAGCTTTCCGGCAGAAAAGCAACGCAGGACATTACAACCAAATAAAATTACAGGGAGAACGGCTGCAAACAGTAAGGGCTGACTGGGGATTTATCGAGGATGCAGAATAACTGCAGAAATACCGTACCTTAGTTTGTATAGTATGACGCTCGCCAAACTCTATAAAAATCTAAGGCCTTTTGTAAAGCCTTACCGCACCCTGGTAATTGCCACGCTGATATTAACGGCCATCGGCTCTTTTGCAGCACAGGTAAACGCCCTCATCCTTCGCTATACTGTTGACCATATCAATGGACTTGCCCTTGCACACAAACCCCTGAAAGAAGGTTTTTCCCTGCTCACCAACATCAGCATTATTTTACTGGTGAAAGAATTGGTGAATACTGTAGTGCAGTTCGGCCAGAAATTTTATGGCGAAAAACTCCGCATTTATGTTTCAAGAGACCTTGCACAAAACATAGTGGAAAAAATACTCAGCTACCGAATGGCGTTTTATACTTCCTCAGAAAATGACAGCGGTAAATTACAGACAAGAATTGACCGTGGCATTGACAGTATTACACGGCTGGTGCAAAATTTTTTCATTGACATTGTACCACTCTTTGCTAACGCGGTGGTGGCGCTGGTATTAATGTTCAATGCCAATATGTATGTAGGGCTTGTAGGGCTTTGCATTGTACCTGTTTATTTTTACATCAGCCAGCTGCAGGCAAATAAACTGGGCGGTTTCCGCAGGCGGATGAAAACCTACAGGGAAAACAAAAGCAGCGGCATTATCAGCATTATTGATGCCATCACGGTAATTAAAAGCTTTGTAAGGGAAAAAGAAGAAGCCACCAAACAATACATCCTGCAAAAGGAAATGACCGATAACCAGATGCAGACCAGGAGGCTGAGCTTTATTTTTGACGGCGCTAAAAGCTTCATTGAACAAATTGGTGTTGTAATCATTATTATCCTCACCGCATATTTGGTGCTCAACGGCAATATGACGATTGGCGCCATCATGTTCCACATCCTTTTGTTCAACAATGTTACTTCGCCTATCAGGCAGCTGCACCGCATATACGATGACATGAATGATGCCATGGTGTATTCAGAAGGATTTTTTGACATTATGGATGCTGAAAATGAAACGGAACTATCGGGCACGTATATACCCGGAAAAATAAGGGGGCAGTTTGAAATCAAAAATGTGTCCTTCAATTATCCCAATGGTACCAGCGCTTTGCAAAATGTTACCGCCACCATTGAAGCAGGAAAGATAACAGCCCTGGTTGGTTTGTCAGGTGCAGGCAAGAGCACGCTGATAAATTTACTGGATAAATTTTATGAGCCCTCCTCCGGCGAAATATTATTAGATGGCAGAAACCTGCTGGAATATGATACCCGGGAGCTGCGAAACGAGATTGGCCTTGTGCTGCAGAAGAACCATATTTTTAAGGGAAACATTGCAGAGAATATTGGTTATGGAAAGCCCGATGCTTCCCGGGCCGAGATTGAAGAAGCGGCACAGAAAGCATACATACACGAACAGATAATGCAGTTGCCCAGGCAATACGAATCGGAAGCCCGGTTGCTATCCGGCGGGCAGCAGCAGCGCATTGCCATAGCAAGGTTGTTTTTAAAAGATCCGTCCATTATTTTTTTGGATGAGCCTACGGCCAGCCTTGACGCCATTGCCACCGAACAAATTAAAAACAGCCTGGATGCTATTAAGAAAGGAAGAACGGTTATTATCATTTCCCACAGCATTTCACAGATAATAGATGCCGACAAAATTATTGTGATGGAAAAGGGCAGGGTGGTGGAGCAGGGCGAACATGAAGCTGTATATGATATGGGCGGCACTTACAAAAAAATATTTGATGCCATGGCGCACAGCCTGAATATTGAAAAAATTGCGAATACGCTGAATGATGATTAATGAACAGCGGTAGCAGGTTTAAAAAATCCTTTTGTAATATTACAGCTTCTGTAAAATTTAAACACACTTGCTTCTCCCCGGGAAGAGAAGCCGGAGTGCAGTAAAAAATAAAGTATGTTCAAACAAATTTTAATGCCGGCAGTATTGCTCATCACATTAACGGCACCTGCCCAAAAAAAGCCCCTTGACCATTCTGTATACGATAGCTGGCAAAATATTGGTGAACGCATGATCAGCAATGACGGGCAATTTGTGGTGTATACTATAAACCCGCAGGAAGGTGATGGTGAATTGATAATTCAAAACCCGCAAACAAAATATAAGAAAACAATACCGGGGGGTTATAATGCCACTATTACCGAAGACAGCAAATACCTTATTTGTAAAATAAAGCCCTTCTTCCAGGATACAAGGCAGGCAAGAATAAAAAAGAAAAAGCCCGATGATATGCCAAAAGATTCACTGGCGGTTATGGAATTGGGCAAAGACAGCATTATTAAAATAGCAAGGGTAAAAAGTTATAAAACGCCGGAAAAAGGTATTGGCTTTTTAGCATACCAGTTAGAAAAGCCATTGCCTGATACCACCAAAAAGAAAACAGAAACGGATTCTGTAAGAATCACAAACAATCAGCTGGTGAAGCTGGCTGATTCACTTATCAAAAAATCCATTGACTCTATTAAAGGCAATATTACTAAAGAAGAGCTCGGCAAAATTGTAAACAAAGCTGCCACGCAAATCATCAAAGAAGGAAGCGATATAGCCGATGCAGACGGGGACGAAGCCGGAAGCAGCAGTGCTTCAGACGGAACAGCTTTGGTACTTAAAAATTTAATTGACGGGAAAGAAACAGTGTTTAAGCTGGTAAACGAATATTATTTTGATAAAAAAGGCACAAAGCTGCTGGTAGAAACTTCCAGGAACAGCAAAGACAGTAACAGCAGGAAAGCTGTATTGCTGTATGATGTGCTGCCGGGGAAAACCGATACTATTTTTAAAGGGTTTAATGATGCCGTTAACTATGCCATTGACGAAAAAGGCGAACAGATTGCCTTTGCTGCAGAAAGGATTCAGCGATCACATCTATTTCATGCGTCACACATTTT
>JBEHYP010000051.1:0-25507 GCA_048498115.1 Bacteroidota bacterium | reverse complement strand
TTTTACAAAAAAAGGAAAGCAATTGTATGTACTGCTGACGGCATGGAAAAAAAATATTGAAGTGCCCGGTGTGAAAATAAAAAACGTGGAACTGCTGGGATATAAAGGAAAGCCGCTGTTTAAAACAAAAAATAATTCTGTTATTATCACAGCCCCGGATGTGAATCCCGGCGATAACCCAAGCGCTTATGCATGGGTGTATAAACTGGAGACAAGTGAATAGCTGCTTACTTATTTTGATGCATTGCCCCTATACGCTTTGGGATTGGTACCTTTTATCTCTTTAAATATCTTATTGAAGTTAGAAGCTGTTTTATAACCGCACCTGAAAGCAATTTCAGAAATGGTCCAGTCGGTGTCCAATAAATAACCACATGCTTTTGACACCCTCACCTCATTAAGATACTCCACAAAATGCTTGCCTGTGCGCTGCTTGAAAAAACGGCAGAAAGAAGGCGGTGTAAAGCAGGCCACGGCAGCTATATCCGCCAGTGAAATATCTTTCCTGAAATTTTCATGCACATATTGATTTATTACAGACAGCCGGTCAGATTCGTTGTTTTTACCAGAACTATGCTTATACCCATCGCTTGTGATAAATTCCAGTTCGTTAGAAACAGAAAGCAAATGAAAAATTTCAAACAAGCCGATAACACGGTCAAAGTTTTTTTTCTTCAACAATTTTTTTAGTTTGTTTGCAATGGTATCACGGGTTTTTCCTTTCACCAGTATGCCCCTTTCGCCATTCTTAAAAAATGTATCTAACTGCACCGATTCTTTCATTTTCAAAAATTCGGGGCCCAGTATATTACTATCAAAATAAAGCACAATGGCTTTTGCCCGAAGACCGGGTTTGCCTTTATAAAAAACTTCGTCATTTTGCCAAAGGTGTGGCAGGTTGCTGCCTACAAAAACCATATCGCCTTCTTTAAACGTATCTACCTTGTCGCCGATTATTCGTTTGCCGTAACTTTCCGTTATATATACCAGCTCAAATTCAGGATGAAAATGGAAAGGGGATTTAAAATAAGGCTCATCCCTCTCAATAATGGAGATGCGTTCGTTAATGACCTGGCTTATTTCTGTCCTGACAATTTTCATAGCAAAGCAATGTACAGAAGAAAAAGTCAATATAAACATTTTTTGCTTATGGCTGTTTTTAACCTGCAAGCTTTTGTTTTTCCTGCATGTTAAAATAAAACAAGCAATAGTTAATAATGCTAAACAGCCAGGCAGCAGATTGTAATACCTTACGCTTCATTTAAATCATGCCATGCCTGCCATACCATCCCAAGCTACCATTACGCCGGCCAAAGAAAAAAATTATTTACTTCCTTTTATTTTGGTCACCAGCCTGTTTTTCTTCTGGGGTTTTATTCACAATCTCGACCCCATATTGATTCCGCACCTGCGGCGGGCCTTCAGCCTTAGCACGGTGCAGGCTTCGCTGGTAGATTCTTCAGTATTCATTGCCTATTTTTTGATGGCCATCCCTGCGGGAGTCATTATGAAAAAATATGGCTACAAAACAGGGATATTAATAGGCCTGCTGCTTTTTGCCACCGGCTGCTTTTTATTTGTGCCTGCTGCCAATACCATGCAATACGCTTTTTTCCTGGGAGCATTATTTGTGGTGGCCTGCGGGTTAACTATTTTAGAAACAGCAGCCAATCCTTACGCCACCATTTTAGGCGCTCCCGAAACAGCTACGCAGCGGCTGAACTTTGCTCAATCATTTAACGGGCTGGCTGCATTTCTGGCTCCCATTGCTGGCGGCCATCTTATCCTTGCCGAAAAGCCATTGGACGATGCTGCACTGAACGCAATGGCACAGCAGGCAAAAAACGCTTATTTATTATCGCAAACAAGCACGGTAAAGTTGCCATACATCATACTTGGTTTGTTGATATTAATTGTGGCAGCTATTTTCCTTTTTACCAAACTGCCCGATATAAAAGATAAAGATGAAGCAAGCAAAGAAGGGTTTTTTCATGCGTTCAAACACTCCCATTTAAGCGCTGCGGTAATTGCACAGTTTTTTTATGTAGGGGCACAGGTTTGTGTAATGAGTTTTTTGGTATTGTTTGCCACCAGGGCCGCAGGCATTACCGAAAAAGAAGCAAGCTGGTATGCTGGTGCTGCAGGCCTGGCATTTATGCTGGGGCGTTTTTCAGGCACTTTTTTAATGAAATATATAAGCCCACAAAAATTATTAACACTATATGCTTTAATAAACGTAGCGCTTATCCTGGTAACAATTTTTGGCAGTGGCATTATTACATTGTATGCCAATATTGGCGTGGCATTTTTTATGAGCATTATGTTCCCTACTATTTTTGCATTGGGCATAAAAGATTTAGAAGCAGATACAAAGCCGGGTTCAAGCCTTATTATTATGTCAATTGTGGGCGGCGCAGCGCTGCCCCCGGTATTGGGGTTAATAGCAGATAAAACACAGAATATCCAATATGGCTATATTGTACCATTAACCTGCTTTGCAGTAGTAGCATGGTTTGGCTGGAAAGGCTATAAAACAAAATAAATTCATTAAGGCATGGCCAATGTTTTAAAAGTGCACGAGAAAGACAATGTCATCATTGCGCTCACCAATTTAAAAAAAGAAGAACAGGTAAAATGGGACGGGCAGCAACTGGTATTGAAACAGGACATACCGGCAAAGCATAAATTTTTTGAAACAGATTTAGCAACCGGCAGCGCTATCATTATGCATGGTGTACTGGTAGGAAAAACACAGCAGCCCGTGGAAGCAGGCACATTAATGACTACTGATAATGTAAAACATGCAGCCGAGCCATATAGCTACCGCAAAGCCAATTACCAATGGAAAGCTCCTGATGTTTCCAAATTCAGCAAGCGAACTTTTAATGGCTACAAAAGAAGCGATGGAAAAACAGGCACGGCCAATTACTGGCTTTTTATGCCCACTGTTTTTTGTGAAAACAGGAACCTGGATGTTATTAAAGAAGCATTGCACAACGAACTGGGCTATGCCGTAACAGCCAAGTACAAGCACTATTCTAAAATGCTGGTGGAGGCTTATAAAAAAGGAGAAGCGCTCCCATCTTTTGAAGCAAATTTTCCTGCTGAGAATATAAAAGGCCCACGGCTTTTTAAAAATATTGACGGTGTTAAATTCCTTAACCACAATGGCGGCTGCGGGGGCACCCGGCAGGATGCCGCCACCTTAAGCAAGCTGCTGGCTGCTTATGCCGACCATCCCAATGTAGGCGGCATTACTGTGTTAAGCCTGGGCTGCCAGCATTTGCAAACAAAACAGTTGCAGGAAGACCTTAAAGCAAGAAACCCAAATTTTGATAAACCACTATTAATTTTTGAGCAGCAGCAAATACAAAGCGAAGAAGAATTAATAAGCCTTGCGATAAAAAAAACTTTTGAAGCATTGGCAGCATTAAATAAAATAGAAAGAGAGCCTGTGCCGTTGAGTGAATTATGTGTAGGCGTTAAATGCGGTGGCAGCGATGGTTTCAGCGGCATATCGGCCAACCCTGCTGTGGGCTACACATCAGACCTGCTGGCAGCATTGGGTGCAAAAATTTTATTGGCCGAATTTCCTGAACTCTGCGGCGTAGAACAAAACATGATCGACCGCTGCACTACCGAAGCATCGGCCAACAAGTTCATTCATTTGATGGAAGAATACGATGCACAGGCACATGCGGCAGGTTCTGGTTTTTATATGAACCCTTCGCCTGGAAATATTAAAGACGGGTTGATAACAGATGCTATTAAAAGTGCAGGCGCAGCAAAAAAAGGCGGCAACTCTCCCGTAACGGATGTGCTGGACTATACCGAACCAGCCGTAAAATCCGGGCTCAATTTAGTTTGCACACCGGGCAATGATGTGGAAGCCACCACCGGGCAGGCAGCAAGCGGAGCCACATTGATATTGTTTACAACGGGGCTGGGCACCCCAACAGGCAATCCTGTATGCCCTACCATAAAGCTGGCTACTAATTCTTCATTAGCAGAGCGGATGAAAGACATTATTGATATTGATTGCGGTCCCATCATCAGGGGAGAAAAAACAATAGAGCAAATGGGAGAAGATATACTGGAATATTGCATCAAAGCTGCCAGCGGCGAAGTGGTGCCAAAAGCAGTGCAATTGAACCAGGATGATTTTATTCCGTGGAAGCGTGGGGTGTCGTTGTAGAGGTTTAAGGTTTAAAAGTTTAAGGTTTAAGGTTAGGAGTTTTTAGCTATTTGGAACATTTAGCTTGGCATGAAGCAGTGCATATAGAAAATACTCTCCGTGCCCTTTGCGTTTCTTTTCTTTGCTCCCTTTGCGGTTAAATCTTATTTATTCAAAAAATAAAATGTTATAAATAAAATGTTTTCACTACAAAATAAAAAAGCAATCATCACCGGCGGCGGAAGCGGCATTGGAAAAGCCATTGCTGTGCTATTTGCAAAACAAGGAGCGGTAGTTCATATTATTGAATTGACAGAAGAAAGCGCCGCACAAACGCTCAATGAAATTAAAGCAGCAGGCGGCATTGCCGAAGCTTATGCCTGCGATGTAAGCAACCGGCAGCAGGTACAAAATGTATTTGAAAAAATTGGCGCTGCCGATATTTTAGTGAACAATGCAGGCATTGCCCATGTGGGCAAAGCAGACACTACTGCTGAAGCTGATTTTGACCGGGTGATGAATGTAAATGTAAAAGGCGTTTATAATTGCATCCACGCTGTGATACCACAAATGAGAAAAGCCGGTGGTGGCAGTATTCTTAATATGGCTTCCATTGCAGCATGGGTAGGCCTGCCGGACAGGTTTGTTTATTCTACCGCCAAAGGCGCTATTGCAGCAATGACATTAAGCGTTGCCAAAGATTATATCGGTGAAAATATCCGCTGCAATTCCATTTCTCCTGCAAGAGTGCATACGCCGTTTGTAGATGGCTTTATTGCAAAAAATTATCCCGGCAATGAGCAGGAAATGTTTGACAAGCTTTCCAAAACGCAGCCCATTGGCCGCATGGCTACACCTGATGAAGTGGCAGGGCTGGCTTTGTATTTATGCAGTAATGAAGCGGCTTTCATCACAGGATGCGATTATCCTATTGACGGCGGGTTTATCAAACTCAATAATTGACCATGAACACAGCATACAATACAAATTATCCTTCTATTGAAGACCTGAGAAAAAAAGCGGCCCGGCGCATTCCCAAATTTGCTTTTGAATACCTGGATGGCGGCAGCAATGAAGATGTGAACCTGTATAAGAACACAGCCGAGCTAAGAGAGATAGAACTGATTCCCCGCTACCTGAAAGAATATACAGCCGCCGATTTAAAAACAGAATTATTCGGCCATGTGTATGATGCACCGTTTGGCATTGCACCTGTTGGCCTGCAGGGATTGATATGGCCCAACTCGCCGGAGATATTGGCCAAAGCAGCATTGCAGCACAACATACCTTTTATATTAAGCACTGTTACCACTTCATCCATTGAAAGAATTAGCGAACTCACCGAAGGAAAGGCATGGTACCAATTATACCATCCTGCAGAAGATACATTGAGGGATGATATTTTAAAGAGGCTTGCTGCTGCACAATATCCCGTGCTGGTTTTGTTATGTGATGTGCCATCATTTGGTTTTCGCCCACGGGATATACGCAACGGCCTTGCCATGCCGCCGAGAATGACACTGAAAAATATTTTACAAATTATGGGCAAGCCTAATTGGGCATTGCAAACATTGTATCATGGCACGCCCAACTTTGCCACGCTAAAACCTTATATGCCCAAAGGATTGGACATGAAACAACTGGGGCTTTTTATGAACCGCACTTTTTCGGGCAGGCTGAATACAGATAAAATAGCAGCGATACGGGACAAATGGAAGGGCAAAATTGTATTGAAAGGTGTGGCCAGCGAAGAAGATACCGAACTGGCGATACAGGCAGGATTAGATGGCATCATTGTATCCAATCATGGTGGCAGGCAACTGGACGCAGGACAATCGGCGATTCAATCATTATTGCCTATTGCAGAAAAATATAAAAACAAAATAACGGTAATGATGGACAGTGGTGTACGCAGTGGCCCCGATGTGGCAAGGGCATTGGCCGCAGGTGCAGCTTTTGTTTTTATGGGCCGTTCCTTTATGTATGGTGCAGTTGCCCTGGGAAAAAATGGTGGCGACCATACCATCACGATTTTAAAAATGCAGTTGAAACAGGTGATGGAACAGGTAAGCTGTGAGCAGGTGGAGGAATTGAGCAGGTATCTTTATGTTGGCAGCTGTTGTAAAAACCGGCACAACAGGAACGGACAACAGGAAAATTGAAAAAATAATCACCGCAATATAATGGACACAATTAAAAAAGAAGACAAGGGCGCACTTCATATCCCAACTCTTTTTGCCCAAACCTATTTTCACGGGACAAAGGCAGATTTGAAAATCGGCGATTTTATCCAGGTAGGTTTTACATCCAACTATGAAGACAGAAAGCTTAAGCACGTGTATGTATCGGCTACGTTGAATGCGGCTGTTTTGGCAGCAGAGCTTGCTTCAGGAAATGAACGGGAAAGAATTTATTTGGTAGAGACAACAGGCGATGTAGAAGATGACCCGAACGTAACGGATAAAAAATTTCCCGGCAATCCTACGATGTCTTACCGTTCGGAACATCCGTTTAAAGTAATCGGGGAAGTAACCGTTTGGCAGGGGCGCACCCCCGAACAAATTAAAGCAATCAAGGATGGGCTGGAAAAACTTAGAGAACAAGGCATGAGCGTTATTTTGGACTAAGAAAAACAAGTGCAGGTTTTAGATGAAAAACTGAACATGAACACAGGACAGAAAACAACGAACTGCTGACATCGGTTTGAGGTTAAACCCGATGGACAGCTCCTTTTATTTGTGCCGGAATTGAAGCAAAAAATAAACAAAGCCTTTTTATTCAACAGCAAAAAAGGAATAAAAATAAAGCAGCAGCCGGAAGGCAGCTTTATTTACCTGGACGGCGTTGCCTTTGACAATATTGACAGCATTATACAAATTGAGCTAAAATAAAATCACATGAGACTAACCCGATTCGGCGAAGCCGGCCACGAAAAACCGGCAGTAATTATCAACGATGAAATTTTTGACGTTTCTGCTTTTGTGAAAGATTATGATGAAATTTTTTTTGCAGAAGACGGCTTGCAAAAATTAAAAGAACTATCGCAAAGTAATATTGTGCTGCCTAAGGTGAATGCAGGCACAAGGCTCGGCCCCTGTATAGCAAGACCGTCAAAAATAATTTGCATTGGTTTAAATTATATTGATCATGCAAAAGAAACCAACGCACCTATACCTACCGAACCAATCATCTTTTTTAAATCCACCACTGCCTTGTGTGGGCCTAATGATGATTTGGTAATTCCCAAAAACAGTAATAAAACTGATTGGGAGGTAGAGCTGGCTTTTGTGATAAGCAAAAAAGCAAGCTACGTGGATGAAAAAGATGCAATGGATTATGTGGCTGGTTATTGCCTGCACAATGATTACAGCGAAAGGGAATTTCAATTAGAACGTGGCGGCCAATGGGTGAAAGGGAAAAGCTGCGATACGTTTGCGCCGCTGGGGCCTTTTCTTGCTACGCAGGATGAAATTGCTGATGTAGATAATTTGAAAATGTGGCTTACCGTAAATGGCAAAACATTCCAAAACAGCAATACATCCAATCTCATTTTTAAAATACCTTTTTTAGTGCATTACCTCAGCCATTTTATGACCCTGCTTCCCGGTGATGTTATCAGTACGGGCACACCGCCCGGTGTAGGCCTGGGCATAAAGCCTGAACCTGTTTATATAAAAGCCGGTGATGTAATTGAATTGGGTATTGAAGGATTGGGCAGCAGTAAGCAAACAGCAAAAGCATGGAGCAAATAAAACTCTTTCGGAACCATACAAGGCATGCAAGAAATACAAGAAAATTTCAAAATGCCTTATATGTCTTGTATGGTTCAAAAAAAATAAGTCAATGACAATAGACAGCCATATTCACTTTTGGAATTATCATCCCGTAAAAGATGCATGGATAACGGATGATATGCGTGTGCTGCAAAAAGATTTTTTGCCGGAACACATTGCACCCGTTTTAATAAAAAATAAAGTAGATGGCATTGTGGCGGTGCAGGCAGACCAAAGCGAAACAGAAACCCTGTTCTTAAAAGACTTTGCAATAAAAAATCCTTTTATCAAAGCAGTAACAGGCTGGGTTGACCTGCAAAGCCCCGCTGTTGAACAAAGGCTTGATTTTTTTAGGCAGTTTCCCATCGTGAAAGGATTCAGGCATATAGTGCAGGCAGAGCCGGAAGGTTTTTTGCTGAAAGAAAATTTTACCCGTGGAATAAAAGCATTGCAGCAATACGGTTATACTTATGATATACTGGTGCAGCATTCCCAGTTGAAAGATGTGCTTGCCTTTATCAATAAGTTCCCGCAGCAGCGGTTTATTATTGACCATTGCGCCAAGCCCGTCATTAAAAATACCGAACTTAAAGAATGGGCTGCCATGATGAAAACAATAGCCGCACATTCAAATGTATATTGTAAGCTCTCCGGCTTATTGACCGAGGCAAAATGGAAAAACTGGAACCAGGCAGATTTCTATCCTTATCTTGATGTAATTTTTGAATCATTCGGAACACAGCGCCTGCTTTTTGGCAGCGACTGGCCCGTACTGTTGCTGAGCGGTGAATATGAGCAATGGAAAAATTTACTGGAGAAATATATGGAGCAGTGCAGCCTGCAGGAGAAAGAAGCAATATTCGGCGGCAATGCCATTCATTTTTATAAAATCTGATTATGGACTTACAGCTAAAAGACAAAGTCATTATTGTAACAGGCGGCGCCAAAGGCATTGGCGAAGGCATCAGCAGGATGCTGGCCGCAGAAGCTGCAATACCTGTAATTGTCGGCCGCAATGAAAATGACAATCTTCAAACGGTGCAGGCGATAGAAGCAGGCGGCGGAAAAGCTTTTGCTGTAACAGCAGAACTCTCCATACCGGGACAATGCAAACAGGCAGTGACGCAAATTGCCGAAAAATTCGGAAGGATAGACGGGCTGGTAAACAATGCCGGTGTAAATGATGGCGTGGGATTGGAAAATGGAAATTACGAAGCCTTTATGGCATCGCTGCATAAAAATGTAGTGCATTATTATTTAATGGCGCAGCATGCATTACCCTGGTTAAAGCAATCGAAAGGCGCCATTGTAAATATTGGTTCCAAAACAGCAGAAACCGGGCAGGGCAATACATCCGCTTATGCCGCCTCCAATGGCGCCCGCAATGCGCTTACCCGGGAATGGGCGGTGGAATTATTGCCGTATGGTATAAGAGTAAATGCTGTGATTGTTGCCGAATGCTACACACCGTTGTACGATTCGTGGATAAAAACTTTTGATAATCCGCAGGAAAAATTAAACAGTATTACTGCAAAAATCCCTTTGGGCAAAAGAATGACCACTGCCGAAGAAATTGCCAACATGGTGGCATTCCTTTTTTCCGAAAAATCATCTCACACCACCGGGCAGCTTGTGCATGTGGACGGAGGTTATGTGCATTTAGACAGGGCCATTGGTTGAAAAAATAAAAAGTACAAAGTACAAAAAATGAAACGTTATTGCCTTGCTCTCGATTTAAAAAATGATGAAAAGCTGATTGCTGAATATGAAGCCTGTCATAAAGCTGTGTGGCCCGAAATTATAGCAAGCATAAAAACCGCCGGCATCACTGATTTGCAAATTTACCGTGCCGGCAACCGCCTGTTTATGATCATGGAAACCGCTGATGATTTTTCATTTGAACAAAAAGCAGCAATGGATGCGGGCAATGAAAAAGTGCAGGAATGGGAAACGCTGATGTGGAATTACCAGCAGGCACTTCCCTTTGCAAAGCCCGGCGCAAAATGGGTGTTGATGGAAAAGATATTCCAACTGTAACAGCAGTGTAAAATAAAAAAGCGGCTTATGCCACTTTACTTTTATAGTTGAAAATCCCTTTTGATTGCTTCCACTGCTTTGGCCACATCCGTTTCCACTCTTTTTATCAGCATCATCATAGTCCCATTGTCTTCGTTGGCCTTACCCATTTTCTCTATCTCACGGATGATGGTTTTGGAAGAAGTAATACCCATGTTATCAATGGTAGGTTTAATACGGTGGGCAATTTCGCCTACTGTTACATACTGTTGTGCATCGCATTTTTCTTTCATGTCGCTGATGTAAACAGGGATTTGCTCCACAAACATCTTCAGCATTTTGCTGATAAAGCTTTCGTTGCCGCGGCTGATGGTTTTTATTTCACTGATATCATAGTACACCCGCTCCGGCTCTTCCGTATCCACCTCCACTTTTTTCTGCGTGTTGATAACAGCATTTGTGTGCAGCATACCAGCTATTATTTTCATCAGCTCTTCTTCTTTAAAAGGTTTGGCCAGATAATTATTCATACCTGCTTCCAGGCATTTTTCATTATCGCCTTTAATGGCATTTGCCGTTAAGGCAATCACCGGTAATTCTTTGCTTATTTTTTCCCTGATATGCTTTGCTGCATCGAGGCCGTTCATAACGGGCATCTGTATGTCCATCAGCACCAAATCAACCGCATTACCGGCAAGGTATTCCACTGATTCAAGGCCATTCTCTGCTTCCACGGTTTCTGCGCCATAGTTACCGAGTATGGTAGTGGCAAGCAGGCGGTTCATCTCATTATCATCCACTACCAGCACCTTCTTGCCTGCCAGCATTTTTTCATCCGCCACAAATATTTCTTTTGAAGGCAGGTCTTCCGCCCTTCCTTTGGGGAAAGTAACTACAAATGATATGCTGGTGCCAATGCCTTTTTCGCTTTCTACAAATATTTCCCCGTCCATCAGCTCTATCAGCTGCCGGCAAATGCTCATGCCCAGCCCGGTGCCGCCATACTGCCTTGTAACCGATGCATCTTCCTGCGAAAATTTTTCAAACAGGTTCTTCCTGAATTTTTCATCCATGCCAATGCCTGTATCCTTCACCGTTAGCTGCACCGTCTGGCTGCGTTTGGTATCATTTATTACCTCCATTTTTATATCAACGCCGCCTTTTTCGGTAAACTTAACCGCATTGCTTATAATATTCAGCAATACCTGGTTAAGCCGGTAAGGGTCGCCCGTCATTACTTCAGAAACCCTTTCATCCAGGATGGAATTGGTAAGCGCCAGGCCTTTTTCTTCCGCCTTATGATTAAATGCCTGCATCGCCCTTTTGATAACGGCCCTTGGCTCAAAGGCAATTTTTTCAAGGCTCAGCTTGCCTGCTTCAATCTTTGAAAGATCAAGTATATCGTTAATGATAACCAATAAATTTTCAGAAGCCGCATTAATGGCATCCAGGTAAAAAAGCTGCTTTTTGGTAAGCTGTGTTTTTGCCAGCTGGTTCGACATGCCCAGTATGGCATTCATCGGTGTCCTTATTTCGTGGCTCATATTGGCAAGAAACACTTCTTTGCTTCTTGTTGACTGCTCTGCCTGCTCCCTCGCCTCGGTAAGCTCCATTTCCAGCTGCTTTTGATCTGTAATATCCAGGTGTATACCGATAGAGCCTACCAGTTCACCATGATCATTGTAGCGTGGAGCGCCGCTTACGAGCCACCACCTCACCTGCCCCCTTTTATCTTTCACTACAATCTCGTAAGCATCGGTGGATCCTCTTTTACGTTCCTCGTTCTTCCGTTCCATCAGCTCAATATTCTCTCCTTTGGCAAATATTTGTGCGGCCCTTTTATTCAGCAATTCCCCTATTTCGTAACCACTCATTTCGCAGAAGCACTGGTTGGCAAACAATATCCTTTCTTCTGTATCCACTTCCAGCAAACCCAGGTTCATGTTATCAATAATGCTGCGGTATTTTTCTTCGCTTATCCTCAGTGTGTTCTCTGCATATTTTTTTGCGGTGATGTCGGTGTACTTCCACATGTGGCCCTTGTTCACCTTATCATTGTAGATAGGCAGGTAATCCCTTTTTAAAATGCGGCCATCATTCATTTCAAGAATTTCGCCCAGCTCCGGTTTTTGAAATTCAAGCAATGAAAATATTTTCTCTTCAAAAAAATCGGGATCTTTAAAAAGGGTTTTTATTTGATCAACATATTCAGTGCTGTCTTTCCCTTTCATGCTTTCGGGCGTATCCTGAATGCCGAACATATCGCAGTAGATATCATTGGCAAGCACCACACGCCTGCGCTCATCTTCCACCAAAATGCCGTTTTGTAAATTGGTGATAAGGGATACAAACCTGCTTTCCGATTCATTCAGCCTTTCATCCGCTTTTTTTCTTTCGGAAATATCGAGCATGATGCCTGTAAATACTTTAGCGCCGTCTTCAGCAATATGGGAAAAAGAGCAATTCATGGAGCGCCATACCAGCCCCCTGCCGGGCAATATCATCCTTGATTCAATATAAAAAGGCGCTAAATTTTTTGCTGCGCCTTCCAGTGTGGTTTCCATTACTGTTAAATCATCAGGATGCAGGAATTGAGTGATCTTGAAAATGCTGTCAGCGCTTATACCAAATACTTTTTCAAAAGCGGGGCTTATATACGTGTACTCGTATGAACCATCGGGTTTTGCTTCATATTCCAGCATTATGCCGGGCATATTTTCAGCTATGCGCTGCAATCGCGACATTGGGGCAAATGCTTCCATCTCATGCTTTTGGGCCACTTGTACTGCCTTTTCTTTCATCGCATCCAGGCCACCCTTTACCACCTGCAGTTGTATGTTACCGTTTTTACGCATATACTTTACCGTTACTCAAGAACAATTTCTTTTTGCTGCAGCATTTTATAAATAGTTGATTTACCAATGTCCAGTTTTTCAGCCACCAGCATTACATCATCGTCATATTTTTTAAGGAAATACTTAATAATGTCACAGGTGTACTGGCGCAGGGTCTTTTGCTCCATGGTGAATATTTCCCCCTGTTTGGTGGAGTTGAATGTAATATCATCAGCTTTTATCTCTCCGTCTGTACACATTACAGAAGCCAGTTCCATCATTGCTTTCAGTTCCCTGATATTACCGGGAAAATGATAGCCCATGAGCTTTTGCTTTGCTTCAGACGATATGCTTACATGGCCCAGCTTGTTGTCTTTGGCAAATTCATCGGTAAAATGTTTGGCCAGTATCAAAATATCATTGCCTCTTTCCCTTAAAGGCGGCAAATCAACAGGCAAACCGATGATGCGGTAATAAAGGTCTTCACGGAAGTTGCCTTTCTTTACCTCGTCTGCCAGGTTTTTATGTGTGGCCACAATGAGCCGGATGTCTAATTTTACTTTTTCATTACCACCTACCCTTATCACTTCCCTTTCCTGCAGCACACGTAATATTTTGCTTTGCAGGCTGAGGTCCAGCTCTGCTATCTCATCCAGGAAAATAGTACCGCCGTTGGCTTCTTCAAACTTGCCTGCCTTTCTTGCTACTGCACCGGTAAAAGCACCTTTTTCATGGCCAAACAATTCGCTTTCCACCAGCTCTTTCGGAATGGCTGCCATGTTCACGGCCACAAATGGTTTCTTCCTCCTGTCGCTGTTATAGTGAATGGCTTTTGATACCACTTCCTTACCCGTACCTGTTTCGCCGGTGATGGAAACGTTAATATTTGTTTTGGTGGCCTTTTCCATCAATGCAAATATTTTTTGCAATGCAGGGCTCTGGCCTTTAATGCTTTTGTCAAATGAAAATTTTTGTCCCAGCTCTTCCCTCAACTGTTCCACTTCCTTTTTAAGATTGCCCATCTTACGGATACGTATAACCGCATTCCAGAGCATATCCTTGGTATTATCGTCTTTTACGAGGTAATCGGTAACACCCATTTTAAGCAGGTTTACCGCAATGGCAATATCTTCCTGCCCGCTAATGGCAATCACGGGTATGCTGTCATCCGTCTGCCTGATCTTTTCGTACAATTTATCGCCGGTAAAATCGGGCAGGGAAAAATCTATGGTGATTAAGTCGGGCTTTTTATGAAGATTGGCAAGGCATTCTTTACCGGTGGTGAAACGGGTAATAACATAATCTTCATTTAAAGACAAATGGTACTCAAGTATTTCACCGTACCAGGGATCGTCTTCTACAATAAAAATTTTGTATGGTTCCATAGATTTACTGAGGTTGATATTGGACTTTTTTGCCTAACGCTAGGTAATAACGAAGGATTTGGCAGATAATTGTCTGCATTTTGGAAAAATCCCAAATTTAAAAACAAGCTACATAATGTAGAATTTATACTACAAAGCGAAGAGCGTCCCGGTGAAATACCAGAGGTCATTTATGGTTGGCACAGAAAGGAGCCGTTTCAAAATATGAAACGGCTCCCATGTTTTCCGGCAATAGTAAAAAAGCGGTGATAATTTTAAAGCTGCCGGATATTATTACCGGTGCGTTATCCTCATCAGAGTTTCAGGAATTTCAATGTAACCAAAGTGCCGCTTTTGCGCTTTAATATTGCCATGTACTCTCCTTTTGCCAGTGATGAAATATCCAGCGATACTTTTTCAAGGCCGCTTATTTTACGGGAGATCATCGTGTTGCTGCCATTCACGCCGGTCACCTGCACCTGCTCCCATTTATCAGCCACCGATAGCTTATCGATAGTAAGTACTTCGCCTGCCGGGTTGGGATAACATTTAATTACAGGCAACGCAGTTTTAACTGGTATTGCTGCAGGCTGCCTAAGCGGCTGTGTTACAGGGCGGGCCTGCAGCGCAGAGCCATTCAGCAGCACTGCACTGGTGAAGGGGTCCAGAGTGATGCTTCCGTTGTAGCTGTTACCCAGTATATCTTCGAATGTACCGGTAAAATAATACGTGTTGGTAGTTGCCGTAGGGTTATATTCAAAATGTACTGTATCATCCACATCCAGCACTGTTGCATCTACTTCATAAAACTCCACCTTGTCAATATAAGTAGTACCTGAGGCCTGCTCTATAGTAAACATAAAGTGGCC
Source organism: Bacteroidota bacterium (assembly GCA_048498115.1). Classification (GTDB taxonomy): domain Bacteria; phylum Bacteroidota; class Bacteroidia; order Chitinophagales; family Chitinophagaceae; genus Ferruginibacter. The sequence continues at coordinate 10,477 of JBEHYP010000051.1, read as the reverse complement.
GTTGCCGGTAATATTATCCGGGTCTACAAACAGGTATTCATGGTCTTTGACAGCAGAACCATACGAGTGTAGCTGTGCCGGAGTGGTGGCTCCATACGGGCTCGTAGCGTTCCTGAGATATGCCGTTGTGATACCATTGGTACCCGTACCCAGTGTAGAATAACGCAGCAGGTATTTTTTGGTATTGCTTACCGACCCGAAATTGTAATAGTTCAGCTCATATTGCGCAGGCTGCGGTGTAGTAAAACCAATTTCGAGCGACCCTGTACCGCTGATCTTGGAAGCAGTATTCCAGGTTGCCGTATGATTGGAGTTACCGCTGTAAGTGATCATACTGGTTATTCCTGAAGTGAATTCGGGATTGGGGAATTTATTGCTGCCGATAAGGCTGTTAACCGTATATAGCTTAAGCTCCCTGAACCTTACCGAATGTGCGTCCTGCGAGCTTGAATCTTTCCAGGTTTCAAATGTCATAGGCGATTTTTTTATGATTGATCCGCCCAGCGTATTTATCAGGTAAGCTTCAAACGGTGCCTGGTTTTGAAAACCATAATAATTACTGTCGATGGTACCGGATGCTGCCAGCTCTGCCGTAAGCGTGGTAGCCGTAGGCGTGTTTAAGCCATTGTTCGTGTAGTAAATGTTTACCTGGTTGGAAGTGGTGGAATAACAGATATTCTTTTTAATGGTGATATCGATAACTACTCCCGGCCAATCGGCCCAGCGGTAAAAGCTGATGGCGTTTTTGTTATTGAACAATGTATTTCCCCTGATAGTTATACCCGACGGGTTGTTACAGTGTATACCATTCCTTGCCACATTAAATACCGTATTGTCCAGCACATTCACGTTCATCGTTTTACCATCCAGGTAAATACCGGCATTACGGGGGTTAATAGTATCTGTTGAGCCCTTGGGCTGCCCGGGACAATTGCTTACAATATTATTGCTGATGGTACGGTTGGTAAAGGGCGCCGATGTGGTATCATTGTCAAAAAAAGTATAGATACCGCCGTGATCCTGCAGGGTGCTGGTAGCATAATTCACCACATTTTTCCGGATAGTGGCCGTGCTTCCCTGCCAGGAAATACCACATTTTCCAACACTGTCAATATTATTGTTTTCTACTGTAAGGTTGGTGCTTGCATTTACAAAGATCGCTGTATGGTCGGCGTTACTAAAATAACTGCCCAGGCCCACATAAGGTGCTATATGTTTTATGGTACAATCATTCACCTTGCAATTTTGTTTATAAGAGCTACGGGCCGCCGTATATATCGATACGGCGTTTGAAAGGCACCAGTAAAAATCGCAATGGTCCACCCATGAATAGGAGCTTTCAAGCAGTTGCACGCCCCTGGCACCTATGTTGGAGAAGCTGCAGTATTTTACATTGTTGTGATCCCCACCTTTTCCATAGATGGCAACGCCGTTACAACCTTCAAAATTCAGGTAGCTTATCTGTATCTTGATATGATTGCCGAGATTGATCAGCGTATCAAGTGTACCCACTTTTATAACATAGGAAGAAGGAGTAGCAGCATCAAAATACACTTTAAGTTTTTTGGGTGTGGTGGTAGTGTCCAAAAACCATTCGCCAAATTTATCCAGGGTGCGTATATCATTTTGAATAAAGTAGCCAAAGCCGGCCACACCCCCATACACATCCAATGTGTAGGGAGAAGCACCTCTGCCGATCCTGTAATTGATAACGGTACCCGAATGGCTGGTGATAATATCCCTGTCGAGCGTCCAGTTATTTTTGCGTATACATACTTCAGCACCGTCCCAGTCCGGCGAAGCGGTTAACTGGTTATCGGTGATGGAGGAAGATCCACTGGCACTTTCGTATGTTAAATAGCCGCCATTGGCTGCATCCGAATTAGGATAGCGTCCCATCTCCTGCGGGATACCATCCATGCTTACCAGTGTGAGATTATTTTTTGCATTGGCTACACCTGCCTCCCAGATACCACCGCCCAGGCTCGTCCAGCTGGAAGCGGCGGTAAAGCCCGAAATGTAGGGGATATCGCCTGTTCCATAACAGCTAAAATCCAGTGAATCCCTGCTCACATTAATACACCCATAAAATGTATCCCCCCGCCTGAAAAGAATAGTGTCGTTGGCCGCAAATGTGAATGAATTTACTTTGGCGATTGTTTGCCATGGAGTGGAAAATGAAGTGCCATTGTTGGCATCGTTTCCGGCAGCACTAACATAATACTTTTTTGCATGGACAGTTGCTGTTATAAAAAGCAATGCCAGCATGATAAAGGTTAACCTCTTCATTGTGTTAATTTTTAATATTGTTTTTAATTTAAATAGTGTAGTATCAGATACAGAAGTTTCCTGTCAAGGACGCTTCACAAGGTTAAAGCATATTTAATGGGCATAGAAATGGCCCGACAAACCATCGCATAATCATACAACCGTACGATGCATTTATCACATAATACTACAACCCGGTAAGATTTTTTTGTGGAGTTAGAGGGTTTAAAATCAGTAAGTAATTGCTGAATTCAGAAAGTATTTGCCGAATAGATAACAAATATAAGCATGTGTTTTAAACTTGCCTATACCACAAAGCGGGTATTTTTACAGTTTATTGCAGAATGCTTACCTGTGGAGGATTTGCTAAAAAACAAAAAATACCTGAATTTATAAAAAGAGTAGAAACCCCCTTCGTGTTACGTAATTTCCACAACGAGATCAGTCAAAAAACCGGGCACAATAATTACAATATGTTTGCACAAAATGGTGGAACAATATACTATCCCTTATAAAACAAAAGCAGGTTGTTCTTTATAAACAGCCTGCTTTTATTTATATTAATTCAATATTTTCTAAGCAACCGCCTTGTTCACCAGCCCAGCTGCTTCGCTCAGCAAAATAGCGCTCTGCACTTTAAGGCCGCTGTTGTCTATCAGTTCTTTGGCTATAATTAATGTTCCTGTTTGAGTTCCCCCTGTATAATAAGTTTTGCCCCGGGAGCTACTGTAATTTTAGCGCCAGGGCTTATTACCTGATTTATATTTAAAATACAACTGCCGTTTACGGTCGGGGAAATAATAATTTCATAATTAAATGGAAGAGGCGATGGCGGCACCTGATTATTTGACCAGTTGGCCGAATCAGTCCAGTTTCCATTGCCTGTAAATATGCATTGAACACGATTTTGGGTATTGGTTACATAAATTGTTTTAACAGCAGTAGTATCAGCATAAAAGCAGCTGCTGGCATCGGGATTGCTTACATGCAACCTGAATCTTATAGTATAGGGTATATTGGTAAATACCAACGCAGTATCTGACAAATAAGAATGTAACGGTGAAGTAACGGGTGTAAGATATATTACCTGCGGGTAGTAGTCAGGTGCACCAGTTAAGTCATATTTCAGGATATCCCTGTTAGTTACACTGTACAGCGTATCCTGAAATGATTGTATGTTAATTTGGGGCCTTGTAGAAGGGTTTATATCGCTAAGAGTATATTCAAGTGTGGTTGTAAAAGTGCCACAGGGTGTAATATTTTTAACCTTTACTGAAACTAATTCATTATTGTGAAGATCTTCTATAACCTCTGATGCTGTAATTTTCCCGGGCAACAATGTATGGTCTTTATACCATTCAAACTGCACAGGATAATCAGTATTGGTATTGTATGGTACATTAAACCTTGCAGAATCACCATCGCAATAAGATGCATTAGCAATGGCAGGTTCTATTTTTCCTGTAGGCGCTGTAATCCCCTGAACAAACATAACAGACGGGCTTGCCACTGCGCCACATGCTGTTTGACCCACCAACCTATAGCTACCTGGCTGCGTAATAGTGTATACATTAGTACCAGTAGCCCCTGGAATATTGTTAAGATTTTTCTGCCATTGAAGATTCGTTATGGAACCATTTACTGTTGCAGTTAATAATACAGGGCTGGTGGCACAAAATTCAATCAACCGGCGTACTGTATTTAATTGTATTGAGGCAGATGATGATCCCGGGCAGGGTACAGCGGCATCAGCCCCAATATCATGAGGGCTGAAGCTTTGGCGTAATTGGCCATCTATATCTGTAATTACTGATTGCACCGGAGGCAAGCCAGCTGCTTCTGCCGGGCTACCAGGCAGCAAGTGCAGGTTTTGGCTAATACTATCGCCGTACGCATTTATAAAAAGGGGATTAGCAACAAAACTGAGCGAATCGCATTTGCAAACAGATTTCCATAACTGAAGCTTGCTATTAATAGCAGTATCATTATCAGAATACCATATATTTTTATTAGCCGCTACGTTGCTGTTGTTGCCTGCCGTGTATGGCATATAATATTTATTATCTCCCAGGCCGCCCTGCTTTCTGTTGAGTGAAATGATATTGTTTGAAACATAAATATTCTTTAAGCCATTGCTGAAATTCTCTGTCGTAAAATGAATACCTTCATCATCAAAATTACCCTTTCCTGCAATGAGAATACTGTTGTGTTCAATATAGGCAGGCTTTTGCGACTGGGCTATCCAAATGCCGGTACATTCAAGCTCAGTACTATCGGACGACTGCCCCCTGCTGTTTATACCCAGAGAAATAAAATTATTATTGATACGTACATTATGCCCTTCTGATCTGATGCCGGTCATTGGGTATATATAATAATATTCGGGTGTAGAATAATCAAATGCATACAACTGGTTGCCGCTGATAATGGCCACGCCTGTATCTTTATAAGCGGCCGATGTTCCAAGTGCAAAAGATTCTATTTCAATACCTGTACATTTTGTGGGATCATTTGCCCCCTGGCCATCGGAAGGGCCACGGCCCTTGAGTGCATAAATTTTGTTATTTATAATTGTATTGTCCAGGCTGGTGCTTGCATTTAGAAAAAGCCCCATAATGGTTCCCCGCCCATCAAGGTGGTGAATACTATTACTATCAACATTGGCTGAGCGCTCTACAGGTGTATAGTAGCCATATTCCAAACCTATCCCTAATACACTTCCTGTAGCAGAAGAAATGCCCCGTACAGTATTATTTCTTACCAGCCCATAACTGGCACCACTCCATGATATTCCACTGGCTCCTCCATTAAACACATTGGCAAGGTAATTATCAGATCCGCCTACGTCATTATTCTTTATGATTATTGTATCCATATTGTTGATGGAAATCATACTTGCTGAGCTTGCTTTAAGGCCGCTGATAAAATTATTTTCAACAAAAGCCCTGTAGCCTGACTCTGCAAAAATGCCTGCCTGGGTATATTCAGTACTTATGCTCCCTGTAGAATCGTTTGTGCCTATCCGGTTGCCAGTTATTGAAAAGCTCCCTTTTGCATAAATACTCCGGAAGCTGCAATCGCCAGTTATTTGCATATTGGCTATTTCATTGCCACGTATGTAAGCCATGAAATCATTCCCTGAGTTAACAGCACTTGTTACCTTAATAATGGCATTTGTGCAACTTGCACCAATGGATAAACTTTGTTTCCATAAACCCTGACCCCACGCTGCAACTGAGCCTCCAATCCGGTTGCTGTCAACCATAAAATTTTCGCCGACGCTGCTGGCATCAATTACTCCATAGGTACTTGTATTGGAAACAAACTCGGGTCTGTAGAATCTATTGTGCGCTATCCTGCAATTAGTCCCGCCTTTGTACAATACAGCACAGGACCCAAACCTTGAAAACTCGTTGTCACGAATGATATTATTGTTTCCACCAATTCCTGATAAAAGCAATGCTGTGCCTGAAAGCGGGCCGAAAGCACAATTTCTTATCAGCATATTACTGGCTGCTTTCTGCCCATTATAAGTAGCGCCCGGTTTTTCCGTGCCTGTATGCAAAATGCCGTAAGAGTAGTTGTTGCCCTCAAATTTTATATACTGCACGTTACCATAGCCTGCACCATTTATGTATGCAACAGCCGGGCTGGCATTATAAGATTGCCTGAACGTTAACACTCCCGCACTGCCAGTGCCACCAGGTCTTCCATCAATAGTTACAAAATTTACACTATCCACAAGCAACATTATAATATTAGCGCTATTGGTTAATAATAATGAAGAAACGTTTGCCGCAGGCCTGATGGTGATGCCCTGTATAAACTTATTGCTGAGAGCAGGCAGAAATTGTATGGAACCGTTTTCTGCAGCAAAAGAATAATCATTTTGCAGTTCTATTATCAATTGGCCATAAACCTGTTTACATAAAGCATCACTTAGCAAAGCATTAACCGAGGGGTAATCGCCGGGTATTCTTTTAACTCCTGAAAGCAAAGCCGCAGGCGTTCGCAAACTCACAATTGTTGTATCGGAATGTACAAACCCGTTGGTGGCATAAGCCCGGTAAGTGTATACTGAATCCGGTTGCAGATTAGCTTCGTTTACTGCATATAAAGTTCCTGTTCCAGGCGCATCTGTGGCAACCTGCTGGCTCAACACAGTGTATATGCCGGGCGCTTTCATTTTTTCAAGAAACAATTTTGATTCATTATTTGAAGAATCTTTAACAGCCACCGTAAAACAGCCGGGCTGGATATTCGAAAAAACAATACCGGGGCGCACAGGCCTGGCAGTGTCTGGCGCAAAAGTGTATTTTGTGTTGGCAGGTATTTTTGCATTGCAGCTTAGAGTGCTTGTATAATTGGCAACTGCTGTTCCATTGCCATCATTTTGAACAACTATTGCCACCAAAGCATTTTGAGTGCCGATTTGAGTATGGCAAAATATTTCATAATTACTTGCATTGCTGGCAAATGAATTAATGCCGCTATGTACTATATCTATTTTCCCGGTTGTCTCATTCAACCACAACTGGTATTTAATGTTTTGGCTTGTGGCATAAAACGTGCCCGCCCATTCAATCACTAATTTTCTATATGGTGCAATGCCCACAACTTTCCAGCCACTGACAACATTATAGAAAAAACCATCAACAAACGCTCCAATAATATTAGGCTCTGTATGGGAATATATAGTTTGAATTTTTCCCCCCAGCCGTATATACCCATCATCACAAGCTGAAAAACAGGTATAAGCTGTTTCCCCAAACTTAAACACAAAGCCATTTGGAAAAGCAATTGTGTCTGTAACATTAGGCGAAGAAGTTGAAAAAGTTAGCGGCACTGCCCCAGCCATATCTTCAAGATTAGCAGAATCTTTGCTTATTTTGAAATTATTGGCATTCCAGGCATTTTGACTGTATGAAAAAAAAGAAAGGGCACATAATAAGAATAGCAACCCTGCTTTCTTACCTGATAGAAATATAGAAATCATAAGTGTTAATTAGTTTGTTTGGGCATAAAATCTTTGTAATGTTACAAAAAAATACAATAAAAAACCCGCCCTTTTGAAAAGAGCGGGCATTATTTTGCTGTAAAAAAAGTTTACGCCACCGCTTTATTCACCAGCCCGGCCGCTTCGCTCAGCAAAATAGCGCTCTGCACTTTAAGGCCGCTGTTGTCAATAAGTTCCTTGGCTATATCGGCATTGGTGCCCTGCAGGCGCACAATAATGGGGATCTGAATATTACCAATGGAGTTGTAAGCATCAATTACACCCTGTGCCACCCTGTCGCAGCGAACAATGCCGCCAAAGATGTTGATGAGAATTGCTTTTACTTTCGGGTCTTTTAAAATAATACGGAAGCCGGCTTCCACTGTTTGTGCATTGGCTGTGCCGCCTACATCCAAAAAGTTGGCAGGCTCACCGCCGCTTAATTTAATCATATCCATCGTGGCCATAGCAAGGCCGGCGCCGTTTACCATGCAGCCTACGTTGCCATCCAGTTTTACAAAATTCAGGTTGTATTTGCCTGCTTCCACTTCTGTCGGGTCTTCTTCCGTAATATCCCTTAATGCAGCTACGTCTGCATGGCGCAGCAGGGCATTGTCATCCACATTCATCTTACAATCTACGGCGATGATCTTGTCATCGCTGGTTTTAAACAAAGGATTTATTTCCAGCATGCCGCAATCCAGCCCGACATAAGCATTGTATAAATTGGTTACAAACTTTACGCAGTTTTTAAATGCTTCACCGCTCAGGCCCAGGTTAAAAGCAATTTTCCTTGCCTGGAAAGCCTGCAGCCCACCCCCGGGGTGTACCCATTCTTTAAATATTTTTTCAGGCGTATCATGCGCCACATCTTCAATGTTCATACCGCCTTCGGTGCTGTACATTACCACGTTTTGCCCCTTGCTGCGGTCAAGCAATATGGAGAGATAAAATTCTTTTACGGGGTTAGGCCCTTCATAATACACATCCTGCGCCACCAGCACTTTATTTACCAGTTTGCCGGCAGGCCCGGTTTGAATGGTAACCAATGTGCCGCCCAGGATATTTTGTGCTATCTGCTTAATATCTTCTGCATTTTTGCCCACAGCCACACCACGCTGTTCGGTACCGGCAATTTTTCCTTTGCCGCGGCCACCTGCATGTATCTGCGCTTTTACCACTGCAAATTTGCTCCCGTACTGGGTATGGATAACCCTGTACGCTTCTTCGGCTTCGCCGGGTGTGCTGCAGGGAATGCCTTCCTGCACCGGAACATTGTATTTTTTTAATAATTCCTTGGCCTGGTATTCGTGAAGGTTCATAGTAGAGAATTTTTAGGTGGCGAAGATAATAAACTGTTTTAAGTTTATGTGAAGTTAAAAAAGCGTTTGCAAATCGATAAAATATTACATATATTTATAGTCGAATTTTCTTTTTATTTCCATTACCAATAATTGTGAATGAGCAAAATCAGGCACATTCTCGTCAGGAAATCTTCCGTTGCAATAAATTAAATAGCTTATCGACTCATTGCAACGCTTTATTAAAAACAATTGTCGTTATTGACAATAAATAATCTATTTTATGAAAAAGGGTGTAGATATTCTCCATGTCTTACTTATGGCAACTGGAATTTTATTTTTTGCTCAATGTAAAAAAGATAAAAATATAGATTGTGGATGTAGTGGAGAAATAACGAGAATTATATCAGATACAAACCAATTAGTAGGGAAAATTAGCTATAAAAAACAGTTAGACGCCAATGATAATTTTTACAATAATACATATTGGATAGGGTATACTGATTCGGCATTTTGTTCTATTTGCAGTGTATCTTTTATTCTTTGTAATGAAGATATACTTTCTTCAGAATTAAAACAACTAAAAAATTATCCCGACTCTTCCATTGACATTAAGTATTCCGGTTATGTTAAAGAATTATGTCAAAGACCTTTTGATATTTCTGAGCATAGCTATTATCATATTTTTTTAACTAAAATTGAAAAGCGATGAAAAAGGTTTTGTTTCCCTTATTACTTCTGCCCTTTTCTCTATTTGCACAGGGGCCAATCGGTTATTTGGCTAATAGAGACAGTATTAATTTCACTATTTCACCAAACGAATATTATATAGAGTTTTCCGGAGCTAACTGGCAGCAAACACTTCAAAGAATCTCTCCCATCCAAACTATACTACTCGGAAATAATACCACCAAAATAACCTTCAACTTACCAGGTATAAATTTTGAAGAAAAAAAAAGCAATCCTGTCAAATCTGTTACGAGGGCAGTTGCGTAAGATAGAACCAGTATTAATATATGCAGATGGTGTAAGAGAAATATGCGCCGGGCAAATAATCGTGAAATTAGCAGATACAACCAGTATAGACAGTTTATTTTCCGCCTATAATGCTGCCATAACTCGTGATGAATTTGTTACCGGGCAATTTCTTGTAAGGCTAAATGACTTGACCACACAAGAAATATTTACAGTATTAAACCGTTTAGCTGAAAACAACCATGTAGTATTCGCAGAGCCCAACTTCATTAGGCTTCTAAAGCCGTTTACCAATGACCCCAATTATACCTCACAATGGGCTATTAAAAATCAGGGATATCTTGGTGGTACACCCGGTGCTGATATGCATGTCGAAGGTGCATGGAATTATGCAACAGGACAAAATATAAAGGTTGCTATTATAGACGAAGGCGTAGATCTAAATCATCCAGACTTAGCAGCTAATTTATTACCAGGTTATGATGCCACGATAAACAACATGGGTGGCGCACCTAATTCAGCAACTGATGATGCTCACGGAACTGCTTGCGCCGGTATTGTAGCTGCTGTATCAAACAATAATATTGGCGTGGCTGGAGTAGCATATAACTCCAAAGTAATTCCCGTGAGAATTGCATATTCAAATGGGTTTCCCTTAGGCGATCCACAACGAGGTTGGATAACAAGTGATTCATGGATAGCTAATGGTATTTCTTGGGCTAAAAATAATGGTGCAGATATTTTGAGTAATTCGTGGGGTGGAGGTAGCCCTTCTACTACAATAACTAATGCTATTAATGATGCAGTAAATAATGGACGAGGAGGTAAAGGCTGTATCGTATTATTTGCAAGTGGAAACAATAATTCATCTATGCCAGCGTGGCCTCGTCGGGATATGGCGCGCACACCGTGGACACGTAGAGCGTTCCATCGCGCG
>JBEHYP010000050.1:0-26348 GCA_048498115.1 Bacteroidota bacterium | reverse complement strand
TGTGGAGTAGCTCCCCAGGGAAGCGAGCCATCTCCCGAAATACGCTGTGCAAAAATATAACTGCCGGACGGAGGAAGAGTATGCCAGGTTACAACCATTCCATTTGTTCCATCCTTAATAACCCGTAAAGTATAAACTTCTGAAGAAAATGAGGTCGCTAAGATGGCAGCCTGGGGCCAAGGCTTTTTACCACTACTATCCAGTCTTTGGGCACAAAGTGCCCCCTCGCTGTTTTGATAAACCATCAAAAAGCCACCCTCATTATCCTGTATTGCAGGCCAACTGATCGTTGGAGCGGTATTGAAATCATAAGTTAACTGGTTACCGGCTTCTGTTGCTATTGCACTGTCACTATTACCCCATAGCCTTACCCCTTGGGAATTAAAATGCTGGGCATACACATCAAAATTTGTGAATGCGCCGGATTCATCTTTCGAGCTGTCTCTTGCATCTGTAAAACTTACAAAAGCCCCATCTTTGCTATCGGCAATTATCTGCGGTCTCAGCTTATTTCCATTGGTTTCACTTACTAATAAGTTTGAAGGCCATAATATTTCTCCTGTAGCACTATATTTTTGAATATAAAGTTTGCTGTTTATGGGGAAGGGGTTCCAGTATTCCAGATTCTCGTTTCCCCATACTATTATTACACCATTTTCACCTGCACAAATTCTCCCGTAGCTACTGGTTATGGAATTGGCATCGTTTACTTTAATGCCATTATTTCCGAATAATAAAATTCCATGACTGTTTATGTGTTGAATATACACGTCTGATTCAGTAGCAGTGGTATAATGTATCCATGATATATACGCTCCGTCATGGCCATCGCTTGCTATGTCTAAAATATATGCAGAATATATACCTGTGAATATTTGAACCGGGTTATCAATATCTCCCCATTTAATAATTCCGGCAACTGTTTTTCTTTGCATGAAGATCGTTTTACCCAAAGTCCACGCAATGATAGCGCCTCCATTACCATCAGGTACAGCAACCGGCCCATAGCTATATAATACAGACGAAACAGGATTGTTTACAGTTTGATTATTCCCATCCCACTGGCCATACAAATTGCCTGCGTAAACGAATAAAATAAAAAAAAGGGTTTTATACATTGTTTGCAAATAATCAATTTTTAGACAAAGTTTACACTTTTTCAAAAAGGCGTAAACTTTTTTACTGTTGCAAGTATAGTACTAATTTTCATTTTTTATGTCTGTGTATTAAAAAGAAACCTATAAAATAAACAATGGCAGCCAGGGAAGCTGCCATTGTTTATTAATTGTACATTTTATCAATCATCAATTCACACCTCCGCCCATGCCCTGCATGCCTTCGGTATCAACCTTTGTATTCTTGCGTTTGAAAAGCGATACATCTATCTTGCCAAAGCGCCAGTTAAAATTCAGCCGCACCATTTGAGGGTCACGGCGGCGTTCTGCATCCTGCTCAAAATATACCGATTGGGTGAACACGCTGTTGAGCCTTGTCCTGAACACATCACTCATCTGCAGCGTAAGCGAAGCGGCATTATTCTTTAAAAAATCTTTTCTTATCGCAATATCCACTCCATAAAACGGCCTTATAAAGCCCTGTGCTGAAGGAGGCATGCCGCCGCCGCCAAATGTGCCACCACCACGGCCTCCGCCGCCACCGCTTTGCGATACCAGTGTTTTGGCCTGGTAATCGCCGCTCAGCTGTATTGAAAAGTTTTTAGGCAGTTTAAAATTGTGGTTCATTTTGGCAAACCAGCTTACCTGGTTATCGTTTATGCCCCCGGGTAAGTTACCGGCATTCAATGTGGCGTTGAACAGGTTGAAATTAGTAGTAATGTCCCACCATTTGGTGATTTTGTCTTTAGCAGTAAGCTCCAGCCCAACTGTATATGTTTTGCTGGCATTGGCAAAAGTGGTAAAAATTACAGAATCCGGCTTGCCCGCAGGATTAGGATTTATATCCTTGTATTGATAGCGGGCTATTACATTATCCGTATTCTTGAAATAAATGGTAGCCAGCAAGCTGTGGCCCGCTGCCAGCTGGTTTTGATAACCCAGCTCGATTAAATTGGTAAACTCCGGTACCAGGTCAGGATTACCTTTTGATAAATTGAGCGAATCCGTATAATCAATGAACGGTATCAGCTGGAAAAAATTCGGCCGGTTTATTTTTCTTGAATAATTCAACTGTATATCCTGCTTGTCATTAATCTTATACGTGGCAAAAGCGCTGGGGAAAAGGCTGAAAGGAAACTCATTGCTGAACGGTTGGTTTTTGCTGATAAGGTCGCCATCATACCTGGAGCTTTCAACCCTTAACCCTAATTGGTAAGTGAAACTCTTTAGCTGCTGCGAAAAAGTTACATAGCCTGCCAATACCCTGTCCTTAAACTTATACTCATTATTTAATACAGGAACAGGAATATATTCATCCGTGCCGGGGTTTTTAATAAAATTATTATTGAAGCTGTAAAAATTCCTGATAGCGATCCTGCCACCGGCTTCCAGCTTGATCTTATCTGTTATAGGGTCAGAAAAATCAACCTGTGAAGTGAAAAATTTTGAATTACCGCCGCCCTGCGATTTTTCAAAAATCAAAGGTACTTTTTCTGCTCCGCCGGGGTAGAAATACTGCGTACCAAGCTCGTTTGTATTATCATTCCTGCTGTAATTGTAATTTACATCTGCGCTGATATCTTTATTGGCTTTGGCAAAATTGTGCTTGAAGCTGAGGCTGGTGCCGTAGTTCCTGAAATTATTAACGCTGTTGCTGCTGCGGTTGCCGTAATCTGCAACAATGCTGTCCATATTGTTAATGGCATTAAAGGCAGTATCCCTGTTGATATTGATAAGGTCTTTATTCTTAAACTGACCGCCGCTGATATTACCTGCAATGGTTATGGTATTGCGGTTATCAATAAAATAATCAAAACCTGCCCTGCCAAAACCAAACATGCCTCTGCCTACCGGCCCGTTCTTTTGCACAAGGGATGCCGTGGCATTATTCAGGAAATCTGTTCTTTCCGTACTGGCAGTGCTGACCGATTTGCGGAAGATCGCATTCGCCGAAGCAAAGAAATTTATCTTTTGCTGCCTGATATTGATATCTGCACCAAACCCCGGGCGGCCACGCCTGTCAATGCTTGCCCGTATATTGCCGTTATAGCCTGTTTTGCGGTTCTTCTTCATCACTATATTTAATATGCCTGCCCCGCCGCCCGAAGCATCATACTTTGCCGAAGGGTTGGTGATGATTTCCACGGTGGCAATAGCATCGGCCGGTATCTGGTCAAGCGTCATGGTGGTAGGCCTGCCGTCCACAAATATTTGCGGCGATGCGTTACGCATGGTTACATTGCCGTCAATATCCACGTTGAGGCCGGGCACACTTTTCATCACATCAACAGCGGAGCCGCCTACGCTGGTGAGGTTTTTTTCTACATTAAATATTTTTCGGTCAATCGCCATCGTTAGTAAGGGCTTTGAACTGGTTACCGTTACTTCCTGCAATTGCTGGGCATCTATCTCTAGTTGTATATTCCCAAGATCTTTGTCCACGGCATTCAGCATGCTGCTCATATCGCCATTTCTTGCAGCGCCCATGTTCAGGTCAAAAGCCACTTTTTGCTCAATAGGCTTGTAGCCGATAGCAGTTATCCTGAGCCTGTAATTGCCCATTACGGCTAAATTTTCCAGGCTGAATTCCCCTTTCTTATCGGTAAGCATACCGCTTACAATCACGTCCTTTTTCTTTTTTGTAGCGGAATCAAACTTGTTTTGCAGCAATTGTATGGAAGCTGCTTCCACGGGCTTGTGTGTGCCCGCATCTTCCACCTTGCCATAAAAATGCCCGATGTTCATGCCCTGGCCACCGCCACGCATGCCGCCGCCGGGGAACTGGGCCAGCAGGTTGCCAGATGAAATGAGGAAAAAAGAAAAAAGAAGAGTTTGTTGCAATTTTTTCATGAGTGGTTTTTTGATTGCCAAATAGCGGCAAATTTCAGTCAATAAAGTTTAAGCCCTGTATTTTTAATGGATGAACGGCAACAATAAATTGTTACAATTAAGTGAATTTTTAATCAATTCCCCGGTGTGCAGGGAGCCAAAACTTTAGACCGTTGCTTCACTGTTACCCCGTTAACAAACAGAAGAGGTAATGAATGTATAAACAATTGCAATATCCTCTCCCCAGTGCCCTTCCTGTGTGTTTCAACAGACAGGCGTACCAGTGTGTTATCAGTTCTTGCCATAAAAAGATATTTAAAAAATAAGTGTAAATGCGGCTTTGAAAGTACTTTGAATTACAAAGTAAAATAAAATTTTTGAATACAGCAAATTTTTCAAAAAAAGAAGGAAGAAACTTTACAAGAGAGGAGGGGTTACTTCGGATCTTCAGTAGTCTATTTCATTAAAAAGGCCGCAGCCACTTCCGTTAACCCCATTAAAAAACCAAAGAGTGCCCCAAAGAGCTGGAACAGGCGAAGTTGTTTTGCCGCATCCCGGTATAAAATATTCTCTAATTTTTCCAAAGAGAATTCCGCTACTTTTTCAGCAACGGTTTTTTCAGGATCAAAATCCTGCTGCATTTTGCTGATATAACCTTTCATCAGCACAGGGAACAATTTTTCCAGCTCCTGCAAAAAAGCACTCTTCATCTGGTTGATTGTTTTTTCACCGATGAACATGGACAGCATGGGAAAAACCTCTTTCAGCTTATAGGTTAAAAAATTATCAATATGTGCTTCAATTTCCGGTTTCAGTTTTTGAAAATTTTCCGGGTTCGTCACTTTTTGTTCTATAGCGGTAAATGAGAATAATTCTTTGCTTACCAGTTGCCCGAGCTTTTCAGCAATAAGCGGCTGGTTTTTAGGAAGTACCCCCTGCAGGGTAAACCCAAACAGTTTTACCGGCCTGCGTGGATGAAAAAGTATTTTAACTGTTATCCGGGTAACGGCCCATCCTGTAAAAGTGGATAAAAGAACAATTATTAAATATCCCGGCCAGTGCATGATTTGTTTTTTGGTTTGCAAAGTAAATGATAAGAACTGATAAACGGTCTGTATTCTTTTGGCTGTACTTTTTTCAAAAAAACAGCTCCTGATTTTGAAGGGGAACTGTTTTTTGTTACTTTTGCTCCTCCAAAAAACGGTAGCTGTAGCTCAGTTGGTTAGAGCATCAGATTGTGATTCTGAGGGTCGAGGGTTCGAGCCCCTTCAGTTACCCGGTCACTTAAAAGGTCTTCTTCCGCGAAGGCCTTTTTTGATTTTATCCCCATTTACAACCTTTGGCTGATTTTTCCATTCATCATTTTTTAAGAAAACATTTGTTTTAAACGGGTTGTTATTGAAATAATCACACTGTTTTTTCCGTTAATTTTACTTCATGCTACAACTAAGGCAGATAATTATGAACAAAAAATTTTTCCCGGTATTGCTGGTGCTTACGGTGGTAATGGCATTTTTTGCCTTTTCACGAACCGGCAATAACGACAATCCGAAATCCCGCTATGAAAAAGTGCTCAGGAACATTGGTTTAATACTGGAGGAAGGCCACTACAGCCCCAGGAAAATTGATGATGCTTTTTCAAAAGAAGTGCTGAATGGTTTTCTCAAAGACCTTGACGATGACAAAACCATTTTTTTGCAGGCTGATATAGACAGCTTTCAAAAATATGCCACTACTATCGACAATGAAATCCATGGCGCCACGCTGGAATCATTTTATACCATTAGTAATTCTTACTCAAGAAGGCTTAATGAAGCGTCACAGTTTTATAAAGACATATTGAGCAGGCCCATTGATTTTTCCAAAAGTGATTCAGTGGTAATGGATGGCGATAAAATAACAAACTATCCTAAAAATAACGAAGCAAGAAAAGAAGTTTGGCGCAAGCGCCTGAAATATCTGGTGCTGGTGCGCTATGCAGATATGCTTGATGACAGGGAAAAAAATAAGAACAGGAAAATAACCGCCACTACCGACAGCGCTACTGCTGCCGATATTAAAAAATTTGTGTACAAAGCAGACAGCACCCTGGAAAGGGAAGCACGTGACCAGGTGAGGAAACAAATTGACCGCTATTTTACCACGCTTAAAAACCATAACACTACAGATGAATTATTCAGTTCATTTGTAAATGCCATTACCGGCGAAATGGATCCGCACACGAACTATTTTGCGCCTGTTGACAGCAGGGGTTTTAATGAAATGATGAGCGGCAGGTTTTATGGTATCGGCGCACAGCTGAAAGAAGAAGAAAGCAAAATAAAAGTAGCCAGCCTTGTTACCGGCGGGCCGGCATGGAAAAGCGGGGAACTGGGCGTGAATGATGAAATAACAAAAATAGGGCAGGGCAATGCCGAACCGGTAGATGTAACTGGCTATGCAGTATCGGATGCTGTAAAGCTGATACGTGGTGCAGAAGCAGGCACTATTGTGAAGCTTACCGTGCGTAAGCCTGACGGCAATATAAAAGTGATCGCTTTAAAAAGAGATGAAATAAAATTGGATGATACGTTTGCGAAGAGTGCGATCATCAACGGCGAACATAAAATTGGCTACATCTACCTGCCGGAATTTTATATGGATTTTGACAACCCCAACGGGCCAAGGTGCAGTGATGACGTGGCAAGGGAGATTGAAAAACTGAAAGCTGAAAAGGTGGAAGGTATTGTGATGGACCTGCGTGGCAATGGCGGCGGTTCTTTGCCGGAAGTGGTGAAGATGGTAGGATTGTTTATTGAGGATGGTCCTGTAGTGCAGGTAAAAGCCCGTGACCAGGAGCAGCCCATGCAATTAAAAGACAGGGACAAAAGCGTATTGTATACAGGACCGCTTACTGTGCTGGTGGATGAATACAGCGCCTCTGCATCTGAAATTTTTGCTGCAGCTATACAGGATTACAAACGTGGTATCGTGATAGGCAGCAGCTCCACTTACGGCAAAGGCACGGTGCAGCGCACCATTCCTTTAACGCCGGGTAATTCTTCTTTACAGTTTGGCAAGGAGCAGGAAGATCTTGGCACTATTAAACTTACCATTCAGAAATTTTACAGGGTAAACGGCGGAGCCACACAATTAAAAGGCGTGGTGCCCGATGTAATAATCCCTGACAGGTACGAGCTGGCGAAAGCAAGAGAAAAGGATAATACTACAGCCCTGAACTGGGATGAGATTTCAAAAGCTGATTATAAACCCTGGACGCCTGCTTACAGTACAGATGCAGTAGTGAATACTGCCAGCAACCAGGTAAAGAACAGCACTGTATTTTCAGGGTTAAGGGATAAAATTGAATGGATAGATAAAAAGAATGATGAGGCCCTTTCATTGAACCTTGCCAAATACAGGGAAGAACAAACAGAACTAAAGGCAACCTATAAAGCGCTGGACAGCCTGTATAAATTGCCTAACCAGCTAACCGTGGTAAATACCGGTGCTGACCTGGAAAAAATTGGTACAGACAAAGAGAAGACGGAAAAGAACAAGCAATTTATCAACCGCATTAAATCAGATATCTATATTGATGAAACGGTAAAGGTGATGAATGACATGATAAAACAGAATAATGTAGCTCTCATCAACAATGACACTGAAGCCGTGAAGAAAAATTAAGTTGTAAAAAGAACTTAAATAAAACAGCCGCCTTTACAGGTGGCTGTTTTGTTGTATGCCCGGATCTCTTTATAAATACCTTTCTTCTAAAATTTTTTTGTGGTGATAATAATGCCCTATGGTAGTAAAGCCCATGCTCAGCGCAGTTGACGGGTTATTGTTTGCCTTCCCGCTGTTATTCATTACGGCTTCATCAAAGCTTCCGTACATCATTTCGGTAGATGCTCGCAGGGCTAAAAATTCCTGCACAATATCTGCCCAGCGGCGCTTACCAGCAAATGAATGGGCAGCATAATCGTTTTCTTCAAAGCCGGGAAGGTTTTGTTTTTCACCCCTTGCAAAGCAAAGTGCCCGGTAATTAAATATTCTTTCCGTGTCAATCACATGCTGCAGCAATTCTTTTATTGTCCATTTCCCTGCAGCATAGGCATGGGTTGACTTTTCTTCGCTGATGCTGTTAAGAAAAGCAGCAAGCCCCGCTGTCTGGTTTTTAAATGCAGTGATAAGATTTTCGTCCGGCACCTGGTCAATATAGCGCTGGAAATAACTGGTGGTCGGGGATGGTTTTAGCATGGTTGTACTTTTACGGAGAATAAATTTACAATTCCCTGTGGTTTCAATAGCAAAATTTTTATTGCACAAAAAACCGGGAATATGTGTTCCCGGTTTTTTAATCAGGTATATCCTGTTTTATCCTTTTTTCTTTTTTACCAGTTTTGGTTTGGGCAGCTTTGTTTTTGCCGGCAGCGTGTTTTGTAACTTGTCAGCCAGCACCACGGCATTATATGCGTTCAGCAAGCCGCCTGTTTTGCTGATGTCGCTCAACTTCACTTTATCCTCTGTACCCGGGATGTTTACATCAATATCCGGTGCGGCGGCTGATTTTTCAATCACATATTTTATTTGCTGCGCATTGAGCCTGGGAAAATACTCCATCAGCAAAGCCGCAGTGCCAGCCACCACGGGGCAAGCCATGCTGGTGCCGGAAAGCCTTCCATATTTATTGCCGCCGGGCAGCGTGGCATATATCTGCACACCGGGCGCAAATACGTCCACATCCCTTTTGCCATAGTTGCTGAAGCTTGCAGTGATGCCGCCATTCTTCGGATCGCCACTGGCGCCGACAGTGATCCAGTTGGTAGCCCTTTGACCGTTTAAGAAATTAACGGTCGGAAAATTATCAGTGCTGTCAATATTCTTTGCGTCATTGCCTGCGGCATGTACCAGCAGCACACCTTTTTGTTCTGCATACCGTACGGCATCATCCACCCATTGCTTTTGCGGCGAAAATTCTTTTCCAAAGCTCATGCTGATAACCTGCGCACCATTGTCAACAGCATAACGGATGGCCAGCGCAATATCTTTATCATGTTCGTCACCATCAGGCACCGCCCTTACCATCATAATGCGCACATTATCTGCAATGCCATCGCCGCCTTTATCATTATTTCTTACGCCTGCAATAATGCCGGAGCAGTGTGTGCCGTGCATGGAAGTGGTGGTCATAAGGTCGTTATTGCCATAATAACGGTCATTGATATCCGCTTCATTATCACCCACTACATTTTTGCGGTATTCTTCAGGTGCTTTGTCAGCAGCTTCTGCTTTTTGAAGGGAGCCTTCAAATTGTTCTTTTATTTCTTTATTTGAAATCTCGTTGGTGCCATTCCCTTTGCAAAGCTCCATCATGTACATTTTTACAAACTGGGCGCTTTGGTTTTCCGATTTAAAAGAATCGAGGTCATTGCAATTATACTCTTCCTTGCCTGTTTCTTTTCTTATGGCACTGTCGCCTTTTGAAAGAATGGGGAGCATCTTTTTTATAAAAGCAATTTCCGCCTGGTCCACATCTCCTACAATTTTTTGCTTTGCTTTTTTGTATGTTTCAATTTCAGCCTTTTGTTCTTTGGTCATGGCAGAATCTTCTTCAGGGATGACATCCCCGTACTTTGCTTTCAGTGCAGTGTACACCCTTGCTGCCTCATAACTGTCATGTGTAACGTTTTTTCCATCCTTACCGCCCAGGAAATTCCATCCGTGTATATCATCCACATAGCCGTTGTGGTCATCATCAATACCATTGTAGGGAATTTCTTTGGGATTGGTCCACAAAACAGGCTTCAGGTCTTCCTGTGCAGTGTCAATGCCGCTGTCAATAACGGCCACCAGCACCTGCCTGCTTTTTAATTTTTTGGTCTTGATGAAATCGTATGCTTTGTCCAGGCTGATGCCGTAATAACCGGTAGTCGCTTTGTCAAGCTGGTGCCAGTCCTTGGGTACTTTTTCGCTGGCTTGCCCAAAAGATATTGTTCCGGTAAAAAGGGCAGCGCCCAGCAGATAAATTTGTCTCATCATTGTTGAAATTATTATTGGAGGGTGCAATTTATTATAATGCACTCATATCTGCCCGCCTTTTGTAAAAAAGACGGCGGCAGCAGTAAATTCTAACAATTCTACAACAGAACAGACTTTATAAAATAGTGGCCGGGAAAATGAAACAGGGGGGATGCGGTTTTACTGAACAAACCATACAGGGTGCTGCCGCTGCCGCTCATGGCCGCATACAGGGCGCCCTGACGGTACAATTCCGTTTTTATTTCTTCCAGTACAGGATGTGCAGGAAAAACGGCTGCCTCAAAATCATTACTGATGGTATGGCGCCAGTTTTCAATGGGCTGCTGTATTGATTGAAACAAATTTTTTGATTCCCTTTTTTCTTTTTTCAATTGTGAAAATGCCCACCCTGTATTAATGTGGATACCGGGATTGACGATCATTAATTGATATCCTGCTAGCGAAACATCAGCGGGCATTAATATTTCGCCTCTGCCTGATGCAAAGCCGGGTTTATTGAGAATAAAGAAAGGACAATCACTGCCGAGCTGCAGGGCATAAGCGATTAATTGTTCCGTTGATAAATGGAGCCGGAATTTATCGTTGAATAATTTTAATGCAAAAGCGCCATCGGCAGAGCCGCCGCCAAGCCCTGCACCTATGGGTATCGCTTTGTGCAGGTGCATTTGCACAGGCGGCAATTGCGGAAAATCTTTTTTGAGCAATTGATATGCTTTTACACAAAGGTTATCGTCTGCATCGCCGCTTACCGCGTTGCCGGACTGGGTAAAAGTAATATGCTGCTGTGTGCCGTCTTTTGCACGGATTACTTCCAATACATCTTTTACAGGAACGGGACAAAAAACAGTTTCCAAATTATGAAAGCCGTCTTCCCTTTTATCAAGAATTTGCAGGCCGATATTGATTTTGCAATTGGGAAAAACAACCATTTATGCCGTTAATTTTTGGTTAGCCGCGAATTACACGAATGAACATGAATTATTTTTTGGCCACAGAAGAATAAGCGGAGCTTATTTGTGCGATCAGTGAAATCATGGCTAAACCTTTTGTGGTTTTATTTCTTCCTGTTGTTGATCTCATCCCTGATGGCGATGGCACGGAGATAGTCTTCCTGTTCCAGCACTTCATTCAGCAGGGTGTTCAGCTCCTGCAGCGACAATGATTTAAGATCTTCCCGGCTGCTGTCGGTGGTCACGGATTGCTGCTGGCCGCCTTTTTTCTTGTCTTCATTTTCCATGAGTATGCCGGCGCTTTCGAGGATATTTTCGTAAGTATAAATAGGGCATCCGAAGCGCACGGCCAGTGCCAGTGCATCGGAAGTACGGGAATCAATTTCTACTGTATCATTTTCACTGCTGCAAACGAGCTTGCTGTAAAAGATGCCTTCCTGCAGGTCGTTGATCACTACTTCGTGGAGTTCCACATTAAAGGCAAGCATAAAATTCTTCATCAGGTCATGCGTAAGAGGACGGCTGGGGTTCATGCGTTCCAGCGCCACTGCTATGGCCTGTGCTTCAAAGCCGCCAATCACGATCGGCAGCCTGCGAAGCCCGTTGATTTCACCCAGCACCACGGCATAAGAATGCGTTTGCGTAATGCTGTGGGAAAGGGCCACTATTTCCAGTTCTATCTTTTTCATAATCAGGTACGAAACTAAGGCATTTTTTTATATGGGGTATTTATTCTTTTGGTTTGCCGGCGGGAGAATTCAAGGGCTTCTTTTGGGGATAAATTTGTTCATGTTCTCCAATATAAAAACCATAGCATTGCTATGGTTTTTTAAAAGTTCAATAAAGATATTCTGTACAAGTGTGCAACGCCAATGGAGTTGAAAAAAGAAACAATTGCCGGTGACATAAAAACTATGCACCCTTTATTTTCTTCACTGCTTCTGTGATTTTCGGCACTACTTCAAATGCATCACCTACAATGCCATAATCAGCCGCTTTAAAGAAAGGCGCTTCGGGGTCTTTATTGATCACCACAATGGTTTTGCTGCGGTTAACGCCGGCCAGGTGCTGTATGGCGCCGGAAATGCCAATGGCAATATAAAGATTGGGTGCAATGGCAATACCGGTTTGCCCCACGTGCTCGTGATGGGGGCGCCAGCCCACATCGGCCACGGGACGGCTGCAGGCAGTGGCAGCGCCCAGCGCTTTGGCAAGGTCGGTTACCAGGCTCCAGTTTTCGGGACCTTTTAATCCACGCCCACCGCTTACTACTATTTCCGCTTCGGTGAGCGGCACTTCGCCTTCTGCCTTATTCGTTGCCGTTACCTGCACTTTAGGTGCGTCCACTGCAATGTTCAGCTCTTCTGTTGCGGCCGTGCCTTCAGTAGTGATAACAGGATAGGAGTTAGGATTAAGAGCGATTATTTTTTTAGCAGTATTAATCGAAACATTGGCAAAGGCTTTTCCGCTGAATACATTTTTCTTTACCACAAAACCATTGCTGGTATCAGGCAACGCCACTGCACCTGTAACCAGGCCGGCTTTGAGCCTTGCGCTCAACCGCGGCGCAATGGCTTTGCCTGCAATGTTGTTTGACAGTATGATTACGTCAGCATTGGCAGCAGCTTCTGCAATTACTTTACTGTAAACCTGTGCATCAAAATTTTTGAGGGCATCGTTTTTTACGGTATAAACTTTTATAAGTCCGTATTTACCCAAGGCAGCTAAATCTTCTGTCACATTTCCAAGAACAATACCTTCTGCAGTTGTTCCTGTTTGTCCGGCAAGTTTTGCAGCGTAAGATGCTGCTTCAAGAGAGGCTTTCCTTATGTGACCGTCTGCATTATCTAAAAAAACTAAAACACTCATTGTATTTAAGATTGAATATTGTTGATTGAATATTTTTAAAACACTTTTGCTTCTTCATGAAGCAAGCGGACTAATTCTTCAGGGTTATCTGCCGGAATTAATTTAACGCCTGCTTTTGCCGGAGGTAAGTCAAAACTTACAATAGAAGTCAATGCATCAACAGCAACAGGCTCCTGCACTTTCAACGGCTTTGTCCTGGCCCCCATAATGCCTTTCATGTTGGGGATTCGTTGTTCGGCCATGCCTTTTTGACAACTAACTACCACGGGCAGCCCGGCTTTGTTGGTTTCTTCACCACCGTCAATTTCCCTTACTACGGTTACATTGCTTCCTTCAAGATCAAGCTTGATGGCGAGCGATAAATAAGGTAAATCAAGCAGCTCAGCTACCATGCCTCCAATAGAAGATCCGTTGTAGTCAATGGTTTCTTTACCTGTTAAAATCAAATCATACTTACCTGCCTTTGCCACTTCTGCAATTTGGGAAGCTATATAATAACTGTCATGGCTATCCGCATTGATCCGGATGGCCTCATCGCCGCCCAATGCTAATGCTTTACGGATAACAGGCTCTGCATCGGCAGCGCCAACCGTCACCAAATGAATGACAGCAGAACCATCAGCTTCCTTTAATTCAATGGCCCTTACCAGGGCATACCATTCATCGTAGGGATTGATTATCCACTGCACACCGTCACCTGCAAACTTTGTGTTGTTATCGGTGAAAGCTATTTTTGCAGTGGTATCAGGGGTTTTGCTGATGCAGACTAAGATCTTCATACGTTCTTATTTCGTTTTTTTGAGTAGTGATATTGATGCAACCGTTCGTTTAGTTGTTTATGCAACTATCGGCAAAGGTAATGGTTGCAGTGATATTTTTAAACAAGAGCATAAAAAATATTTATTGCATGGGCAGGATAGAAAAATTGCTGGAATTTTTACAGGCTTCACCCAATGACAGCTTTTTGCGGCATGCACTGGCGCTGGAATACATTAAAGCAGGCAATAATGCGGAAGCAAAGAAATTATTTGAAGCTATCCTGGAAAGAGAGCCTGGTTATGTGGGTTCATACTATCACCTGGGAAAATTATTGGAGCGCTCCGGTAATATTGATGATGCCATTAAAGTATATGAACGTGGTATGGAAGAAACGAAGAAAGTGAACGACCGCCATGCGTACAGTGAATTGCAGGGGGCGCTGGAGGAAATAAGTGATCTGTGATTAGCAAACCAGTGACCGGTTAAATCAACTGTATTAACCGATCACTGATCAACTAACTGCAATTACTTAGAAGCAAACAGGCTTACGCTTACATCAATACCGGCAACGTATTTAAAAGCCAATGCGGAAGGATCAAGGCTGAAATTAGCCTGAGCAAATAAATTTCCGTCTTTAATGCCACGAATCTTACCGGTCAATGATACCGGAACAGTCAGCCCTTTTACAGATAAAGTACCTGTTATTTCTGCAACATTTTCAGCCGTGTATTTAACACCTGTTATAGTATAAACAGCATCACCCTTTACTGCATCAAAAAAATCAGGGGATTTTAAATGGCCGTCTAATTTTTCACCTGTCCCGTCAGTAGATTTAATAGAGTTAAGGTCAAGTGTAAAGGTACCGCCTGTTATTTTTCCATCCTCTACTGAAACTGTACCGCTTTTAATATTTATTTCGCCCACATGGTAATGATCAGGAGCAGCGCCGTTCCAGGTTACTTTACTTTTTTGAGTGTCAACGGTCAGCGTGTCGGTGCTGATCTTATTTGTAAACGAAAAGATGCCAAGGCTTAATACCAATGCGCCGGCAAGTAAGAATGTTTTTTTCATACTGTTTTATTTTTTAGTGAGATTAAAAAAACTGTTTGAAAGCTAAAATTATGACTTTTAATGTTGCAACAATAATGCCGGGTCTTATTTTCCCGAAAACATAAATTAGGGTTGCTACTCACCGCTGCCGGATATCTCCAGCACAGCTTTCAAAAAAAGATAGCCAATGATACCCGATACCAGAGAAGCGAGCAGGATAATAAATTTTGCATTGTTAATGATTATTTCATTTCCAAACGCAAGCAGGGTGATGAAAATGGACATCGTAAATCCGATGCCGCCGAGAAAACCAACTCCACCAATTGTTTTCCAGTTTAAATCCGGCGGCAATTTACAGATGCCCGTTTTTACTGCTATAGCGCTAAACAGGAAAATCCCGGTGGCTTTGCCCGCAATCAACCCTGCGGCGATGCCAATGCCATAATGTTCTGTAAATACCTGCTGCCAGCCCGTGCTGATAACAATAGCAGTATTTGCCAGCGCAAACAAAGGGAGGATGATGAATGCTACGGGGATATGTAAAAAATGCTGCAGCGTATGGGAAGGCGATTTTTCATCATCTTTTTTAAAAGGGATGGTAAATGCCAGCAGCACACCGGTGATGGTGGCATGCACGCCGGAATGCAGCATAAAATACCACATGGCAATGCCGCCGATCAAATAGGGGAAAAGGTTATTTACTTTCAGCCTGTTTAAAATAAGCAATGCAGCAAATATTCCCAGCGCAATGAATAGATTGCCCCAGGCCAATGTGCCTGTATAAAAAACGGCAATTATCAAAATAGCGCCGAGATCGTCAATTACTGCCAGTGCAGTTAAAAATACTTTCAGCGAGGCGGGCACCTTACTGCCCAATAATGATAGAATACCGAGGGCAAATGCAATATCCGTTGCCATAGGAATGCCTGCGCCGGATTGCGTGGCACCACCATAATTAAAGAGCAAATAAATACCTGCCGGCACTAACATCCCGCCCAGTGCGGCGGCAATAGGCAGCAGAGCGTCTTTAATGTTTGACAGTTCGCCGGTATATAGCTCTCTTTCCAGCTCAAGCCCGATAAGTAAAAAGAAAATGGCCATTAAGCCATCGTTTATCCAGTGGGAGAGATGCTCGCCTGCAATATCAATATGCCAGAAATCAATATAGGTATTGCTGAAAGAAGAATTGGCCAATATCAATGATAATGCTGTGCAGCCTATCAAAACAATGCCGCCTGCCTTTTCACTGTTGAAAAAATTATTGAATAATTTTGTGATCTTCATTGATGGGATAAAGGTAAAATTTCTACTCTTTAATCAAATAACCCACTTCTGCGTCAAAGGAAAGATGCTGTGACAGCAGCTTTTCAAATTGTTTTCTTTCATCCGGCATTTTAAAAATGCGTTTAGGAAAAATAATTGCTTCAATGGCATTGGTAAAAAGAAAATAATATTCATCATTTTCCTGCTTTCTTACAAAAGCTTTCCATACATATTTCCTTTCTGAAATTTCGTCTTTTAATGCTATGCCTGCATCGGTAATTTCTGCCTGTGTCTCTAAAAAAACAGAAGCATTGTTCTCGCTTGCAGCAATTTTTTCTGCCTGTTTTTTAATGGTACTGCGGGCGTATAATATCTGCAATGCGGCTGTTACTACCAGTATACCTGCATAGATATAAAAGTAAACGGGGTTTAGCCGGAATATATCGGTAAATATCAGTATTGCCAGTATGGCCGCATTAATCGCAAGCTGCCGCAGGTAATATTTCATCCTTGAGCGCCTGCGGTTGGGCGCATCCCAGGTTACATAAGTGTAGTAGTTGATGTAATCCTCTTTATTAATGCTATACTTTACAGAAATCATTTGTTATATGGTTAATATGAATTGTTGCCAGGCCCTGAACCAGGTATTCAACAATTTAACCATTTAACAATGAGCAATATTATTTCTTTTTCGCTGCTTTCCCGGGCGCCGCTTTTTTCGCTGCTTTTTTCACAGGTGTTTTTTTGCTGAAAGCGGTTGGGTCCTGCTCCTGTATCATTTCTTTCACTATAGCAAGATCAATGCTAGCCAGTTCTTCTGCTGTGTATTTTGATTTGTCTTTTTTAGCTCCCAGCTTCATCATCTTTTTGCCAAAGCGGATGAACGGGCCCCAGCGGCCGTTCTCAATAGCAATTTTTTCTGCAGGCCATTGCTGTATATAGCGGTTGGATTCTTTCTCTATTTTTTTGGCGATCAGCTCATCGCAATCTTTTTGGGTAAGGTTGTCAAAATTGTAAGCCCTTGGCACATTAATGAATATATCGTTCCATTTAATGAACGGGCCAAACCTTCCTTTGCCCTTGGTGATTGGTTTATCCTGGTAAAAACCAATCGGCGCATCTTCTACCTGCTTGGCTTTGATAATTTCAACTGCCCTTTCCAGGTCCACATCAAATACATCTTCGCCCCTGGGAATAGAAATGAACTGTTCGCCGAACTTTACGTAAGGCCCAAAGCGTCCTACATTCACTGATATTTCCTGTCCTTCATATTCACCTAAGCTCAATGGCAGCTTAAATAGCTCCATTGCTTCATCAAACGAAATCGTTTCAATGCTTTGTCCAGCTTTCAGCTTGGCAAACTTTGGTTTTTCTTCATCATCGGCTGTGCCCAACTGCACCATCGGGCCGTAGCGCCCCATTCTTGCAATTACCGGCTTGCCGTTTTCATCATCTCCCAGCAATCTTTCCCCCACGGCCCGTTCTGCATTTTCAAGCGTATGCTCTACGCCGTTATGAAAAGGCTTGTAAAAATCAGCCACCATTTTATTCCACAATATTTTGCCATCGGCAATTTCATCAAACTCTTTTTCAATCTCTGCCGTAAAAGAATAATCCATCACCTTATCAAAATGCTGGTTTAAAAAATCCGTCACTACCAGGCCCAAATCCGTTGGGAACAATTTCGATTTTTCTGCACCGGTATTTTCCTGTGCAGTACTGCTCTGCACCTTATTTTCTTTCAGTTGCAGAATGCGGTAATCCCTTCTTACGCCTTCCTTGTCTTTCTTTTCAACATAAGTACGCTTGATGATGGTGGAAATAGTAGGAGCATAGGTGCTCGGCCTGCCAATACCCAGCTCTTCCAGCTTTTTTACCAGGGAGGCTTCGGTATATCTTGCCGGTGGCCGGGTAAACCTTTCGGTGGCATTCATCTGCTTAAACTCCAGTTGCTGCCCCACGCTTAAATCAGGCAGGCGGCTTTCATCCCCTTCCTCATTCTCATCTTCGTCTGTGCCTTCCATATATACTTTTAAAAAGCCGTCAAACTTTATCACTTCGCCGCTGGCAGTCAGCTCTTCATTATTGGTGCTGATATTGATTTTGGCGATTGTCTTTTCCAGCTCTGCATCACTCATCTGGCTGGCAATAGTACGTTTCCATATCAGGTCATACAATCTTCCTGTTTCAGGATCGTTCACAAAATTGTTTTCCATGTACGTGGGCCTGATAGCTTCGTGGGCTTCCTGTGCGTTTTCATTCTTGTTCCGGTATTTACGGATTTGCACATAGTCGTTACCGTAATTTTTAGTAATTGAGGATTTGATGTCATTGATGGCCGTGTCGCTCAGGTTCACACTGTCGGTACGCATGTAAGTGATCTTGCCGCTTTCATACAGCTTCTGTGCCAGCAGCATGGTTTTGGCCACACCGTAGCCCAGCTTGCGGCTGGCTTCCTGCTGCAGGGTAGAGGTGGTGAACGGCGCTGCCGGTGTACGCTTACCCGGTTTTACCTGTATATCCTTAACAGTATACTTTGCGTTTATGCATGACTGTAAGAATTGCTCTGCGTCTTCGGCAGAATTATATTTACTGCCTTCGGCTTTAAATGTGACCGCCTTGTTATTTAAATCTGTTGCTGTCAGCGAAGCCTCTACTTTAAAGCTGCTGGTAGCTGTAAACTGGTTTATTTCTCTTTCCCTCTCTACGATCAGCTTCACCGCCACGCTTTGCACGCGGCCTGCGCTCAGGCCGCCTTTCATGCCTATCTTTCTCCACAGCACGGGGCTTAGCTCAAAGCCCACCAGCCTGTCAAGCACACGCCTTGCCTGCTGTGCATTCACCAGGTCCATATTAATGGTACGGGGGTTTTCCACCGCTTTTTTAATAGCAGGTTTGGTTATCTCGTGAAAAACGATACGCTTGGTGGTTTTGGGATTTAATTTTAATACTTCAGCCAGATGCCAGCTGATGCTTTCCCCTTCACGGTCTTCATCCGATGCCAGCCATACTTCTTCACTTTTTTTGGCAAGGCTTTTTAAATCGTTCACCACTTTTGTTTTATCAGGGGAAATAATGTAGCGGGGCTCAAAATTATTATCTATATCAATGCCCATGTCGTTCTTCTCAAGGTCACGGATATGCCCAAAGCAACTCTTTACTTCAAACTCTTTTCCTAAAATGCCTTCAATTGTCTTTGCCTTTGCCGGACTTTCTACTATCAGCAGGTTCTTTGCCATAATGGGTTTGTTTTCTTTGGAAACCAGCGCTGATACTGCTATTGGGCATCGTTGTGTCACTCACTTGTACGCCTTCACATTATGCAACAATTACCTTTGCACAGCAACACTCAGCGGCTGCAATATTACTTTAAAATTGAAAAATCAAAATTTTTCTTGAAAGTGTCCCTGCTGTTCAGGGCTCCTGTTATAGTATTGACCAATTGTCGAATGGTTAAATTGTTGCTGGCGGCCAGGGCGGTGGTTCATTAACAATTTAACAATAGCCATGTAACAGTGTTTAACAACCGGGATAATTTCTACAAAAATTCCAGCACTTCTTTTCTTACAGCTGCATCGCGGTATACCTGCCGGTGACCAAGCCCCTTGGTGATGACAAAGCGCACATTGGGATAATTTTTTTCCCTTGTTCTTAAAGTGTCGCTTAGTGGTGTGGTATCGTCATCTTCGTCATGCACCCACAGCACAGCAGCTTTTATTTTTTCCATTGCCCGGTTCACCGAAAACCATTCCGTGGGCTTGCCGCTTATTTTTAAAATGATCCTGTCAAACGCTTTCCGCACTCTTTTATTTTTCAGCCCCAGCATAGTAAACGCATGGTCAACGGCAGTGGTTGTTTCTGTGGCCGGCGCTATTAACACCATTTTCGTGGAAGCATCGTGCGGTATTTTTTCCATGGCAAGTGAAAGCGCCAGCCCGCCGAAAGAATGGGCAATAAAACCATTGAAAGGGCCATAATTGCGTACCAGTTTTTGAACCATCATTTCATACTCCACTGCATTGATGGTTTTGCCTTCGCTTTCGCCGTGCGCCGGAGCATCAAAAGCCAGCACTTCATAGCCCTTTTCCACCAGCGGCAGCACATAGGAATGAAACTTAGCGGCAGATGAAGAAAAGCCATGCAGGATGAGTATTTTTACAGGCTTGCCTTTGTTCCAGCGGTAGCCCTTTATTCCCCTGCCATTAAAGGTATCGTGCAATTGTTCGGCAAAAGTGAACGCAGAAGGGGTGTGCTTAAGTGGTTTTACGTTGCCGGGAGTGCAAAATAACTTAAAAGCCTTCTCCGCAGTTTTACGTACCGAAATAAGGGAAAGTACCCTAAATTTTGCCCTTATGTAATTTAGAGCTAATATTTGCGTTATTTTCATCACAACAAAAATAAGGATAACGTAATGAGGATTGTAATCATAGGAGCTGGTAATGTGGCAACTGTGCTGGGCAGGGCAATTAAAAAAGCAGGGCATGAAATAATACAGGTAATAAGCCGTAAGGAAGAAACAGCGCAGGCATTGGGCAGGGAACTGGAATGTTCCGCCACCGCTGATTTTGACTCAATAGATAAAACAGCCGACTTTTTTCTGGTAGCCATGTCTGATGCAGCGTTGAATGACCTGAGGGAAAAGTTTAATGTAGGTGATAAGATCATTGTGCATACGGCCGGTTCTGTGCCAAAAGACGTACTCAGTGGTATCTCTGCTAATTATGGTGTGCTGTATCCCCTGCAGAGCCTCCGGAAAGAAAATATCAGTGAATCTGTTGCTATTCCGCTGCTCGTTGACGGCAATAATGATTATACTCTTTACAATATAAGTGAACTGGCAAAATCCATTAGTAACAATGTAAGTTTTGCTGATGAAGAAAAGCGCACCAAGCTGCATGTGGCTGCTGTGATAGCCAGCAATTTTACCAACCACCTGTATTGCCTTGCTTCCGAATATTGCGAAAAAGAGAAAATTGATTTTAAATTACTGGCGCCGTTGATTGAAGAAACTGCGGCAAGGCTGCACCAGTACAATCCATGCGACATGCAAACGGGACCGGCTATACGAAAAGATATTGTTACGCTTGATAAACACCTGCGGTTGCTTGCTGATCATCCCAAGCTGAAAACGGTATATTTAAGGATGACGGACAGCATTATGAACCCGTGATCGGTAAACAGCAGATAAGTGGATTAGTATGACCCATTGCTGCATTACTTCCAGGGAAACACCACGTCTGTTCCTACTTTATAAGGATCTTTCATTTTTCCGTCTTTATCCATCGGGTCGTCCACGTACACTTCATAAGGCTTGCCCCCTGGTTTTTTCTTATGGCTTTTCATCCAGTCTGTAAGCGCCTCGTATGCCTGCGGAAGCAGTTCGTAGCCGCCATAAAAATGCGCTACTGTTACGCTGTCAACACCTGTTTCCCTTACAAAAACATTTGAAGGTAGCTTAGATGGCTTTTTATCTACCGGAAAGCCGGCTTCAAAGAAATAAGGAAGTTTGGTATTCCTGTACCAGGCCATGGGCGGCCCCGTTACTTTCAGCTTATTTTTTTTAATAACGGCATCTAACCTGGCGCCGTATATTTCCCCCAGCTTCATTTGCAGCCTTTCCATGCTGGCGGCGCTGTCTTTCATGTACAGCACAATGCGTTTTACTGAAAGCGTATCCGTTATATTGATAATGGCAGGGTGTTTGGGTTCCGCAGGTTTTTCCTTTTCAGCCGGGATGGTTGTACTATCTTTTTTTGCTGTTGTACCTTCATCCCCGCTTCCCTTATCGCTGCTGCTGCAGGCAAAAAGCACCAGGGCGGACAATAGCGGCAAGACTGTTTTTTTCATAAAGCAATTTTAAGATTGACCCGAAAAATAAGCAATTATTTCAAACGGGGATTAAGAATATTTATAACATTTTCCCGGGAAGCCAATGATTGTTTTCCTGATATGGTAATTCTGCTGTACGTTTGCACCCCGAATTTTGCAATATGTATACTATTACTTATAAATTTGAACAGAAGGGGCTGGCACCGGTAACCCTTGCCGGTGTGGAAGAAGGCCAGTCATTGCTGGAAGTAGCTTTAAAAAACGATATTGAACTGCACCATAACTGTGGCGGCGTTTGTGCCTGCAGCACCTGCCATTTATACGTGGAAAAAGGAGAAGATTTTTTGGAAGAGCTGAGCGATAAAGAGGAGGATTTTATTGACAGGGCTATTAACCCGAAGCTCAACAGCAGGCTGGGCTGCCAGTGCGTATTGCAGGAAGGTGATGGCGAAATTGTGGTGACCCTGCCCGACCAGACACAGTTTTTGGGAGAATAAAAACAAACAGCACAATTACCTGGTGACGCGATGTGACATGAAATTTCATTGCGTAATTATTTAAATTTTCAAACTATTACGTTAAGTATTATGACTTTTGAACCCCCCATCCACTGGAAAGACCATGAAGATATTGCCATGAAACTATACGAACGTTTTGGCGATGATTTTAATGAAGGAAAGATATACCGCATCCGGTTTACCGATTTGCTTAAATGGATTTTAGAAATCCCCAACTTTGCCGGCAAGCCCGAAGAAAGCAATGAAGGCCACCTGGAAATGATACAGAGCCAGTGGGTGTACGAATGGAGGGATAACCAGAAATAGTCCGGTCGGTACCGCAGGTCAGACCGGCTACCGAAAGAAATTAAAAAAGGGGGAATGAAATTTTCATTCTCCCTTTTCAATATTAACTGGTCTGACCTGCAGTACCGACCAGTATTAATTCGCTGCCGCTTCCATATAACTTTCCACCGGCTCACAGGTACAGATCAAATGCCTGTCGCCATGCGTATTATTTACCCTGCTCACGCTGGGCCAGAATTTATTCTCACTTACATACTGTAATGGAAAGGCTGCCTGCCGGCGGCTGTAAGGATGCGTCCATTCATTGGCACAAACCACCTGCTGTGTATGTGGTGCATTTTTCAGCACATTATTTTTCTTATCCGCTTTGCCTTCTTCCACAGCTTTTATTTCTTCATAAATAGAAAGCAGTGCATCACAAAAGCGGTCAAGCTCTGCCTTGCCTTCGCTTTCGGTAGGCTCTATCATCAGTGTGCCTGCTACAGGGAAAGACAGGGTAGGGGCATGAAAACCATAATCCATTAAACGCTTTGCCACATCTTCTGCCTCAATGCCGGCACTTGCTTTAAATGGGCGCAGGTCTACAATAAACTCATGCGCTGCGGTGCCGTTCTTGCCGGTGTACAATATTTTATAATGGCTTTCCAACCTTGCCTTCATGTAATTAGCATTCAGTATGGCATATTCTGTTGCATTGCGAAGCCCTTTTGCGCCCAGCATTCTTATATAGGCATAGCTGATAAGTAAAATGCTGGCGCTTCCATACGGAGCAGCGGAAACGGCACCGGTCTGACCGACCCGGTCTGACCGGCCTGGTAAAAATGGCACCAATTGTTCTGCCACACATATCGGCCCTACACCCGGCCCGCCGCCACCATGTGGTATGGCAAATGTTTTATGCAGGTTCAGGTGACATACATCTGCACCGATTAATCCCGGGCTTGTCAACCCCACCTGTGCATTCATATTGGCGCCGTCCATATACACCTGGCCACCATATTGATGAATAATGCCGCAGATTTCTTTGATGCTTTCTTCAAACACTCCGTGCGTGGAAGGATACGTAACCATTAAGGCAGCGAGGTCATTGGCATGCTCGGCAGCCCTTGCTTTTAGGTCATCTATATCAATATTACCGGCATCATCACATTTTGTTACCACTACTTTCATGCCTGCCATCACAGCACTGGCGGGGTTGGTGCCGTGTGCACTCACGGGAATGAGCACCACATTACGGTGTGCCTGCCCCTGTGCAATATGATAACGGCGGATAGCCAGCAGCCCTGCGTATTCGCCCTGCGCACCGCTGTTTGGCTGCAGTGAAGTGGCAGCAAAGCCTGTAATAGCACTTAAATAATTTTCCAGTTCAGAAATGATCTGCTGGTAGCCCGCTGTTTGGCTGACTGGTGCAAATGGGTGCAGCCTGCCGAACTCCGGCCAGCTTACAGGAATCAATTCTGTAGCAGCATTCAGCTTCATCGTACAACTGCCGAGGCTTATCATGGATGTATTCAGGCTCAGGTCTTTATTTTCCAGAAACTTGATATACCGCATCATTTCACTTTCGCTGTGATGTGTGTTGAACACAGGATGGAGCAAAAACGAAGATGTTCTTGTTAAATGGTAAGGAATATTATCCAATGTGGCATCAGCATTAAACGCAGCGTTTACTGTATCTATGCCAACTGAAGCAGCAAATACATCCAGTATGTTCAGCACATCTTCTTGGGTAGTTGTTTCATCTAATGTAATGCCGATGCTGCTGCCATTGTAATAAAAATTGATACTTCTTGCTTCTGCTATTTTCCTTACGGCTGCTGCATCTTTTACAGTTACCTGTACAGTATCAAAATAATGGCTGTTGTTATTTTCAAAGCCAAGCTCGTTGAGCTCAGCGCTTAATGTTTGTACAAGAATACTTATCCTTTTGGCAATATTTTTTAAACCGGCGGGACCATGGTACACTGCATACATGGCAGCCATATTGGCCAGCAATGCCTGTGCCGTGCAAATATTGCTGGTGGCTTTTTCACGGCGGATATGCTGTTCCCTTGTTTGCAAAGCCATACGTAATGCCCTGTTGTTGCCGGCATCAACGCTTACGCCGATGATGCGGCCGGGGATATTTCTTTTAAATTCATCTTTCGTAGCAAAGAAAGCTGCATGAGGTCCACCGAAACCCATCGGCACGCCAAAGCGCTGCGCAGAACCAATGGCTGCATCAGCACCTAACTCGCCCGGAGGGGTTAATAAAGTTAATGCTAATAAATCAGTCGCCATTACCACCTGTGCATTCACTGCATGGGCTTTATTGATAAACTCACGGTGATCAGTAACCGCACCGTTGCTGTCGGGGTATTGTACAATGGCACCGAAATAATTTTCATCCAATACTGCGGTTGCAGAATCTCCGAACACCAGCTCTATGCCAATGGGGGCGCTGCGGGTAGCCAGCACTTCTTTTGTTTGCTGCCAGATAGCATTGTCAACAAAAAATTTAGGCGCTGTTATGTGATCATGATCTTTGTTTTTATGATTGAAAAACATGCTCATGGCTTCTGCTGCTGCAGTGGCTTCATCCAGCAGGCTTGCATTGGCAACAGGCAATGCCGTTAAATCGCTTACTATAGTTTGAAAATTCAGCAGGCTTTCCAGGCGACCCTGCGAAATTTCTGCCTGGTAAGGAGTATATTGGGTGTACCATCCCGGGTTTTCAAAAATATTCCTCAATATTACACTGGGAGTAATGGTGTCAAAATATCCCTGGCCGATATAGGTTTTACCAACTTTATTTTTTGCTGCAATTGTTTTTAACTGGCTGAGGTATTCATACTCGCTGGTGGCGGAGGGAATGGCAAGATTGCCTTTGATGCGGATATTGCCGGGAATGGTCCTGCTGATTAGTTCTTCTAAGGATGAAAGGCCGATGGTGGCCAGCATTTCCGATGTTTCTTCTGCATTGGGTCCAATATGCCTGCCTGCAAACTCATTTTGTTGTTTTTCAAATAGGTTCATAATGTAAGGAGGAATTAAATTTTTGCAAAGGTACGGTGATGCAGTTAAAGCCGGAGACCCGGAAGTGTAAAGATGTTGATAACCTCAGGCCTTGTAAATCTAACATATCCAGTAATTTATCCACAATTTATAAGGAGTTATAAATATTTTACCTGAGTAGTGCATTTTTTGCAAAATAAATGAAAATAATTGCATATTTTACAGCGCAAATAAGGCAGGCAGTATTTTACAGCAAAATTCCCCGGCTTACCAGATTGGAAAGAAATTTTATATCAGCATTTTTGGCAACGCACAAACCGAAAATGACGTCTTTTAGTGGTAACAAAAAATAATAGTGCTATGACTGGCTAAATCGGTTAGTACGTTATTTTTGCATATCCGTTATCCTTTTTAAATTCCACTCAAAAGTTTTATCCTTAAATCATATTACTGCTATTACTAATTATAAAGCTGTTTATAGCTATCCCGTTAATACTCTATAATAAAAAAATATTGATGAAAAGGACTTTTACTGATTGCGGAATTATCAGCTGCTGTGTTCAGCCTGTTATTGCATGTGCATTATTATTGGCAGTAATGTTTTTTTCCGGAAAATTGTATGGACAGATATCTGTTGCGAACACTACACCCGTTGTGGAGAATTTTGACGGAATGGGTACTTCCACCACAGGGGCTCTTGGTAATTCACCGTTAAACAGTAATTGGAAAGTGCAACGCATCGCCACACCAGCATGGGCTGGTGGCACTGTAGATGTAGGTCAACAAGCTTCCACAGGGAGCCCTGCAGCAGGATCATTTTATAATTGAACAACTCGGCGGTCCACGAGTTCGATGTTGCGCGCTGG
>JBEHYP010000049.1:0-26469 GCA_048498115.1 Bacteroidota bacterium | reverse complement strand
GGCCTGGACTCTGTGGTATTATGTGAACTGTGCCATCTGGCCGGGTACCGCTTCATTATTGCCCATTGCAATTTTCAATTAAGGGGAGAAGAGAGCGAAAGAGATGAAAAATTTGTAAAAACATTAGGTGAAAAATACAGAGTGGATGTGCTGGTGAAAAAATTTGATACTGCTAAAATTGCTAAAGAAGAAAAAAAATCCATTGAAACCGCAGCAAGGGATTTGCGCTATGCATGGTTTAATGAACTGGTTATTCATAACACCGCCAGTCATATCCTGACTGCCCACCACGCCGATGACAATATTGAAACCGTAACAATGAATTTTTTCCGCGGCACCGGCATTACGGGTATAAGGGGTATGTTATCAAAACAGGGAAGAATTATCCGCCCTTTATTATTTGCAACAAGAAAGGATCTGGAAGCTTTTGCACAGGAGCGCCAGCTTGCTTTTGTTACAGATTCCACCAATGCAGAAAGCGATTATACCCGTAATTTTTTCAGGAACAAAATTTTGCCCCTTGTATCAGAAGCATACCCCGAAGCGCCGAAAAATATTTTGAACAATATCAGCCGTTTTGCTGACACAGCCATTTTGTACCAACAGGCCATTGACCTGCATAAGAAAAAGCTGCTGGAGAAAAAAGGAAATGAATTTCATATTCCTGTACTGAAGCTGCAAAAGTCAACTCCTTTGCAAACTATTTTGTATGAAATCATCAAAGACTTTGGCTTCTCACCACCTCAAACAGCAGAAGCCCTTGCTTTATTAAGCAGTGAAACAGGGAAATATACCCGCTCCGGTACCCACCGCATTATTAAAAACCGTAACTGGCTGATCATTTCGCCCAATGAAACTACTGCTGCACAAAACATTCTGATCGGGGCGGAAGATGAAAAAGTTTTTTTTGAGGGCGGGCAGCTGGCAATTAAAAAATTGCCGGCTGAAGGATACAAAATGCAAAACGATCTTTCATTGGCACAACTGGATGCCGGCGAAATAAAATTTCCCCTGCTTCTCCGAAAATGGAAGCAGGGTGATTATTTTTATCCCCTTGGCATGGCCAAAAAGAAAAAGCTCAGCCGTTTTTTCATTGACCAGAAATTATCCCTCACGCAAAAAGAAAATACCTGGGTAATTGAAATGAACAAAAAGATTGTTTGGATAGCAGGTATGCGTATTGACAACCGTTTTAAAATGGCGGAACAAACACGACAGGTGCTGCTGCTGGAATTTAAAAAGAAGGATGGGTGAGCTGGTGAA
This sequence comes from Bacteroidota bacterium, assembly GCA_048498115.1. GTDB lineage: Bacteria > Bacteroidota > Bacteroidia > Chitinophagales > Chitinophagaceae > Ferruginibacter. Next base: position 25,206 of record JBEHYP010000049.1, on the reverse strand, counting down.
AGAAGTTTACCAGCAGCGCAGGATGTACCAGCCCTGTAAACACAAAGCCATAGATGGCGCCCCACATGTGTGCATTATGGCCTATGTTATCACTGCCTCTTTTTGCCATATAGGCACAATATACCAGGTAAAGCACTGCAAAAACAATGTTGGGTAAAGCAAGTGCCGGTACTCCAAATATTGCAATCGCCCTTTCCCAGGGATTAAAAATAATGGTTGAAAAAACCACCGCTGATACAGCGCCTGATGCGCCCAATGCTGCATACCTGTTGTTGTTTTTATTTTTTATAAAATCAAAAATAGTGGAAGCCACCAGGGCACTCAGGTAAAAAATAACATAGAATGCCTTATTGAACAGTACAGCTTCTGCTATCCTTCCAAACGAATAAAAGGTAAACATGTTAAAGAACAGGTGAATATAATCCGCATGGATAAAGCCGTAGCTGAGAAAGCGGTAATATTCCTTTGGGGAAGTCATCGTGTAGGGGTAGAAGATCAATTTATATTTTGTGGCCGTATTGGTAAATGCGATTAGAGATACAAGCACGGTAACAGCTATCAAAGAAAACGTAACGGGGAATGCCTGGAATTCGTTCATCCGGAATATTTTTTTACTGGTGATGGTATTTTTCGTTTCGTATAATCGTGCAGGCACGGTACACCTGCTCTGCCAAAATTAACCTTACCAGCTGGTGGGGAAATACCAGTTGCGACAGGCTCCATTTGTAGTTGGCCCTTTGCATCACTTCGTCACTTACGCCATAAGCGCCGCCAATCACAAACACCAGGTTTTTTACACTTTCATTCGCCCTTGCCTGTATAAATTGGGCAATCCCTCCACTGTTTAATTGCCTGCCCCTTTCGTCCAGCAACACCACGTAATCGTCTTTTTGAAAAGCTTGCAGCAATAGTTCTCCTTCCTTTTTTTTCAGCTCTTTTTCATCCAGGCCGGCAGCATTTTTAGGCATGGGTATAATGTGCCATTCCGCCGGGAAATAATTACTGATGCGTTTGGTAAACATATCAGTGCCTTCCTTTACAAAAGGTTCATGCGCTTTGCCGATGGCCCTGAAAATTAGTTTCATCTGTTATTTAGGCAAAAATGCACAAAGAGTTGGGACGAAAGAAATAAATCTCTATTTTTGCCGTCCTTTTTAAAGGAAAATGGCCCCGTAGCTCAACTGAATAGAGCATTTGACTACGGATCAAAAGGTTTCAGGTTTGAATCCTGACGGGGTCACAGCCAGGGCTTTTTTCAGTTTTTCTGAAAAGCCCTTTTTTGTTTTTATCATGTTATTAATAGATTTATCCGGGTAGGGATTGCTTTTGCTAAAATCAATTACTTTTGCTCCCATTGCAAAATATTATATTGGATACTAATGAAAGTGGTAATTTTTGCCGGCGGCCTTGGAACAAGGATTTCGGAAGAAACGGATGTAAGGCCCAAGCCCATGGTAGAGATAGGCGGTAAGCCTGTTCTTTGGCATATCATGAAAATCTACAGCCATTTTGGCTATAATGATTTTGTTGTTTGCCTTGGTTATAAAGGTTATGTGATAAAGGAATATTTCATGAATTATTTTTTGCACAATGCCGATATCACGGTTGATCTTTCTTCAAATAAAATGGAAGTGCACGGTGCTAATTCCGAAGCATTTAAAGTAACCCTGGTAGAAACAGGACTGAACACCAAAACAGCGGGCCGCCTGCAGCAGGTAAAAAAATATGTGGGCAAGGAAGATTTTATGCTGACATATGGAGATGGAGTGGGGGATATTGATATTAGAGCACTGGTGGAACATCATAAGCAACATAATAAAATTGCAACTGTTACGGCAGTGCAACTGGAAGCAAGATTTGGAGGAATGGATTTGGGCGAAGGTGATGCTGTAACTTCTTTCCGTGAAAAAGCGAAAGACGAAAGTAAATGGATCAATGGCGGATTTTTTGTATTGAAGCCTGAAGTGTTTAAATATTTAGATGCAGATATGAGCAATATGATGTGGGAGGATGAGCCATTAGAAAGACTGAGCGCTGATGGACAGCTGACAGCTTACCGCCACACCGGCTTTTGGAAACCTATGGACGCCCTGAGGGATAAAATAGAACTGGAACAGCTTTGGCAAAGCGGCAAAGCAAAATGGAAAACCTGGTAATGAACAACTTCTCCGATTATTATAAAGGCAAAAAGGTTTTTGTGACTGGACACACCGGTTTTAAAGGCGCATGGTTTATCACATGGTTGCATTTGCTGGGCGCTGACGTTAAAGGATATGCGCTGCCGCCCGGGGATGAAAATGGCCTTTTCAATATTGTAAAAGATAAATTTCCTTTTGAGCATGTTATTGGCGATATAAGAAACAGACTTTTGCTCGAAAAAGAAATTATCAATTTTCAACCTGATTTTATTTTTCACCTGGCCGCACAGGCATTAGTAAGGAAAAGCTATCAACTTCCGTCAGAAACATTTGAAGTGAATGTTGTAGGTACAGCCAATGTGCTGGAAGTAGTGAACAAACTGGACAAAAAATGTACTGTTGTTGTTATTACTACTGATAAAGTATATGAGAATATTGAGGCTGATTATTTATATAGGGAAGATGACAGGCTGGGCGGCTATGATCCTTATAGCGCAAGTAAGGCAGCAACGGAGATTGTGGTTAGTTCTTTCCGCAATTCATTTTTTAATATTGATAACTATGCTGAACACCAGAAAGCGATCATTAGCGCAAGAGCCGGAAATGTGATTGGCGGCGGCGACTGGAGCAAAGACAGGATTATCCCGGACATAGTAAGGGCACTAAAAAGCAACGAAAAAATATTTGTTCGCAATCCACATGCGGTAAGGCCCTGGCAACACGTGCTGGAGCCATTGAGCGGATATTTATTGCTTGGGATGTTGGCAGATAAAAATGCGGTTGCTTGTTCCGGTGCATATAACTTTGGTCCACTACCAACCGATCATGTGCCGGTGCAAACATTGGTGGAGACAGCTACCGCCTGCTGGGGCAGCGGCGATTGGATAAAAGGATATGATGCATCACAACCACATGAAGCAGGATTGTTGCAATTGTCAATAGAAAAGGCAACGAAAATATTGGGGTGGAAACCAAAATTAAATAGCAGGCAGGCGATAGAATGGACAATTGAATGGTATAAACAAGCGCCTGCCGCGATTTACGATTTTACATTGAAGCAGATAAAAACCTATCAGCAATGACATTCACAGAAACAGCGCTGAAAGGAAGCTATATTATTTCATTACAACCATTTTTGGACGAGCGTGGATGGTTTGCCCGTACTTTCTGCAAAAAGGAGTTTGCAGCTATTGGATATGATAAGGAATGGGTGCAGCTGAACCATTCTTTTACGGCAAAAAAGGGTACGGTACGGGGAATGCATTTTCAGCACCCGCCATTTAGCGAAATAAAAATGGTTCGTTGTATTGCAGGAGCTGTACTGGATGTAATTGTTGACATTCGAAAAGGTTCACCCTCTTTTTTGCAGCATATAAAAGTAGAGTTATCTGCCGCCAATAAACAAATGCTGTATATACCACAGGGTTTTGCCCACGGCTTTCAAACCTTGAACAATGACACGGAATTGATTTATCATCATTCTGAATTTTACCAGCCGGGCGTGGAAGGCGGATTAAGATACAATGACCCTGCACTAAACATTCAATGGCCCTTACCGGTGGTAAATGTATCAGAGCGGGACAATAATCACCTGCTGATAACGAATGAAAATTTTAAAGGGATTTAATTATGCAATGCAGATTTTGTAAGACAGAGCTAAACGATGTTTTTATTGACCTGGTAAATTCTCCTGCGTCCAATTCTTTTTTGACAGCAGAGCAATTGAATGAACCGGAAACCTTTTACCCGCTAAAAGTTTATACCTGCCGTAACTGTTTTTTAGTGCAGGTGGATGAATATAAAAAATCAGGTGCCATTTTTGACAGCAACTATGTTTATTTTTCATCATACAGCACAAGCTGGCTCAAACATGCAAAGGCTTATACAGAAATGATGACGCAGCGTTTTGGATATAATGAAAATTCGCTGGTGATTGAAGTAGCTTCCAATGATGGTTACCTGCTGCAATATTTTCATCAAAACAATATTCCCGTACTGGGCATTGAGCCTACAGCCAATACCGCTGCTGCTGCTAAGGAAAAAGGGGTGGATTCAGTAGTTGATTTTTTTGGGGTAAGGCTGGCAAAAGAATTGACAGCAAAAAATATAAAAGCAGACCTGCTACTGGGCAATAATGTGCTGGCACATGTGCCGGATATTGTTGACTTTACCGGCGGCATGAAAATAATATTAAAGGAACATGGTGTTATTACAATGGAATTTCCCCACCTGATGCAGTTGGTGGACAACAACCAGTTTGATACCATTTACCATGAGCATTTTTCCTATCTTTCTTTTGGCACGGTAAAACAGATTTTTGAATCGCAGGGATTGGAGTTATTTGATGTTGATCAAATTCCTACACATGGCGGCTCATTAAGGATTTATGCGAAGCATAAGGAAGACAGCACCAAAACAATAAGCCCGAATGTGAAAGTAGCTTTAGAGCTGGAAGCTTCCAAAAGGATGAACGGGCCGGCTTATTACAATGGTTTCCAGGAAAAAGCCATGAGGGTGAAATTGGACTTGCTTTCATTTTTAGTTGAACAAAAAAATGCAGGGAAAAAGATAGCTGCTTATGGCGCTGCCGCTAAAGGGAATACATTGCTGAATTTTTGTGGCGTAAAAAATGACCTGGTTGACTTTGTAGTGGATGCTAACCCGCATAAGCAAAATAAATTTTTACCCGCCAGCCACATACCGGTAAAAAATGAACAGTATTTAAAAGATGCTAAGCCTGATTTTGTAATCATCCTTCCCTGGAACCTGAAAGAGGAAATTACACAGCAATTGAATTATATCAGGGACTGGAGTGGAAAGTTTGTAGTGCCAATACCATCAGTACAAAGTTTTTAACCATGCAGCAGAAAGTTTTGGTAACGGGCGCTACGGGTTTTATCGGCAATTACGTTGTACAGGAGTTGTTGCACAGTGGGTTTGCTGTAATTGCCACTTCATCTTCTGAAGAAAAAGCCAAAGCCGCAGCATGGTTTGACAAAACAACTTATGTTCCTTTTGACTTTAATGAGTTTGACGCTAACATTGACTACTACGATTTTTTTCAGCAGCCCGGTATTGTAATCCATTTGGCGTGGCAAGGACTGCCCAATTACAAGGAGGATTTTCATCTTACCAGGAACCTGCCGCTGCAAAAGGCATTTTTGCAAAACCTGCTGCAAAATGGTTTGAAAGATCTGACAATAACGGGCACCTGCTTTGAATACGGCATGAAAGAAGGTTGCCTTACAGAGGCAATGGAAGCCACTCCGGACAATTCTTATGCCGTTGCGAAAAATGAGTTAAGGCTATATATGGAAAAACTGACTGCTGAATATGGCTGCAGTTTCAAGTGGATACGCTTATTTTATATGTATGGCAAAGGCCAAAGTCTAAAATCCTTAATTTCACAGCTTGATAGAGCGCTGGAAAATGGCGATGCAGTATTTAACATGAGCGGGGGAGAGCAGGTGAGGGATTTTTTGCCAGTGGAAAAAGCAGCTGAATATATTGTGGCAGTTGCCGCACAAAAAAAAGTAACCGGTATTATTAATTGCTGCAGCGGTGAGCCTATAACGGTGAAAGATTTTGTACAGCAATATTTAGTTTTAAGAAATAAGAATATCCAATTAAATCTTGGCTGTTACCCTTATCCTGATTATGAGGCGATGAGGTTTTGGGGGGATGATAAGAAATTGAAAAATATCCTGGCAGAAAAATGCTGCTGAATTTATACTCTTCATTTCATTTGTAAGTACTGAGTTTTTATGGGTAACAATACTCCTCCTCTCCTGACAATAATTATCCCGACATTAAATAGGGCAGATACGCTTTATTTTACGATAAGGACTGTTATAGAACAGCAGTATGCAAACCTGAGAATAATTGTTAGTGATAATTGCAGCGAAGATGATATAGAGAGTGTTGTAAATCGTTTTAATGACAGCAGGCTCTCTTACATCAGGACCCGAGAGAGACTAACGATGATGCAGCATTATGAATATGTTTTGAATTACTCTGAAAGTGGCTACCTATCAATCCTCGGTTCTGATGATGGTTTTTTACCGGGTTCAATAAACAGGGTTGCTGAAATAATTAATAAATATCCTTTAATACCTGCTATTGGCTGGCGCTTTGGTAACTACAACTGGCCTGGCTTGCCTCCTTTTTTTATGATTCCTATGGCTAATTATTACAGGCTGGTGAATGCTCAGGATGAAATTAAGAAAGTTTTTAAGAAAAGTATTTATCAATCAATTTGTTTTCCCAGTATCTATGGAGGTTTTGTTTCGGTGCAATTATTAAAAGAGCTCCGGCAAAAAAACGGAGGTATTTTTTTTCATTCCCGCATACCAGATTTTTTTTCAGGGGCACTAATTGCAGCAACGGTCAGAGAATACATCCGGTTAGAATTCCCCATAACCTTAAATGCTACTTCTAAAACAAGTGCCGGCTTTGCCACGATAAATACCACAGTGGATCAGCGTCCTTTTGATAATTTGCTTACTGACAAAGGCAATGCTCCTTTTCATCCTGATTTAAAATTTATCAGGTGCAATGTGGTGCCAATTGCAGACGCATTGTTGCAGGTAAATAAGTTAGTCCCCGCATTTCCAAAAGTTGAAATAAAAAAAGTACTTGATGAAGTAATAAACGAGTTGCAGACAGAAGCTGACTTAAATAAGTTTGAAGAGATCAAAGAAGGCTTAATTGAAATGGGCAAAAGAAACAATTTGGAGTCATATATTCAAAATACTATACAAAAAATAGAGCCTGCTGCATTCTCTCCAAAGGTTATCAGCAAATTCTCTATTGTAAGTAATACACTTTATATTGATACAACCAAAACGACAATTTCCAATGTAGAAGAAGCATGCCATTTTACAGCACAAATAATACCCAAAGATTTTGTAGAACTAAAAGTCCCTTTTTTCAAGTTCTGCTTTCATATTAAATCTGGTATAAGATATTTTTACTTAAAGCTTTTCTCAAATAAGCGCAGGTATTTATGAACTCCGGAAAAAAAATCGCTGTTATATATCTTATGTGGTTTCCTGCGGGATTTGAAAAGTTTAGAGATTTTATACACTCTTATGTTTCTTTTAATGCCGGAGCAGAACATGAACTTATAATAGTATTTAAAGACAGCAATGATCCAGAAGCAGATTGGGAGCAATACGATGAGCTTTTAAAGCATAAAAGGATTATCTATAAAAGAGTATTGCAGAATGGCGGCATGGATATTCATACATACTTTTCAGTTGCAAAAAATATTGCTACAGAATATTTGTTTTTTTTAAATACCAGCAGTGTTTTTCTTGCTGATAATTGGTTGCTAAAATACGCTTCCAGAATATTGGATAATCATAATATTATTATTTCTGCAACTGGCTCCTGGCGAAGCCATTTCTCAAATGTTTTTCAAAAATTTTCACTAAAATGGGAACCGGAAAAGGGATGGGTATATAATTATAGGAAATATAAATTGTTTATTAAGGCAATTTTTTATTGGCGTTTGTTGTTCAAGCCGTTTCCGAATCCTCATTTACGTACTAATGCATTTCTAATTCACCGGCAAACTTTTTTGCAGGCTGACCCTGGCCCGGTGCGCACAAAGTTTAAGGCATTTCAATTTGAAAGTGGCAGAAGGAGCTTAACTAATTTTTACCTCGCCAATGGATATAAAGTGTTTGTGATTGATAAAGCCGGGAAAGTATATAAACCCTCTGAATGGTACTTAAGTAAAACCTTTTGGATAAATGGGCAGGAGGGGCTTTTAGTGTCAGACAACCAGACCCGTATTTATGATGACGCATCTCCGGAACAAAAAAAAGCAATGACTCGATCTGTCTGGGGAAAAAGCCTGTAACGTAATTGACTGGTGCTGTGATGGCGGTTATACTTAAATTGTTTGCAGTGAATGCAGGATTTTATGAAATATACTATTATCATTCCAACATTTAACAGTGAAAAGTGGATACAGCAATGTATTAACAGCGTACTTGCGCAAACCTGTACTGAATTTGATGTTGTTATTTTAGACAGCGGAAGCAGTGACACTACGATCGAATGGCTGTATTCACTTGCAAACAGCCGTATCCGCATTTATACCGCGGAACATCGTTTGGGTATAGTGGAAAACTGGCAAAGAATTCTTTCTGTGCCACGCAATGAGTTTATGACCATACTGGGGCATGATGATATTCTTAATAATAACTACCTGGAAACCATAGATGCCCTCATAAGAGAATTCCCGGATGCAGATCTTTATCAAACCCACTTTAATTTTATTGATGGAGAAGGTGTATTAATACGTCCGTGTCTTTCTATGAAGACCAAATATACACAACAGGATTTTTTTGAAGCGGTGCTGAAAAACGCTATTGAGGTAACGGCCACTGGTTTTATGGTACGCTCACACGATTATGACAGCGTAGGGGGGATACCTGATTATCCTCATCTCTTATATGCAGATATAGAGCTTTGGCAAAAATTAATCGGTGCCGGATATCTGGCAGTATCACCTCAAAATTGTTTTTCATTCCGGTTTCATATTGAGAATACTTCAAAGTCTTCGGGTATTGCCAGGATGCAGGCTTTTGAACGCATGGCTGATTATTTTAAAACCGTAATGGGGCAGGAGGAAAGGTATAAAAAAGCAATTTCCGAAAATGGTTTGGAGTATTTAAAAAATTTTGTCGTGGGTTCTTGTCATAAGCTGATTTACGTGCCGGCAAGTGAACGAAAAGAACTTACCATTGATGCTGTTTTGTCTTCTGCCAAAAGAAGTGCAGCTATACTTCTTCCGGATACAGTCTTTATTCCAGAGAAATTTTTATCAGTAAAGCTTGCAAAATTTATAGACAGAATACCGCTTGCAAAAAAAATATTTCTTTGGTATAAAAGTTTTTTTAAAAGGACTTTTTAAATTTTTGGCACACTGGGCAACCGTAGCCATGCAAGTATTGTATTTAATGCCTTGCCCGTTTTTCGTATCACTTTTTCTGCCGGGCTGCGTTTCCATTCGGCAAACGGATCTCCAATAAGTGTTCCTGAAGATAAGGATACAGGTTCTTTCATCTTTCTTTTTTCAATAATAGTAATGCTGTCGTAATAGTGAATGGAATGAACCGTTTTAGTATATTTATCAGGCTTGAAAAAGCTTTGCTTTGAATGCCATGCATGAAGAGAATCAATAATGTTTTTACTCAGTTCAATAAATGTTCCCCCTCTTTTATAGCCTCCGCCGTAATCCAGCCAATAACAGGTGTGCAGATCTTCTGCGGCGTAAATACCATCATCTTTTACATGGTCAAAAAGCTCAAGAAAGGAAGTGTTGATCTGGCTCATTGTATGCCCGCCATCATCAATTAAGATATCAACTTTGGGTATTTTTGTTTTTAATTCTGCAAGAAATTTTTTGTCAGATTGGGACCCAATAAATATTTCAATGTTTTCCTCTTCATATTCTTTACATTTTGGGTCTATATCAATTCCGTAAATTTTGGCTTTTGGCCCAAAATAACTCTTCCACATTTGCAAAGAACCGCCCTGAAAAACACCAATCTCAAGTATAGTAATTTCTTTATTTCTGAATTTGCTGAAATGCCGGTCATAAATTTCAAAATAATGCCCCCATTTATGGATTATCCTTTTCGTATTATTGTCAAAATATTTTTTAAGATCGTTCATGGAAATGATTACAACTGCTATTTGAATGGAAAATTAATTTGTTTTTGCCGGCGATAAAAGTAGGCAAAAATAATACATATAATCAGTATGCACGATAAAATAACGCCCTGGCTGTTTGACTAAGGCGTTTAAGAATTATGAAATATTGTATTATTGATAAATTATTACAAATTTTAGGTGTGTTGAATATCGCTGTACAGGCTTGATGCGCAGGCCCTAAATATCTTCACTCTGCAGCCTGAAACTGAAATTATAATTGCCAATGGCTTTCATGTCCTGCAAGCAGACTTTAAGACGAAGAATTAAAGTTGTGTATACCTCACCGCCACCGCCGCCCCCACCTTCGCATTATGCAGCACCAGCGAAATATTGGCTTCCAGGCTTTCCCCTTTGGTATGCTCGGCAATATACTGCAGTAAAAAAGGAGTCACTGCTTTTCCTTTTACCTGTTTTTCATCAGCCGCAGCAAGGGCCTGGCGGATATGCACTTCCATCTCTTCTTTGCCTACTTCAAATTTGGCAGGCACAGGGTTGGCAATCAATACAGCGCCTTCCAGTCCCAATTGCCATTTGGTGTGTATCATCCGGGCAATGGCTTCGGTACTGTCTAAACGTAACGGGCTTGTGTACCCGCTTTTGGAAGAATAAAAACAGGGAAATTCATCCTGCCTGTAAGTAACAACGGGAATGCCCTTGGTTTCCAGGTATTCGAGGGTGAGCGCAATATCTAAAATAGATTTTACGCCGGCAGAAACAATAGCTACAGATGTTTGTGCCATTTCTGTGAGGTCGGCAGAAATGTCCATGCTGTTTTCTGCGCCGCGGTGTACGCCACCGATGCCGCCGGTTACAAAAACTTTAATGCCGGCAATGGAAGCGATACGCATGGTGGCTGCCACAGTGGTGGCGCCATACAAGTTTTGAGTAAGTACGTAAGGAATGTCGCGGAGACTTACTTTCCATACATTCTTTGCCTTGCCCAGTAATTCTACTTCACCGGCAGAAAGCCCCACATGGCACTTGCCATTCATAATGGCAATAGTGGCAGGCACAGCGCCCTCGCTTCTTACTACTGCTTCCACTGCCAGGGCAGTCTCCACATTTTTCGGGTAGGGCATACCGTGAGAAATGATAGTGGACTCAAGCGCCACCACCGGTTTCCCTTCCTGTAGAGCTTGCTGCACTTCAGGTAATATATGGAGCAGGTGATGGTTCATTATTCTTCGTAATATTTAGAAACAGAATTGAGTAATTTCTCCTGGTTCAGGTGGGTGGCAATGGCGCCATGCACCTGCAATATTTCGGCAGACAATGTGTGCGCTGTGCGGAGGCTGTTTAAATTATCCCTGCCAAAATATTTTGATAAAATAAAACCGCTTACGGAGCCATCGCCGGCACCGGTACAGTCCACCACGCTGGCAGCAGGGGCATTTAATTGCAATGTTTCTGTTTTTTTAAACAATGCAGAGCCTTGCTTTCCTTTGTGCAGCCATACATATTGAATACCCTTATCCAGCAGTTGCTGTACCTGCTCTTCAGTAGTAAGGGCATCGCCCGGGCACAGGGCAGGTAATTCGTCTTCGTTGGGGGTAATAAGATATAGGCCTTCAAAATTGCAGGCGGCAATTTTTTTAGCGGGGGGAACTGATACCGGCTCTATGATCATTCTTATTTTATTCAAATTGGTAAAACGGATAAGCCAGTTTACACTTTCCACGCTGATGTTGGCATCTACCAGGATATAGGCGGCAGTGTTTAACAAACTTTCATGCCGCTGCAGGTACTCGGGTGTAATAAGGTGCAGCGCTGCATTGGTAAGCAGGGCAGTGAACATGGACCCGTCTTTATCAATCAGTGCCGTATATTTTCCGGTAACCGGCGCATCTGTAATGGAAGCGTCCAGCTTAATCCCGGCATCAAGACAAACTTTTTTAAGCCAGTCGCCATCAGTGTCTTTTCCAAAAACACTGATAAGCTGAACAGGTATGTCCAGTAATGACAGCTGGTGGGAAATATTTCTTGCCACGCCGCCTGCAGTACGGGTTTGGCTCACTTCGTTGGTAGTATGCATCAGCATGGGTTCCTGTGCATGATAAAGGTCGTCAATAAGGGCAGCCCCTATGCAAATAACTGGTTTTGACATGGGGCCAAAAGTAAACAGATTTGCCATAAAGCCGTGGACAGGCGGGGAATTTTGTGGAAATTTTTTTACGCATTTTTACCCTTTGCAAGGTATATTTGCAGTTGCTTCGTTCCCCTGTAGAACACACTCTATTGCCCCCATAATAGTACTGGTATTTACCCCTTTAAATTATTTGTTGTGTTAACCGGTGATGGTTAAGTGTTGGCATTTTTGAACAGATCAAATGAAGCTGTTATGAAATTATTTTGCTGGTGTTTTTTGATGATGGCAGCCGTTGGCAGCTACGGGTATGGCGCTGCGGAAAAAGCGTTTTCAGTTGCTTCGGTACCGGCTTCGTCTCCATTGGTTTATTTTACGGCCGTATGCTTCAATCATAAAGTACGGGTAAGCTGGAATACGGAGCATGAAGCAGGCATAAAAAACTTTGAGGTGGAGAGAAGCAGCGATGGCGCCTTTTTTTCGCCCGTGGCCACCATTGCTGCAAAGAATGTAGAAGGCATTAATAATTATACTTTTACTGACAGCAGGGCCATGCCCGGTACCGTATATTACCGGCTGAAAATAAAAAACAGCAACGGCAGCTTTCATTGCAGTAATATAACTGTTGTAAACATTACCAAAGAAGACGACCTTAAAATAATTCCCAATCTTGTCAGTACAGACATTAATATTTTTCATTCCCGGGCAAAAGCAGGCGCCAAAGTGGAAATATATGCTGCTGATGGCAGGAAGCTGATGCAGCTCCCTGTAGCCAAACGTGCCAGGCAAACCCACATAAATCCCGGCGCTGTTCCTTCCGGTACTTACAATCTTGTATTTGTAAATGAAGGTGAAGTGGAAGTGGTAAGGTTTGTAAAATTGTAAATATTTTTATTCCCCGTTTTGGAATCCCCGCATAAAAGTGTATCTTAACGGAAGTTCCTTCCCTGGACAATTTTTTCATCCTGTATATTCCTGTAACCGGCTTTTATTGTAGGATTGTTACAGCAGGGCATACGCTTTGCAATGGCTAAATTGTTTTATACACACTTAAAATAAATAGCTATGGTTACCAAATTATATCATTACAAAAATTACTTATCCGCCTGCATTATTTTTTCAGCACTTATTTTTTCAGGGAATATATTGCCGGCGCAGCCTGTTGTATCCCTGGAGCCGGTGGTTACCGAGGGCCTCAGCGAGCCTATACAATTGGTAAATGCAGGCGATGGCAGCAACCGTATGTTTATTGTGCAAAAGGGCGGCACGGTAAGGGTATATGATGCCACTTTTAATTTCTTGTCTAATTTTGTTACCGTTACAGGTATTACTAACACGGGCGAAAGGGGTTTGCTGAGCATGGCTTTTGATCCCGATTATACAGATAATGGTTTTTTTTATGTTTACTATACCAATACTTCCGGCAACCTTGAGCTGGCGAGGTATCATGTGAGCAGCGATCCCAACGTGGCGGATGCTTCATCCAAAGTAATTGTGCTTACCATACCGCATCCCACCAATTCCAATCACAATGGCGGAGAACTCCATTTTGGGGCAGATGGTTATTTATACCTTTCCACGGGGGATGGCGGCGGCGGTGGCGACCAGCCCAACAACGCACAAAATACCTCCGTACTGTTGGGAAAGCTCTTGCGGCTGAATGTAAATACATCAGCCACTCCTCCCTATTACAGCATTCCTCCCGGCAATCCGTATGGCAACGAAATTTATGCATTGGGTTTGCGTAACCCTTTCCGCTGGAGTTTTGACCGACTTAATAATGACATCTGGATAGGGGATGTGGGGCAGGATTCTTATGAAGAAATAGATCATCGCCAGGGCGATTCCACCCTGGGTGCAAACTTTGGCTGGCGCTGCTATGAAGGCAATAATGCATACAACACTGCTGGCTGCGCAGGCATATCCAATTATATTTTTCCTGTGTACACGTATCCTACGCAAAACCCTTCTGCTGCTATAACAGGAGGCGTAGTGTACCGGGGCAGCGGCTCGCCCGCTTTGCAGGGATATTATGTGGCAGCGGATTTTTATTCCGGCACTTTTTATCTAATAAACCCCGGCCAGGAAGGAGGATGGAATATACTTACACAAACTATTCCAACAACAGGTATTGCCGATTTTGGTGAAACGGAAATTGGGGAAGTATACGCCGTGTCTCTTACTGCCAATGCCCTGTACCGGGTAACGGCGGAGGGTGGAACATTGCCCGTAACATTATTATCTTTTACCGGCACCTGGTATAATAAGCAGGCAAAGCTGCAATGGAGCACTTCTTATGAACAGGATCTGAAGCAGTTTGATGTAGAGTACAGCAAGGATGGCACCGTATTTACCACTGCGGGCGAAGTGCCGGCGAAAAATACATCCACCGGCGCTTCTTATGATTTTTATCATACTGCCAATGCTAATGGCCCGGCATTTTACCGCCTTAAGATAATTGACAACGATGGTAAATACAGTTATTCCCATACAGTGAAAGTAATATTTATCAATGGAGGACAGTTTGTGTCTCCTTCCATTATCACCGAAGGCGTTATCAAAGTATATTTAGGCGGCGCTGAATACAACAGCGTTGAAGTGATGAATACTGCCGGCGCTACTGTAGCGAAAAAAGAAGTGAAAAGCCCCGTTGAATATGTTGAAATACCGGCGGGCGATTTGCTGCCCGGCGTATATGTAGTAAGGCTTAGCAGTGATACTGATGTACAGACACAAAGAGTACTGATACGCAGGTAAAAAGATTTGTCTTTACAGGCAATGTCCTTAACGGGGGCATTGCCTGTTTTTTAATACACTGTTTTATCCTCTTTTTCATTCCATTGCTTAAACACTTTCAAAGCCTCTTCCCTTCCCAGCGGCATGATAGGTATTTTTCTTTCATCCAGTGATGCATTCATCTCATCATATATCATGGAATCATCAAAGCCAATATTGGCGGCATCCTGCCGGTTGTTGGCATAATACACTATTTTAGGTCTTGCCCAGTAAATGGCACCGAGGCACATGGGGCAGGGCTCGCAGGAAGTGTAAATTTCGCAATCTGTTAATTGAAAAGTATTAAGGTTTTTGCAGGCATCCCTGATGGCAGTTACTTCGGCATGGGCGGTAGGGTCGTTGGTGGAGCTTACTTTATTATTGCCCCGGCCTACAATTTCATCGTCTTTCACAATTACACAGCCAAAAGGCCCGCCTTCATTATTATCCATTCCTTTCTGCGACAGGGTAATGGCTTCCTGCATAAATTTTTCTTCTCTTGTCATAATGCTTGTTGTTACCAGCGTAAATATACTAAGTACCGGTAATATTCTTTGTTATTGACAAGTTGTTTAGGAGACTTGAAAAAATATTTCGCAAATCCACAGCCTCCCATTATCTTTGTCCACCAAACGAATAGACTTATCAATTGTATGCTTTATCTTATTTATAATATCCCCGTACACCACCATCACTGCAGGATGATGCGTTGTTGCTGAAAGACCACTTCCTCTATTCCTTCATTTCTTTCTGACCGTTATAAAATAAATTCATGGGCAATGCAATAAAAAATAGTATTTCTGATTTACTCCACCAGTTGAGTGGACTAAGTATCCCCGGCTTTTTGAAACTGCTGGCAGAGACCTATCCCGGCAAGGTGGTTTTTTCCACGAGTTTCAGTTACGAAGACCAGGCGATTACCCACCAGGTACTGAGTAACAAATTGCCTATTACTATTTTCACCCTGGACACAGGGCGGTTGTTTCCTGAAACATATTCAGTATGGAGCAGCACCAACAGCACTTACGGTACGCAGGTGAAGGCGTTTTATCCCAACGAAGCATTGCTGCAGGAATTTGTATCAGTAAAAGGCCCCAATTCATTTTATGAGTCGGTTGACAACCGCAAACAATGCTGTTATATAAGAAAGGTGGAGCCGCTGAAAAGGGCGCTGGCAGGCAATGCTGTATGGATAACAGGGTTAAGGGCCGAGCATTCCGGCGAACGCCACGATTTGCCCATCATAGAATGGGATGAAAGCAACCAGGTAATAAAATATCACCCGCTTTTGCACTGGACAACCGAAGAAGTGAAGCAATACATTGCCGATAACCATATTCCTTACAACCCGCTGCACGACCAGGGTTTTGTAAGCATTGGTTGCGCCCCCTGTACAAGGGCTGTCCGGCCGGGAGAAGACTTCAGGGCGGGACGCTGGTGGTGGGAAGGTGCTGATAAAAAAGAATGTGGCCTGCATGTACATGAACCGGCTGGCAAGGTTTAGAATATTTCTAAATATTATTAGTAATACAATATTGAAAGCGTTTAGCAGTTAATTATAGACAAAAATGGCAATTGAAAACAACGATATAACCTGGGGCGATTATCTTGACCAGTTAGAATCCGAAGCGATACACATTATGAGGGAAGTGGCCGGGCAGTTTGAAAAACCTGCGCTATTATTTTCCGGCGGCAAAGATTCTATTGTGCTGGTGCACCTGGCATTAAAAGCCTTTCGTCCCGGCAGGTTACCGTTTCCGTTAGTACATATTGATACGGGGCATAATTTCCAGGAAGCGCTTGATTTCAGGGATGAGCTGGCCAGCTCAATCGGTGAAAAATTAATTGTAAGGAAAGTAGAGGATACCATCAAAGCAAAACAGCTTACAGAACAGAAAGGAAAATTTGCCAGCCGCAATGCCCTGCAGACTTTTACTTTACTGGATACAATTGAAGAATTTAAGTTTGATGCCTGCATTGGCGGCGCAAGGCGTGATGAAGAAAAAGCAAGGGCAAAAGAACGAATATTTTCAGTGAGGGATGAATTTGGGCAATGGGATCCCAAGCTGCAAAGGCCTGAACTGTGGAATATTTATAACGGCCGTATTCACAAAGGCGAAAACGTTCGTGTATTCCCCATCAGCAACTGGACGGAACTGGACGTATGGAATTATATCCGCAGGCATAACATTGCTTTGCCTTCCATCTATTTTGCACATGAAAGGGAAGTGCTGGAATATGAAGGGCAGCTGGTGGCAACATCGCCGCATATACGAATAGATGAAACGGATATAGTAAGCAAAAAGAAAGTACGCTACCGCACCGTAGGCGATATGACCTGTACAGCGGCAGTAGAGTCACAGGCGGCAAATATTGACGATATTATCAAAGAAATTATAGCAACTAAAACAAGTGAACGTGGCGAAACAAGGATAGATGATAAAGTAAGCGAAGCAGCTATGGAAGACAGGAAGAAGGGAGGGTATTTTTAATCTATTTTGAATTATGGAATGTTAAATGTTGAATGAAGCAACATTTAACATTCAACATTCAGCATTTAACATAAAAAAGGATGGATATTTTACGTTTTATAACAGCAGGCAGTGTTGATGATGGCAAAAGCACGTTGATAGGCCGTTTATTGTACGACAGTAAGTCAATTATGATTGACCAGCTGGCTGCCATCGAAAAACAGAGCAAGAATAAAGAAGAAGGCGAGATAGATCTTGCATTACTGACCGATGGCCTGCGGGCAGAAAGGGAGCAGGGCATTACGATTGATGTGGCGTATAAATATTTCAGCACCCCAAAGCGAAAATTCATTATTGCTGATGCGCCGGGGCATATACAGTACACGAGAAATATGGTGACTGGCGCTTCCAATGCAGACCTGGCTATTATTTTAATTGATGCCCGTAATGGCGTGGTGGAGCAGACAAGGCGGCATTCCATTATTGCTTCGCTGCTGAATATACCGCATATTGTGGTGGCTATTAATAAAATGGATCTGGTTGACAATTCGCAGGATGTATACAACAATATTGTGATTGACTATTCAGATGTGGCAAATAAACTGGGCCTGAAAGATATTACTTACATACCCATCAGTGCCATTAACGGTGACAATATCGTGGAGAAAACCACGGGCTTTCCCTGGTATGAAGGCGAGCCATTGCTGCATATCCTGGAAAACATAGAAATAGCAAGGGATGTAAACCTGTCGGACGCAAGGTTCCCGGTACAATATGTAATACGGCCTCAAACAGAAGATCTGCATGATTACCGTGGCTATGCCGGGAAAATTATCAGCGGCAGGTATAAAAAAGGTGATAAGGTGACGGTGTTGCCTTCCGGCTTATCCGGCACCGTTAGTGCCATTGAAATAAATGGTAAACAGGTAGAGGAAGGACATGCACCCCAAAGCATAATATTGCACCTGGAAGAAGACGTTGACATCAGCCGGGGTGATGTAATTGTGCAGAGCAATAACCTGCCACGGGTGGAAAATGAACTGGAAGCGGTATTGTGCTGGATGGACAATAAACCACTGGTGACCGGGAATAAATATTTGCTGCAAGTTAACAGCAGGATGGTCAAGGCTGTAATCAAAGATATTAGTTATAAATTAGACGTAAATTCACTTCAGCAAGAACAGGCACCTGAAAAGGCAGTGCTGAATGATGTGGTGAAGGTGGTGATCAAAACGGCATCGCCGGTAGCCTACGATCCATATAAAAAAATAAGGGTGAACGGCGGCGCTATTTTAATTGATGAAACAAGCAATGCCACGGTAGGCGCCTGCATGATCGAATAACTTCCCGGTCGGTACCGCAGGTCAGACCGGGTTTTAAAAAACTATGAGCGCAAATTTTATACATAAGCTTTACCAGCAACACCAGAAGTCAAGTAAAACTTTTCCTGACAAGGCATTGGCAGCGGAATTTATTGACGGCTTCTTTGAATTTTTATTTATACCGGAGCGGCAAAAAAAATTATCCGAGTATGAATTGTCGAAAGAAATGGAATCTTATAAAAGCCATTTGTCAACCCTGATATATGATGTGATCGCTGATGGTAATACCACGCAGGATATTACCAATAAGTTTTTTGAAGAAGTGCCTGAGATATATGATGCCCTGCTGAAAGATGCGGAAGCCATTATACAGTTTGATCCTGCTGCTGAATCAATAGAAGAAGTGCTGGTGGCTTATCCCGGCTTTTATGCCACGGCGGTCTATCGCCTTAGCCACCAGTTATGGGAGCAGGGCGTAAAGATTTTGCCGAGGGTATTTTCTGAATATGCACATGGTAAAACAGGTATTGATATTCATCCCGGCGCTGCCATCGGCGAATCATTTTTTATTGACCATGGCACCGGCATTGTAATTGGAGAAACAACAGTGATTGGGAAAAATGTAAAAATATACCAGGGCGTTACGCTGGGGGCATTGAGTGTAAACAAAGGCGAAGCAAAATCAAAGCGCCACCCGACTATTGAAGATAACGTGGTAATATATTCCGGCGCCACCATTTTGGGAGGAGATACAGCGATTGGCGCAGACAGTGTAATTGGCGGTAACGTATGGCTTACCAACAGCGTGTTGCCGAGGTCAATTGTTTATCACAAGAGTGAAACAACCGTGAAGGATATCAACCAGCCTTTGCCGGATGTGCTGAACTTTGTGATATGATACTAACGTTAAACCTTAAACGATTAAACTTTTAGACGTTAATGAAAGCAAATAGCATATTAGAAACCATTGGTAATACGCCGCATGTAAAGATCAATAAATTGTTTGGCAATACGCATGAGGTATGGATAAAGCTGGAACGCAATAATCCCGGCGCCAGCATCAAAGACCGCATTGCGCTGGCAATGATCGAAGATGCAGAGCAAAAAGGTTTGCTGAAAAAAGACAGTGTGATCATTGAACCAACCTCAGGCAACACTGGCATTGGCCTGGCATTGGTGGCAGCAGTCAAAGGATATAAGATCATCCTGGTAATGCCGGAAAGCATGAGCATTGAACGCCGCCGCTTAATGGCAATTTATGGTGCTGAATTTGTGCTGACGCCAAGAGAAAAAGGAATGAAAGGTGCCATTGAAAAAGCAACAGAGCTGGCAGCTTCAACGCCGGGGGGATGGATGCCGCAGCAATTTGATAACCCGGCAAACACGGAAATACACCGGCGGACAAGTGCACAGGAAATAATAAATGATTTTCCCGAAGGGATTGATTATTTGATAACAGGAGTGGGCACGGGTGGCCACATTACGGGAGTGGGAGAAATGATAAAACAAAAATTTCCGGGTACAAAAGTGCTTGCAGTAGAGCCTGAATTATCGCCGGTATTGAGTGGTGGTTCTCCTTCGCCGCACCCGATACAGGGAATCGGTGCAGGTTTTGTGCCGTCCATTTTAAACACTAAAGTACTGGATGGCGTAGTGCAGGTAAGTAAAGAAGAAGCTTTTCAATTTGCACAGCGTATTGCAAAAGAAGAAGGAATATTGGTGGGGATTTCAACAGGCGCTTCGCTGGCGGCAGTGGCTAAAAAACTGCCGGAGATACCTGCAGGTGCCAGGATACTTACTTATAATTACGATACGGGCGAAAGGTATTTGTCAATAGAAGGGTTGTTTTAACCCAGCCTGACCGTCCCGGTCTGACTGGGAAAGCTGGCCGGATAACAGGCCGGCAATTTTTTCTCTTAATTATTCTATCAAAAAGATAGACTATGAATGAAAATAAAAATAAGACCGGGAAAGTGATATTGGCAGGCGCCGGCTGCGGCGATCCTGAGCTGATAACATTGAAGGCTGTACGCTATTTACAGCAGGCGGATGTGGTGTTAACAGACCGTTTGGTGAGCAATGATATTTTGTCTAATCATGTAAAAGCTGATGCGGAGATCATTTATGTAGGCAAACAATGCCGCAGGGGTTTCAGCACGCCGCAAAAAAGCATTAATGAACTGCTGCTTCAGTTTGCGCTGGAAGGAAAATTAGTAGTGCGTTTGAAAGGCGGTGATGTTTCTGTTTTCTCCAATATACTGGATGAGCTGGAAACACTGGCGGCGAATAATATTCCTTATGAGATCGTGCCCGGTGTGTCGGCGGCAATGGGTGCCGCTGCTTATGCCGGTATCCCGTTAACGGCACGCAACCATGCCACAGCGGTAAGGTTCCTCACTTGCTATAAAGACGGGGTGGTGAGTGATGCCTACTGGAAAGAACTGGCGCAAGCAGACGACACGCTTGTTTTTTACATGTCTTCAGAAACATTGGATACAGTAGTTGAAAATTTACTGAAGCACCATATTACCGGAGATAAGCTAATGGCAGTGATTGAACAGGCCACTACGCCCATGCAGCAGGTGCATATTTGCCCACTGCATGAATATGCAAAGCAACTGGCAGGGAAAACATTTGCCTCGCCCTCGCTGGTGATAATCGGGAAAGTAGTGTCGTTGCATGAAAAATTTGCATGGTTATCTGATGCGGCAGCCGATGGAGAGTACTTTAAACCGGTAGCAGATGTACAATTTGAGAAACTGATAAATGAAACTGTCAATATTATAGTTAATAAAAACATTTAACGTTAATAAGAAATGCTGGGAGATAATAAGTTCAAAATACTGCTCGATCTTATCAATGGTTCTACGAGGGAAGAATTGATATGGATGAATGGCTATTTGAATGGCGTGGTGCAAAATCATGCAGCCGGGCAGCAGGCTCCGGGAACCGGGAATGCCCCTGCTGTAAACAAGATCACCATTGTGTATGGAACAGAGACCGGGAATTCAAAAAGGCTGGCAACAGACTTTGCAACAAAGGCAAAACAAAGCCGCATCAATGCCAAAGTAATTGGAATGGATCAATACCGGCTTACCGATTTGCCGAAAGAAGAGTATTTACTGGCAGTGGTAAGCACTCACGGCGAGGGTGAGCCGCCGGCGGCTGCGAAAAAGTTTTATGACCATATTCATAACAACGGCTTTAAGCTGGAAAAATTAAAGTATAGCGTGCTGGCATTGGGCGATACGTCTTATCCATTGTTCTGCAAAACAGGAGAGGAGGTAGATGAGCAGCTCAATAAGCTGGGAGGCAACCGTATTGCGCCTTTACAAAAATGCGATGTGGATTTTGAAGATGAGGCTGACAGCTGGTTCAATTTAATACTAAAAAATTTAACCCATGAAAAAGAGATAGCCGTTCCCGTTATTCCGGCACCTGCAGTTAAAAAAACAGGGAAGCAAACCTATACCGGTGCGGTGGTAAAGCATATTAACCTGAACGATCGTGGTTCCAATAAAGAAACTTATCACATCGAGATAGCAGCGGAAGGAGTGGAATACCAATGTGGCGACTCGATCGGTATTGTGCCGGAAAATGATTCGCAGGTAGTAACGGATATTATACAGGTAACCAATGCTGACGGGAATAAGACTGTGGAACATAAGAATGAAAAAGTTACTGTGTATGAATTGTTGAAACGAAGGATAAATATTATCCATCTTACAGAAAAGAATGTGCAGCAATACGCAGTGGCTACCGGCCATACAATACCTGCCGGCAGGGCAGACCTGCTCGACCTGCTTAAAATTTACCCGGTAAAAAATACAGCACAGCTTGAAGAGATACTGGTGGGGTTGAACGCCATTGCGCCAAGGTTATATACTATTGCTTCTGCACCGGCTGCTCATGAAGGAGAAGTGCATATAGTGGTGGCAAAGGATACGTTTACTGCTGGGGGCAAAGAAAAAACAGGATTGTGCTCTGACTATGCAAGGCAGTTTGCTTTGGGAAAGAAACTGCAGTTTTTTGTACAGCCCAATAAGCGTTTCAGGCTGCCTGCGGAAGATAAAGACATAATCATGGTTGGGCCCGGTACAGGCATTGCTGCTTTTCGTTCATTCGTTGCTGAAAGGGATGCTGCCGGCGCAACAGGAAAAAACTGGTTGTTTTTTGGGGAACAAAAATTTACAACAGACTTTTTGTACCAGACAGAGATCCAGCAGTGGCATGAAACAGGTGTGCTGACAAAAGTAGGCCTTGCTTTTTCAAGAGACCAGCAGCAAAAGATATATGTGCAGCACCGCATGCTGGAGCAGGCGGCAGAATTATACAACTGGCTGGAAGACGGCGCTTCTTTTTTTGTATGCGGTAAAAAAGACCCGATGAGCCATGACGTGGAAAAAACATTGCTGCATATTATACAGCAGCAGGGCAATAAAACTGCAGAGCAGGCCATGCATTATCTGGAATTGATGGAGCAGGAGGGAAGGTATGAGAAGGATGTGTATTAAACCCCCTCCAACCTCCCCGCAGGGGAGGCTTTTAACCTTCGTAAATTAAAGGCAGCTTAAAATTAATTTGAAGACGGATTTTGTGTTGATTAAAGAAATTGTGGTGATGTGGAAGATAAAATGTTTGGAGGTGGCATAAAGAACCGCTGCACAAGAGTGCGATGCCACTGAAGCTGATTAAAGAAATATTAGCCGGTAACAAAAAGAAAAATAAAATGCCAGAGCAAAGTAAAAAACCACAGGCTTTATCAGCCGTTGAAAAAATAAAAACTGCAAGCGATGCCCTGCGTGGCACTATCAAGGAAAGCCTGCAGGATGCAATTACCGGCGCTATCCGTGAAGATGACCAGGCGGTGATAAAATTTCACGGCATGTATATGCAGGATGACCGTGACAGGCGTGAAGAGAGGGCGGAGAAAAAATTAGAACGCCTGTACAGTTACATGATCCGCCTGCGCCTGCCCGGCGGCGCTTTGTCTGCTCAAAACTGGATCGATCTGAATGAAGTGGCCAATGAGCATTCAACCGGCGTAATAAAAATTACCACGAGGCAAACGGTGCAGTTGCACGGCATTGTAAAATCACACGTAAAGCCAACGATACAAGCTTTTAATGAAGCAAAGCTGGATTCCATCGCCACCTGCGGTGATATCAACCGTAATGTTACCTGTGCCGCTCATCCCAAACAATCTGCCATACATGCCGAAGTGTTTGCGTATGCAGATAAAATAAGTGAACTGCTGATGCCAAAAACAAAAGCCTATTATGAGATATGGCTGGATGAGGAAAAGATAGTGGATAAAAAAGAGGAAGAAGATCCTTTGTACCAGGACAGATATTTGCCGAGAAAATTCAAGATAGGTATTGCCATTCCGCCGAATAATGATGCGGATGTTTTTACCAATGATATCGGCCTGGTAGCAATTATCGAGAATAATAAATTGCTGGGTTTTAATATAGCTGTTGGCGGTGGTTTGTCCACTACTCACGGTAACGAACAAACGTATGCAAGGCTCGGTACTGTGATTGGGTTTGCCGGTACAGGAAATATTTTGAAAGTGGTGTACGAAGTGGTCACCACACAGCGGGACTTTGGCAACCGCAGCGATCGTAAGCTGGCAAGGCTGAAGTATACTGTTGACCGAATGGGCGTAGATAATTTTAAAACGGAAGTAGAGAAGCGCTGTGGTTTTACATTAGAAGAAGCAAAGCCTTTTGAATTTACTGAGAGGAGCGACCTGTACGGATGGCATAAAGGTGAAAATGGTTTATGGTATTACACTGTGTATGCAGAAAACGGCCGGGTGCTGGATGACGAAAAGGTTGCGTTGAAAACAGCTTTGCTTGAAGTGGCAAAAACAGGCAACAGCAATTTTTTATTTACCGCCAGTCAAAATGTAATTATAGCAGATGTAAAAGAAGAAGATAAACCTGCCATACAATCCATACTGGAGCAATTTAAAATTATTGAACATACCGAAGGCGCTTCATCAATATGCAAAAATTCCATTGCCTGCGTGGCATTGCCCACTTGTCCTTTGGCATTGGCAGAAGGGCAGCGCTATATGCCGGTGCTGCTTTCTAAAATTGAACCATTGATGGAGAAGTATGGTATTGCCGATGAAAATATCATTATCCGGATGACAGGCTGCCCCAACGGTTGTGCGAGGCCTTATGCCGCAGAGATCGGTTTTGTGGGCACAGCGCCGGGCCTGTATAACCTGCATATCGGCGGCGACCACCAGGGGCAGCGGCTGAATAAAAAATATAAAGAGTCGCAGGATGAACAATCAATTTTGGCTACGCTGGAAGGATTGTTTGCTGTGTATAAAAACGAACGGAATAAGGGTGAGAAATTTGGAGACTTTGTAGTGCGAAGGCAATTGGTGAAAGCATGAATAAAAAAGAGAGGGCTGTTTTTAAAACAGCCCTCTCTTTTTATATTGTTCGTTGTTGTTCAAACAGCCTATTAGAAATTGTAACGAAGCCCGAACTGCATGCTCCATGTATTGCGAAAATCGAACCAGTTGGTGTAAGGAGTAGTTGGCAATACCCTGTTGCCTGCATCATCCACAATGCTGTTCATCCTGAATACAGGAACCCCGGCAGCCCGGTGGGATGCCGTATTCGGTGAAGCAGTCGTGCTTGGTCGTGATGGCGTACACGGCTGGCGTC
>JBEHYP010000048.1:0-26935 GCA_048498115.1 Bacteroidota bacterium | reverse complement strand
ATTCCATCAATGCTTCGGCACTGTTCAGCTCCTTGGGGGAAATAAAAATTTTATTGCCGGAGTAAAGATTTACCGGAAATATTTTCCCTTTATAATGCACCAGGGCCGCAGGATATACCATTTGCTGCTGTTCGCCTGCTTTCAGCTGTACTTTCAGGTTTACAGGCTCAATGCCAAGCGATGCGGCCGTGTCGGCATAAGTAGTGGAAACATCATCCATTTCATCATCCGGCGATACAAAACGGTAAGTAATTTTTTTGCCGGCTGTTTCTTTAAACTCCTGCAGGGTTTCTTCAGATGAGCTCGCTAATTTTTTAAAAGCGCTGGGGAATTCACCTTTCAAAAGAATGTCTATAG
This sequence comes from Bacteroidota bacterium, assembly GCA_048498115.1. Classification (GTDB taxonomy): domain Bacteria; phylum Bacteroidota; class Bacteroidia; order Chitinophagales; family Chitinophagaceae; genus Ferruginibacter. The sequence goes on along the minus strand of JBEHYP010000048.1, from coordinate 26,578 downwards.
AAACATCAGCATCTAATTTCTTTAATAATTTTTTTGTGGGTGCAGAAAGTGTAAACCGTTTTTCCCCCGTGAGGTCAATACGCCGGTGCCACAGGGATGCCAGCAGGTTGATGCCCAGCAATACAATAATCACCGCTGCAATTTGAAAGCTTCTGCTATACTTTTTCCGGTAAGCGCTCATTAATGATGCTGTAATTTTTTTTCGGTGATGAAGAGGAACAGAAAAATAATGCTGATAAAGAAAACCATATCCCTTGTATCCAGCACACCACGGCTGATGCTGCGGTAATGAAAATCTATGCCCAGCATTTCAATATAATAGTCCATGCTGTGAAACAAAGGCAGCCTGCTGATGGCGCTAAAACCAAAATACAAAATAACACAGGCAAAAGCGCTGATTAAAAATGCCACTACGGCATTGCCGGTAAAGCCGCTGCAGCATAAACTGATAGCCGCAAATACGGCTGCCAGCATAAACAAGCCGGTATAGCTGCCTGCAATGCCGCCACCGTCAATACTGCCGGCAGCACTCAAATCCCTGATAGTGAAAATGTAAATGAAAGTGGGCACTATCACAAACAGCAACACCAGCAAAATAGAAACATATTTGCCCAGCACAATCTGCCAGCAGCTCAGCGGCCTGGTACGTAAAATTTCAAAAGTGCCGCTTTTAAATTCTTCTGATAAAGAGCGCATGGAGATGGCAGGCACCAAAAACACCAGGATCCAGGGCGCCAGCTCAAAAAATTTATCCAAAGTGGCGTAGCCAAAATCAAAAATGTTGCTGTCTTTTAATACAAATAAAAAAAGGCCGTTGACCAGCAGGAACAGGATAATGGCGATATACCCCGTAAGGCTGCTGAAAAACTGGTGCAGTTCCTTTTTACAAATACTCAGCATGTTTTAAAAATTGCTGCAATTTAAGGATAGGAACACGGATTAAGCGGATAAAACGCATTTGCCCTGATATTTTTATCCGGTTTAACTCTCCAATCAGCATCACCCTTGTTTCTATCTCTTCGAAAAAAATATTTTCCACCTAATGCAGCGCTTCGAAACCGGTGATTGTCATTATGCGTACCTAAATTCTTTTTATCGAATTTATATTTCTACAATTTAGTTGTTTACCAAAACCAACTTCGGGTTCTCCCGCCTCCGGCGGGAGAATTTTTTTTATGGAATCCTCCTGCCCGCAGCATCTAACCAGCAAATTATCAGTTATGAAAAAAATCAAATTGTTTGCTGCAGCTATTATGCTTAGCGCTGTGGCAATGGCACAGTCAAAAAAAGCGCCACCGCCTCCACCTCCTCCACCGCCACCGGCAATTGCCGATGCACCGCCGCCACCACCTCCTCCATCTGTAACGGAATTACCGGCGCCACCCCCGCCACCGCCCAAACCACCAAAAGCACCGAAAAAACTGAAAAGGGAAATAAGGGCGAAAAAAATAGCGGGTGAGGAAAAGGAAACAGTGTAAGGCAAGCGTAAGTTTTACCAGCCCGGCTGCCCGTCTGGCTGGTAAAACTATTTTTTATTAGCCCAATATACCCCCAATAAAATCACCAGCATGCAGGCCGCCTGCACCCAGCCAAATGCTTCATCGAAGTAAACGCCCCACCCAATGGCTACAAAAGGTATCCCGTAAGTAACCATGCTGGCAAATACGGAGCCTGCTCTTTTAACCAGCATATAAAACAACACGGTGGCAATGGCGGTGCCGCCAATGCCCAGTACCAGAGAAGCCGCTGTGCCCCTTGCCACGTCAGCATTGCCATGCGGCAATGAAAAAAAACCTGTAAAAAACAATACAAGCAGGGCCAGCAGTGCGCTCATGCTCAATGCTACTGCCGCCACTTGCAATGAAGGCAGGTGTGATAAATGCTTTGCAACAATATTTACATTCAGGCCATACATGATGGTTGCCAGTAAAATCAAAAACGGGTACAGCCAGTTACCGGGCTCCTTAATATCACCTTTGCTCAACAGCAGCAAAGCGCTGCCGGTAAAAGCAATAATAATACCTGCTACTTTATTGGCCGGTGTATTGCTGTTGAAAAACAATGCCCCGGTAACAATAACAAATATGGGGGTGAGGGCATTCAATATGCCTGCCAGCGAACTGTCCATCCCGGTTTCTGCATAACAGAATAAAAATGCAGGCAGCAGGCTGCCCAGCACACCAGACAGGAACATCATGGGGTATTTGTCAAAAGGAAGCTTGCGGAACGACCGCACTGCCACCGGCAATAATACCGTACCGGCAGCCACTATCCGCACGGCGGCAATATTGTAAGGGCTGAGATGGTTATCCAGCCCTGTTCTCATCAAAATAAAACTGCTGCCCCAGATAATAGAAAGTAAAATAAAAAGAAGCCAGTCAATAAATTTTTTGCCCATGGTTATAAATAATGCTTTTACCTTATCTGAACTAAAGAAAATAGTAAACAAATACTGCAACCAATTAGACCCTGTTCCCGTCTTATTGCCACATGAAAATTAAAAAAACGGACCGGTACTGATGCAGCAGCTTATAAATGTGGAAAACATATTAAACAAAAACTAATCATCATTACAGTTTATCTTTATTTTTAATCTTCAAATTTTGATTATTTGTTCACCTAAAAAAACTACACTATGGGATTCTTAAAAGACTTTAAAGATTTTGCATTAAAAGGAAATGTTGTTGACCTTGCCGTAGCGGTAATTATAGGCGGTGCTTTTGGTGCCATTGTTTCGTCATTGGTAGATGATGTCGTTACGCCCCTGTTGCTAAATCCTGCCTTAAAAGCAGCACATGCCGACAATCTTGATGCACTTACCTGGGGCGCTGTAAAGTATGGAAAATTCATTGCTGCTATTATCAAATTTATTGTAATAGCATTTGTTCTGTTCTTATTGATAAAAGCAGCCAATAAATTTAAAAAAGAAGAAGTGGCTGCCCCGGCAGAATTATCCAGCACAGACAAGCTCCTTACAGAAATAAGGGATGCATTAAAGAAATAATATTAAAAAATAAACCTTACTCAAGCATTGCAGGCTTTATAGCTGCAATGCTTTTTTATCTCACACAAAAAAACAAAGAATGAAAACTAAATTTTTATTGAGCGTATTAACATTCCTGAGCGCAGCAACGCTTAATGCACAAAATTCAACAGACGATTTAAAGAAGGGCGCCGATGCGGCTACAGCAAGCTTTGCAACAGGGGGAAAAGATACTTTAGCCGATGGCTGGTATAAAGGCGGCACTTTCAATCTTTCTGTAAACGAAGCAGGCAGGAATGATTACTGGATAAAAGGAGGGGAAAAATCTGCCATCGGCATCAGGGGCCTGGTAGATTATAATTTTGACAGAAAGAGGGGCAAAACACTTTGGCTCAATTCGCTCAGGGCCAGGTATGGCATTGCAAAAAATACTTCTTCCGGAGATAAGTTCCTTAAAAATGATGACTACTTCAACTTTAACTCCACTTACGGAAAGCAGTTCAGCAAAAACTGGAGCTATGCCGGTTATTTCGGGCTTGAAACACAGTTTGACACCTATTTTTTAACGCCGGGATACATCAAGCTGGGCCCTGCATTGCTGTACAAGCCCGGTACACATTTTTCATTGCTGCTGTCACCTTTAATGGCCAATCTTACTACCAAGCTGGCATCAAGCTATAAAAACATTACTGCGTTTGGCGTTGATTCCGGCAAAACTGTACGGTTTGGCCTGGGCGCCTTTGTGCAGGCTAACCTGGATTATGACCTTGGAAAAAATGTTAATTACAAATCAGTGCTTACTGCCTACTCTGATTACCTGCATAACCCCGGCAATGTAATTTTAGACTGGAGCAACCTGTTTACACTTACAGTAAACAAATACATCGGCGCCACCATCAGCTTTAATGCCCGCTATAATGATTTGGAGATAAGCAGGATGCAGCTACAGCATGCCATTGGTGTGGGGCTTAGCTATAAGCTCTGATCATATATTATTATTCCCGAAGAAAACAAAATACCCCTGATGGCGGCTTCAAAGTTTTTGAAGCCGCTTTTTTATATGGCCTGGTGGTTATTACCCGGTCTTACCTGCAGTGCTAATGGCAGAAGGGTTATCCACATTTGGCACAGCTACTTGCTTTCAGCTTCTATTCTCCCTCCAATTTTAATACATTTGCCCTCCTGCATTGCAGGAATAAATTGTATGAATACTGCTTCTTATCAAATTAAATTAGACCAGTTTGAAGGCCCGTTTGACCTGTTGCTTTTTTTTATAGAAAGGGATGAGCTGGATATTTATAATATCCCCATTACCAAAATCACCAATGATTTCCTGGATTTCATTCACCAGAGTGAAAAACTGAATATAGAACTGAGCAGCGAATTTATTTTGTTCATCAGCACCCTTATGCGTATCAAGGCAAAGATGCTGATACCCCGTAAGGAGCTGGATGACCAGGGCAATGAAATTGACCCCAGGCAGGAGCTGGTAAATAAAATCCTGGAATATAAAAAATACAAGGAAGCATCGGCGAAGATGGCGGAAATGGAAGAAGTGCGCATGCTGATGTTTAAACGCGGCAACCTGCAAAAAGATCTGGCGCAGATTGGCGAAGAAGCCGGCGAAGGCACCGAGATACAAACGGTTACTTTATTTAAGCTGATGAAGGCTTTTGAAAAAGTGATTCAAAAGCTGCACGACAGGAACAACCGGCCGGTGCATACGGTGATACAGTATAACTACACAATGGAAGAAAGCAGGGACTACATGCTGAACCATTGCCGCACCCATAAAACCACTTCGTTTGAACAGATATTTGACGTGTGCCAGGACAGGATACACGCCCTTTTTCTTTTCCTGAGCCTGCTGGAACTGGCACAACAAAAATACCTGAAGGTAGTAACCGGGGAAGGCAGGAATAATTTTATCGTGGAATACAATGAAAACAGGGAAGAAGAAAATGAAGCGCCGCTGGATTATAATGAGATGACAAGTTTTAATTGATAGTGTCAACTATAGTATAAAATTAAATGCCCCATAAGATGGGGCATTTAATTTTATTGAAATGCCGTTGCTACCCTTACCTTATTCTCCATCACCAGCCTTAACATATTGGCAATCGCACTGGCATCAATACCAATTTCATTATACAGTTGTTTGGGTGAGCCATGTTCTACTAAGCGGTCGGGTATGCCCATTATTTTTACACCGGCTTTATAGCCGTGTTCGTTCATAAATTCCAGTACCGCACTGCCAAAGCCGCCCAGCACCGTTCCGTCTTCAATAGTGATTACTTTATTGTATTTGCCAAACACTTCATGCAGCAGCTCTTCGTCCAGTGGTTTTGCAAAACGCATGTCGTAGTGTGCAGGGTCAATGCCTTCGGCCTTTACATCACGGATGGCGGCTGCAGCAAAATTGCCAGGGTGGCCAAAAGAAAGAATGGCCACATCTTTACCGTCTTTTAATTTGCGGCCCTTGCCGATTGGTATTTGTTCAAACGGCGTTTTCCATTCAGGCATTACGCCTTCGCCACGTGGGTAGCGTATCACAAATGGATTGCTGTTGCTTTCCAACTGCGCCGTGTACATCAGGTTCCGTAATTCTTTTTCATTCATCGGCGCACTCACTATCATGTTAGGCACACAGCGCATGTAAGCAATATCATAACAACCGTGGTGCGTAGGGCCGTCTTCGCCTACCAGCCCGGCCCTGTCAAGGCAGAAAATAACAGGCAGTTTTTGTATGGCCACATCGTGTATCACCATATCATACGCCCTTTGCATAAAAGAAGAGTAAATGTTGCAAAACACCCTCATGCCCTGCGTGGCAAGGCCGGCGCTGAGGGTAACGGCATGCTGTTCGCAGATGCCCACATCAAAAGCCCGGTGCGGCATTTTATCCATCATGAATTTGAGAGAAGAGCCGCTGGGCATGGCCGGCGTAATGCCCATTATTTTTTCATTCATCTCCGCCAGCTCAATAATGGTATGGCCAAATACATCCTGGTACTTCGGCGGCTGGGGAATATCAAATATTTTTTTGTGTATCTCGCCGGTCACTTTATCAAACAATCCCGGCGCATGCCACTTGGTTTGATCTTTCTCCGCCAGTTCATATCCCTTACCCTTCACCGTTAGTATGTGTAATATTTTGGGGCCGGAAATTTTTTTCAGGTCTTCCAGCGTATCAATAAGCTTGCTGATGTTATGCCCGTCAATAGGGCCGAAATAACGCAGCTTCAGTGCTTCAAATAAATTGGCCTTGCTGGTAACGGCGCCTTTCACCGTTTCCACCACTTTGTGCATCACTTTTCGGCTGAGATTTTTGCCGGCCGGCAGTTTGCCCAACGCATTCCATATATCGTCTTTTAATTTATTGTAAGTGGGAGATGTGCTGATGTCGGTGAGGTATTCTTTAAGCGCCCCCACGTTGGGATCAATGCTCATGCAGTTATCATTTAAAATGATGAGCACATCGCTGTCGGCCACGCCTGCATGATTCATCGCTTCAAAGGCAAGCCCGGCTGTCATGGCACCATCGCCAATAACTGCAATGGATTTGCGATCTTTTTCGCCTTTGTATTTAGCAGCCATGGCCATACCCAGCGCCGCACTGATAGAAGTGGAAGAATGACCCACGCCAAAAGTATCGTATTCGCTTTCGCTGCGTTTGGGAAAACCGCTGAGGCCGTTGTATTTCCTGTTGCTGGGAAAAATATCCCTGCGGCCGGTGAGTATTTTATGGCCGTAAGCCTGGTGGCCCACATCCCATACCAATTGGTCGTAAGGTGTGTTGTAAACATAATGCAATGCCACCGATAACTCCACCACGCCCAGGCTGGCACCGAAATGGCCGCCATGCACACTCACTATATCAATAATATACTGGCGCAATTCATCACATACCTGATGCATCTGCTCCCGGCTGAGTTTTTTAAGATCGGCGGGGCTGTTGATATTGGATAAAAGGGGGCCTGCTTTTATTTCCATATTACAAAATTACGGCGTAAAGGTAGGTATTTTACAGGGGTTAAGGGAGTGAGAACCTCCAAAAGAGATTGGTGACAGGTTTTTTGAGAAATATTTTTCACCATAAGAAGTTTTGCCTAATTTTTGCTAATAGAACCCAAATTTCCTGTATATGAAAAATTTTACTTATTAATTTTTAACCCTTACTATAATGATGACAATCCAAACAAAAATTTTGCTGGTGAATGCTGCCCTGGCTTTGGCTGCCACATTGGGCCTTGCGTTTGCCACCGACACTTTTCCCGGCAATGGCTTCTTTTTTATGTTCGGGCTGATATGTATCATCGGGGGAATAGGCTGCGCCGGACTTGGGGCGTTGCTGCTGCTGCTGAGAAAAAATAAAAACTTTGCAAAGGGCTATCTTTTCAGCGGCCTGTTATTGCTTGTCGTGGGGCTCGCCGGGTATTATTTGTTGAACCAATATTAAGCAAGCTTAGCCACGAATACTTCGGCTACGCTCAGTACATGAATGAACACGAATCGGTTAGTCACAAATAAACACAGGCAAAGAGGGTTGCCATTCATGCAGGTTAGTGAATTCGTGGCTTGCTGTTATTTAAAAAGGCTTTCTGCTATTGCCACGCTTTCGGGCTTTCCCACATCCACTACTTTATCGCCTGTATGATTATAGCCATAAATAGGATAATGCGCCGCCAGGCTCAGGTAAGTATCCACTAATGAAAATTTACCCCGCTGTGATACCAGGTCGAAAACAGTTGGTTCAAATACTACTACGCAACTGTAGGCCATTGGCTTCAGGTTTGGCTTATCAATGGATATTCTTTTTTCCCCGGTTGCATTGTTCATCCAGCCGCAAAGACGGTAATCTTCATCAAATAAAAAATTACGGGAGCTTTTTCTTTCCGTAATGCCGAAAGATATCAATCCTTTTTTTTGCCGGTGATATGCAAGTAAATTGTCAAGGTTCAGGTCAGTTAAAAAATCGGCATTAAGGGTAAAAAAAGGCCGGTCGTTTGCCAGCAGATTCCTTGCTTTTAATAGGCCGCCGCCCGTTTCCAGCACTTCATTGGTCTCATCGCTGATGATAATATTGCTGCCCCATCCATTGTTTGCCTTAATAGCATCAACAATTTGTTCTGCAAAATGATGGACGTTTACCACTACATCTTTTACGCCGTATTGCTGCAGGTATTCAATATTCCGTTGCAATAAAGATTTACCATTCACCAATGCAAGGGCTTTGGGATGTGTATCTGTCCATGGCTTGAACCGGGTGCCTAATCCTGCTGCAAAGATCATTGCCTTCATTTCTTCTTCCAGTTTTCTGTATTGGTATGTTTTAAGTCAATTGTTACTTTAAACTTATTTCTTAAATGCCTTGCCAATGCTTCGGCTGCATATACACTGCGGTGCTGGCCGCCGGTGCAGCCAAAGCTGACAGATAAATGCTCAAAATTCCGTTTGATATAATCTTCCACAGAAAGATCAACAATGCTGAACATACTGTTTAAAAACTCCGGCATTTTTGTCTGCTGTTCTAAAAAATCTTTCACCGGTTTATCAAGACCGGATAAATATTTATATTCTTCAAACCTGCCGGGGTTCAATATTCCCCTCATGTCAAAAACAAAACCACCACCATTGCCTGTTTCATCAACAGGGTAACCATTTTGCAAAAACGAAAAGCTGCAAATGTTTACTACCAACGGCGTATCGGCGGTGGCCTGCACCGGTGTAAATTCTTTTATCACTTCATCGCCGGTGCATATTTCCAATACTTTTTTAAATTCCGGTAATGAAATGCCAATGCTTTGATTGCTTATAAACCATTTTAAGTTCTGCAATGCCAATGGAATGCTCGTTAAAAAATGCGCCTTGCGTTCAAATAAACCACGAAAGCCATAGGCGCCCAACACCTGCAATAAGCGTATCAGTACATATCCGTTATACTGGCTGCGAAAAACTTCTTTGTCAATAGAATGGCCCAGCACTTTTTCAACTGCGGTCATATAACCTTCCAGTAAACTTTGTTTCCATTCATCCGGCAGGTTTGCCTTTGCCTGCCATAATAAAGAAGCCACATCATATTGAGGGGCACCTTTCATTCCTCCCTGGTAATCGATAAAATGCACGGTATTGCCTGCATCTACCATGATGTTCCTGCTTTGAAAATCACGAAACATGAAAAACTGGTATTCGGTGTGGGATAAATAATTGCTCAATGCCTCAAAATCTTTTATTAGCTTTTGCTTGTCATAAGGCCGGCGCAGGGCATCCAAAAAATAATATTTAAAATACAGCAGGTCTGCCATGATGGCTTCTCTGCCAAAAGAAGTGTTGGTAAGGCACTCGTTGTAATCAAGCCCCTCATCTCCTTTTACCTGCAATGCCGCCAATTGTTCAAGGCTTTGCTTGTACAACTGGTACACTTCATCCGTTAACCCATTTTGCTCCAGCCTTTCAAGCAAAGAAGTGCTGCCAAAATCTTTTTGGATATAAATGCTTTTATCATCGCTTACCGCCAGCACTTCTGCAGTACGTAATTTTTTCGCAGCAAAATACCGGGAGAAATAGATGAAAGTTTTATTCTCTTTTATATTGGCGCCATGCGTAGCGATATAACTTCCGTTGGCAGTGTGCAGCCGGTAATATTGCCTTTCGCTGCCGGCCTGCGGCAGCTTATCAATGGAAGTAATGGCTTCCTTTGAAAAACCGGCAAATAATTTTTTGATCTCTTCAACAGGTTGCATTAAGCAATAGGTGTTTTGGTAAAAATAAATGATTTGCCCCAACTCACTGCAATGCAAATTCTACCGCTGCCATTGCATGTATCAGCGTAGTGTCAAATATGGGAATGGAAACATCCTGTTGTTTTACCAGTATCGGCAATTCGGTGCAGCCGAGTATCACACCCTGTGCTCCCTGCTGCTTCAAATCATTTATTATTTGTATGATCCGCCCTTTTGTTTCCGGTGAAAATATCCCAATGCTCATTTCTTCATAAATGGCATGGTTGATATAGTCAATATCTTCTTCACCGGGGATAAGCGCCCGGATATTTTTTTCTGCCAGCTTACCGGTATAAAAATCCATCTGCATGGTAAACCTTGTGCCCAGCAATGCCACGGTTTGCAGCTGCTGTTTTTCAATTGCCGCCGCTGTTGCTGCTGCAATATGTATAACGGGAATGGATAGGCCGCCCTGCACTTCATCAGCAATATTGTGCATGGTGTTGGCGCCAAGCACCATACATTCTGCACCTGCTTTTTCCAGGGCCACGGCAGCAGGAACAATGATACCGGCAACGCCTTCCCAGTCTGCCCTGAGGGTACGGGTTTTTATTTCTTCAAAATCCACTGAATACATCAGCATACGGCAGGAATGAGCGCCGCTCAACCTCTCATTCACCATTTCATTGAACAGGCGGTAATAATCTATCGAGGAATGCCAGGTGAGGCCACCGATAAAACCTATTGTTTTCATTCGAAGATATTTTAGCCACGAATTACACAAATTTCCACGAATAAGGAATCAAATATTTATTTTTATCCGTCACATGCGCCTGTTACTCCAAAAGATATTTACCAAACCTGTTATATGGCTGGCCAATAAATTTTCCAGCCGTCCCAACCTGGAACGGGTGCATGCTGCCCTCACCAAATTGTACAATGATAGTAAAGAAAATCCCGGCAAAAAAGTGCTGGTAATGGATATTGATATTAATGACGCCCGTTTTATCATTTTCAGTGACCAGCATAAAGGCGCCAAAAACGGGAAAGACGATTTTATGGTTTGTGAAAATGCCTATCTCTCTGCATTGGAATATTATTATGATCAGCATTTTCATTTTATTTCTTTAGGCGATGAAGAGGAACTGTGGGAAAATACCCTGCGGCCCGTGAAAGCAAATAATAAAAAGAGCATAGCGCTGCAAAAGCAATTTGTACAGCAGCAACGGTATACCAAAGTGTATGGTAACCACGATGTATTCTGGAACAATGATCCTTTTGCGCCATTGCAGCTCAAAAGTATGTATGATGAGGTGGTAAAAATTTATGAAGGCGTGCTGCTGCAATTAAAAGCAGGAGAAAAAAAACTTCCCGTATTTCTTACCCATGGCCACCAGGGCGATGGGCAAAGTGACGGCAACTGGTTCAGCGCATGGTTTGTATCAAAGATATGGGGGCCGCTGCAGTCTTACCTCAATTTAAACCCTAATACTCCCGCTGCTATTGATGAATTAAAAACCGTGCACAATCTTTTTATGTATCAGTGGAGTGAGCAGGAGCATAACCCTGTTTTGATCACCGGCCATACGCACCAACCGGTATTTGCTTCGCTTACACACCTGGAACGGCTGTATAAAAATTTAGATGCTGCAAGAAGGGGCAATAATACAGCGCTGGCAGAAAAGATCAACAAAGAGATCCGTTTCCGGCAGCACGAGTTTGATTTTGTGGTAGGCAATTACCAAAAAATGAAGCCTTATTATTTCAACAGTGGCTGCTGCTGCTTTTCGGACGGCGATATCACCGGCATTGAAATAGCGGATGGCAAGATCCGGCTGATAAAATGGGATCAAGACGAAACGATCAAAAGAGTAGTGCTGGAGGAAATGAATTTGGAAGAGCTTGTATAACCCCTCCTGTTTTATTTCTTCACCAGTATCAATATCACTTTATTAAAATCAGCGCTTGCATTGATCACTTTCCTGAACGGCTCCAGCATGGTAACAGGGTATTCTATCACTTTATAAAACTCATGCACTTTTATTTTCAGCACATTTCCATCAATGGTATAAGAAGAAACAAAGCCCATCGTTTGCTGCCCGTTGTAATTGTCCGTTACGTTAATATTAAGATCACCCAGGTTTTTTATTTCATATCCATCGGGGATAGTAAAATTAATATCCCTGTCGAGGCGGTGCGGATACTGCAGCACGATAGGCAACTGCCTGGGCTTCTCCTGGTACATTTGTTCCTGAGGCCCTATCACTTCGCCGATCTTTATAAAAAACCTGTTGCCTGCTTTTTCAATCAGGTCGTTGCTTTCAATATCAGCAGCAATGCTGAGCGGCTTATTGGGAAAGCAATCTGTAAGCGCTGTATTCTCCACCTGTATATTTTTGATATTCTCGCTTTTTGAAACTGATTTTATAATATCCTTCTCAAATTCATCCATTTTGTCTTTAGGCAGATAATTGAATGCGGGCCGGTAAGGCATAGCACTGTACCCGAGCAATATTTGTTTGCTGTGCAGCAATACTGCATCCATGGCATCATTCATTTTTAAATCCACTTCCATGTTTGCGGCGCTTTTTTCATAGGGCTGCATGGGAATGCTGTCAAAGGAAGCAATAGCCGTTTTTAATGTGCCGATAGAAGTGCCTTTTAAAAATAATCCTTTGGTACCGGCCCAATAGGGCTCCACAAAAGGATAACGCAGTGTGCCGGCACCAGGCTCTAAAAAGTTGCCGGTGTTGGGAAAATAAAAAATGATCTCATCGGCAAGCCGGTAGTTTTCAAATTCTTCATCCAGCGGTACTTCATCCCTTTTGCTGGGAAAAACGATTTGATAATTGATGCCCAGCTTTTCAAAGCAGGCAATGAATAAACTGTTCACCCCATCTTCACTGGCAACTTTTGTTTTTACTATTTGTTCTATTTTTCCTGCATCTTCGCCAATGCCTTCTTTGTCGGTACTGATATTGGTCTTGATATAATCTTCCAGCGCCGCAATTTTTTCTTCTTCAGCAGCGGATTCTTTAATGCCTGTTGTTTTAATAAAACCGGCAATTGCTTTCAATTCTTTATCAGTAAAAGTAGTGTAGCCGGTATAAACTCTTTTAGCCAGGTCATTCCAGGTAAACAGGCGTACATTGCTCTCTTTTGAAAGGTTATAAGAAAGCTTATACTGGATGTTGGCAGCATACGGGCCCACCTCGGCATATTTTTCATCTTCCAACCCCGGCAGGTTTTCAGCCGTGGCCACCACCACCCGCTGGTCATTTATCACCGTATCATTGCCTACTGTAAAACCATTGGCACCTTTTACAGAAAACACCAGGTGCGAAGGCACCAGCAATTTAAAGCTCGCTTTTTCAAATGGAATGTTCCCGTATTGAAATGCTTCAATGCCGAAAAAGTAAACAGGCTTTTTGATCCTGTACATGTATTCCACTTCACTATTCTTTTCTACGCCTTCCAGCGCAAATTTTTTATAGCGTTTGCCATCTTCTTCCACATCCAGTATTTTATCGGCAGGCAGGTCAACCACTTTGCCACCGGGATTTATCGTTCTTGCTTTTATTTCCAGCACTTCGGAATTACTGTAAGGGATATAAATCTTGTTGAACATCTCCACCCCTTTATCATCCAGCACTTTCACCAGGCGGCGGTTGTTCACATACACCCATAGGTCTTTTTTTGCATCGGGCAAATATTCATGCACCCGTTCGTCCTGTAATATCACGGCACTTTCTTTTGAAAACTTTTCTGATGCTGTATGTACCTGCGGCTTTACATCCCATGCCGCAAACTGTGCATAAGCTCCATGGCATAAAACCAACGATACAATAATTGCTGATAATGATCTTTTCATAATGCTTATAAGATAAAATAAATTCTAAAGGGTCTTTATTTCTGTTCCAATACTACGGTTTCTTTGTATTGTGCCTGCACTGCCTTGATGGCTTTGTTCCATTCGTCAAATTCAGACGGGTAAATCATCAGTTTCTTATTCTGCATTTCCTGCGCTGCAATGATCTTCCCGTCTTTCACTTCATAAGTGATCTTTACCGATACAAGACTATCGCTGAAAGAAAAATTATCCGGCTTGTATGAAACAGTATAACCCCTGGGGATATCCAGTACGTGGTATTGCCTTATTACATATTTGAATTCGCTTTCTTTTGGCACTTTCCTTTTAGTTGTATCAATTATCTGGCTTTCAAATAATTTTTCAAGGTTCAGGTTGATATAGTATTCATTGCCTGCTTTTTTACTGTAGCCCGGCACTTCAAATGCAGCAGTGATATTCGCAATATTTTCATCAGGGTTTACTCTATTAATTGAATATTCTCCCAAAATAAATTTATTGCTCGCCTTGCCCATACGGGAGTTTACATACACTTTTGTTTCTTTTTCATCTTTATACATCAGTGCAGTGTACACATCTTCGCCAAAATAACCATAGTAGTTCACTTTTTCTTCCCCTTTGATGCCTGCATCGGTAAGGCTGATAAAAGTGCTGTCAACAATCAGGTTTTTTTCGGCTTCAGCCACCGGCACCCGGATTACTTTGTATTCTTTATCGCTGATGGCCACCAGCGCTTCTTTATCCTGGATGGAAGAAGGTGGCAGCTCCAGCGTAGAGTGGGGATTGGTGCCATCCAAAAAATACCATTGGCCGTCAATATTGGCAGTGGAGATCATGTGGTTGTCAACTATCGGTAAAGGCAGTTCGGAATAATCATAAGGTAAAGAGCGTGTGCCTATCCAGGTATAATAAGCCTGAATGCCTGCTATCCTCAGCATCTCCGTAATAATGCTGCTCATGTCCTTGCAGTCACCGTAGCGCTTGTTGCATACATCGGCAGCCTGCCTCGGCCTGAAGCCTTCCAGCCCGTTCTCAAATGCCACGTATTTTATATTGTGCTGCACCCAGCGGTAAATCTGTCTGGCTTTATCTTTTTCATTGCTTTGCCCTTTTACCAGGGAGTCAACTATCTTTTTCAAATTTTCATCAGCAGCAGTATTTAGTTCTTTGGTAAAACTGTTATTCCATTTGTAGAGGTCGTCCAGTGAGTTTAAAAAATTCTGCCTGCCGTCTTTGCCTTCATAAGATGTTACGTACACGATCACATGAGGATCGTAATAACGCCCTGAAGGTGCATCACCGTAATCATCCAGCCCTTTTACATTTTTCACCGTCCACTTGTACACTGTTTCTTTTCTCTTTTTCTCTTCGGTGAACCGGAAAATACCAGCGGGATCATTTTTTACCACGAATTTTACAGAAATATCATTGGGCACCACCACAGAATACATCGCATTTACCACGGGAATGCTGCCGGGAAAATAAAACGGCATCAGCAGGTGGGCATCTTTGTGAAACTGCGTGTATTCCAAATGCCCTATCGCATTTTTTGTAAGGGAAGGAAAATCAAAGCTGGTTACTTTACTGTCATCGTAAAAAACACTGTTGTCCGGCGAGCTGGTTGTTTTCTGATCAGCAATTTTTACTTTTTTATACTGGTTGCCATCCGGCACTTTGGTGTAGGCATCCAGTGCCGTCAGTTCGCTGTAGCTGCTGTGATAAACTGCCTGCCTGTTGTACAGGCTTGCGTTTTTATCGCTCAATATCATCAGCTCTCTCTCATTGCGGCTTTCAGCCACCGGCTGGTTTTCTTTTATAAATAATTTCAGCTCCTGGTTATAGTTCAGGTATGCCAGCTCTTCCCCGGGAAATTTTGCCCTTACCTCATCTGCTGTTTGTGCCATTGCCTGTGATAAAGACAGGGCAACAGCAAAAAGGGTAATCATAGTTTTATACATATCAATTTACACTTAAAAGGTTTCCATAAAAGTACAATCTTGTTTGCTTCAGTTTTCCCTGTGCATCATAATATTTGCAGGTACCGTGCAGTTCATCGTTATAATAATTTTCTTCTCTTTCTATTTTGCCGGAAGGATAATAGCTTTTGCGGCTGCCATGATAATTGCCCAGCACAAGGTTTTCTTCTTTCATCAAAGTGCCGGATGGGTAATATATTTTTTTCACGCCGTTATCATAGCCAAATTCGCGGGTGCCATCCACATACAGCTTGCCATTTGAAAAATAGATCCTGCGCACGCCTTCCTGATCATTATCAAGGTAAGTAAAGTCAACGCTTGGGCTGCCGTTTTTATAATACGCCGTTACCTTTCCACTGGCGCCTTTTAATTCAATTGGCGTTACCATTTTGCCTTCCTTATCTTCATAAGTATAACTTTTTATTGCTCCCTCTTTATAATTCAGCATTACCGCCAACTGGTTATTATCCCCGAATATTTTATACTCACCGTGCAGCTGCCCATCTTTGTAATTCATTATTTTGTCTGTTGTGCCGTCTTCGTTGTACGTTTTATCAACGCCGTTCAGTTGCCCGTTTTTATAGCTGTACTCTTCCTTTATTTTACCGTTTTCATAATAGTACTTCCAGTTTCCTGTCCTTTCGCCATTTTTATAATTTCCTTCGCTCCTTATAACACCGCCATAAAAATAATCTTTGTACACGCTGTCTTTTTCATCGTTCACATAATACGCAACAGAGCTGGGGCTGCCATCAAAGAAAAATATTTTATACGCTCCCTGCAATTGATAATGGTCGTAAGTGCCGGCGGCAGCAGTTTTACCATTGTAATGCTTATACACTACCGGGCCGCTGCCTTTTTTTAAAGTGCTGGTGACAATAATCTTTCCGGCGCTGTCAAACTGGTTGATCTCTTCCAGCCATCCACTATGATACCTGTATTCATAATCCGGGATATTGCCGGGGTAATTATATTCTGAATAACCGTCCAGTTCATCATTGAGGTAATTATTTTTCTGAACGATGTCGCCAAAATAATTGTAGTAAACAATGTGCTGCTGCTTTTCCCCTTTTACTATCCAGCCTTCGTAGTTTAATTTGCCGTTATAAAAATATCCCTTTTCATACCCGTCTGCTTCCCCATCCACAAAATTGTTCTCCAGCTTTTTCTTCCCGTTGTTATAATAGGTAATATTGGCGCCATGCTCACGCCCTTCTTTATAATTTGTTTCACTGCTTATTTTTCCCGAAGGGAAATAGCTGGTGAATTTGCCTTCCTTATAACCTTCTTTATTAAAATACCCCTGGTCTGTTTTTATGCCTGCCGGGGAATAAAAAGTAATGTCTGCTGCGCCACGGCGGGTAGTAGTGTTTGAAATGTTGTTTCCTTTTTTGTCGTAAAAATTAATTTCCCTCAGGCGGCCTTTTTCATACATGGCATCAGAATATAAAATGCCGTCATCATCATACGATTCCAGCCTGCCGTCTATTTTCTTTTTGGTATAGTTGCCTTTGCGGCTCAGCTTGCCGTCTTCATAGTACTCGGTAAATTCTCCTGTTATTTCATTGTCCAGGTAAGTTGTTTTTTCTTTTATTATTCCGTCCTCGTAATAAGTTGTCCATAAGCCCTGGCGCATATTATTGGCGCACTCTCCCTGCTGCTGCAGGGCGCCGCTTTTATAAAAGCTTTTATAAGTGCCCTGTGCTTTATCATCTTTATAAGTAAGCCTGTCCTGCATTTCGCCGGTGGCATAATAGGAAATGCCTTCGCCTTCTTTCTTGCCGTTTGCATACCAGTGCGTATTTGTCAATACCCCGCTGAGGTTATAAGTTTTTTCAATGCCGTCTTTTTCCCCAGCTTTATAATTTACTGTTGTTTTTAAAATACCGTTGTAATAATAAACGGTGTCCGGGCCGTCCAGCTTCCCGTTCACATAATTTTCAGCATACCACTTATTACCATTGGTAAACCATCCTTCGGTAAGGCCTTCTTCCACGCCTGCTTTCAAGTGTATTTTTTGTTTCAACCCTCCGTCACTGTAGTAATATATCCATTCGCCGATTTTCTGTTCTTTATCATCAAATGTACCCCTGGCGCTTACTGCACCGGAATTATAATAAAATTCCCATGGCCCTGTTATACTGATATTATCCCCTGCTTTTTTATACGGGCCTTTACCGATAAACTTCCCTTCGTTAAAGAAATACAGCACTGGTGCATCTTTCCTGGCAGGATAAATAAGCTCCCTGGTATTTCTTATGTCGTTGAGATAATTAACTACTATCAAAGCAAACGCTTCTTTTTTCTTTTTATTCCCGCTGTTCCAGCTTTTCACGGATTTTAGATCAAGCCCTGAAAACATGGTAAATATCATCGGCTCAAACTGGTCTTCTTTAAAAATCTGCGCATACAGCGGTACATAATACTGCATACAGAAACCTTTGTCGTTACGGTTGTACTCAAGCTTTTCATCCACCACCTGTATCTGCCTTACTATCACATCTTCCAGCTCAGCCTTTAATTTGTATTTCCTGTCGTGTGAAATTTTTGAAATGAGTATCTGCTGCTGCAGGTCAAAATTATCCTCCTTGCCGGGCTTATATTTTTTTGCATTCGCCAGCACTTCATCAGTAACGTTTGCAATGTTGTTCAGTTTTTGAATAGCCGCAGTATTGTATTTGCCGCCGGGTGCTATTAATAAATAAGTTTTGTAAGCGAGCATGGCCGCTACCAGGTTTCCCTCATCATACCATGTATTGCCCAGCAGGTAATGGGCCGATGAATAGTAAGGGTTAATGAGCAGGCATTGTGCCAGGCTATTTTTTGCCTCTGTATTTTGCTTGTCTTTTAAAAGCAGCACCGCTTTATTAAAGTACAATAGTTCAGAATGAGGGTTACGTTTCAATCCTTCACCATAAAGGGCCAATGCGTCAGCAGCCCGGTTCATATCATCAAGGATATTTCCATCAAGCAGTGCAAACTTTGTGTAATCATCCGGGAAAAGCTTCATGCCTTTCAATGCACTTTCATGCGCTGCCGCCATCTGGCTGTCTGCATAATACGAATACCCCAGTTCATACAAAGCATCTGAATAATTGGTATCGCTACGGGAGATTTGTTTGTACAATTCGATTGCCTGCTTGTACTTTTTATCTTCATGTAATTGGCTGCCCTGCTGCAGCAATTCGCCGCTGTTGATAAGCGGGTTGCCCTGCTGTGCAGTAATGCTGCTGCCAAAAAGAACAAAGAATACAACACCGAAAATATGTTTGCGTGAAATGGAAGGAACCATAGTTTAAAGGTGCTTGTGGTTTAAAATTATCAGGATAAAAATATATAAAACGGCAATGAAAATAAGGAAATGTAGCGGAAAAGCAGCCATAGTAATAAAAAACAGCTTTCAATAAAACAAACGCCGCTCAAATGAGCGGCGTCCTTATGTATATTACTTACTAAATCAAATCTTTAACTGCACCCCATGCTGTTGCCGCAGTTCAGGCACTTATAGCAGGTGCCGCTGCGGATGGTGATATGGCCGCAGGTATTGCAGGCCGGTGCATCGCTTTGCATGCTTTTGGCCGCTGCATTCACTGCATCCAGGCTGCTGCCTATTTTTTTAGGCTGCAGGTTACCTGCTGACGAAGGATTGCTTACCACCCTCACTTCACTCAGCTCCGGTTTCCTTTCGCCGATAGTGGGTGAAGTTTCTGTCCAGCTTTCATCTGCGCCTGTATTTTCCACTTCAGGTTTATCTAATACATGCACCAGGTCTGTACGGCCCAGATATTCATACGCCAAAGAGCGGAAGATAAAGTCAATAATAGATGTGGTGGTTTTGATATTCGGATGGTCAACCATACCGGCCGGTTCAAAACGGGTGAACACAAATTTTTCTACGAACTCTTCCAGCGGCACACCGTATTGCAAGCCGATAGAGATAGCAATGGCAAAACAGTTGAGCATACTGCGTACCGTAGCGCCTTCTTTCGCCATGTCAATAAAAATTTCACCCACAGTGCCATCGCTGTATTCGCCGGTGCGGAGAAACAGGGCCTGCCCGTTTATTTTTGCTTTTTGTGTAAAGCCGCGGCGCTTTGCAGGCAATGTTTTGCGTTCTACAATTTTTGCCAGCTTGCCTTTCAATACCGTATCAGGACTGTTCTGCACACGCTTGCTCACTTCTTCCAGCAAATCATCAATGGTGAGTTTGCTCATGTCAACAATCTGCGGCACTTTCTGTTTTACTTCAGCAGTTGCTTCTTCGGTTGTCTGTTGTCCGTCGTCGGTGGTCTTTTTCTTTTTATCTGATTTATTACTTAGCGGTTGAGACAATTTAGAGCCATCACGGTAAAGTGCATTTGCTTTTAATCCCAGCTCCCAGCTTAAGCGATAGCAGTCTGCAATTTCTTCCACTGTTGCTTCATTGGGAAGATTGATTGTTTTTGAAATAGCGCCGCTTAAGAAAGGCTGTGCTGCACCCATCATACGGACGTGCCCGTGCGCATGGATATAGCGTTGACCAATCTGCCCGCATTTATTAGCGCAATCAAATACAGGCAAATGTTCTTCTTTTAAATAAGGAGCGCCTTCCACCGTCATTGTGCCGCATACATAGGTATTGGCAGCTTCAATTTGTTCTTCGGTAAATCCTAATGCTTCCAGCAGGCTCCAGCTAAAATCAAGGTATTGTTCCGGCTTAAAGCCTAAGCGCTGCAAAGCGGGTTCGCCAAAAGTATATACGTTGAACACAAAGCCTATTTCAAAAGCGCTGCCCAGTGAAGCTTCCGCTTTTTCCAGCTCATCCTGCGTAAATCCTTTTGCCAGCAATGTATCTGTATTGATGTAAGGAGCGCCATTTAATGTAGCGTGGCCTTTGGCATAATTTACAATAGCATCAATTTCGTTTTCATTGTATTTTAAATTATGCAAGGCAGTCGGCACACTCTGGTTGATGATTTTGAAATAACCACCGCCGCTTAGTTTTTTAAACTTCACCAAAGCAAAATCCGGTTCCACGCCGGTAGTATCGCAATCCATTACCAAACCGATAGTACCTGTTGGAGCAATTACGGTTGTTTGTGCATTGCGGTAGCCATGCTTTTCACCCAACTGCACTGCATCGTCCCATGCTTTGGTAGCAGCTTTCAGTAAATAATCAGGGCAATATTTTGCATTGATGCCTTGTGGTTTTATTTCAAGCCCTTCGTAAGCATCCTGTGCATCGTAAGCAGCAGCACGGTGATTGTGCATTACACGGAGCATGTGCTTTTTATTGGCTTCGTATTTCTCAAAGGCGCCAAGGAAAGCAGCCATCTCTGCAGATGTTTTGTAAGCAACACCGGTCATGATGGCTGTGATAGCACCGGCAATGCCCCTTGCCTGTTCACTGTCGTAAGGAATGCCGCTCACCATCAGCATAGAGCCGAGGTTGGCATAGCCCAAACCAAGCGTACGATAATCGTAAGACAATTGCGCCACTTCTTTTGAAGGGAACTGCGCCATCAGCACAGAAATTTCCAGCACCACAGTCCACAGGCGGCAGGTATATTCAAAACCGGCTACATCAAACATATTGTCTCCTTCGCTGAAGAAACGGCGAAGGTTTACAGAAGCCAGATTACAGGCAGTGTTGTCGAGGAACATATATTCACTGCAGGGGTTGCTTGCACGGATAGCGCCGCCTTCGGGGCAGGTGTGCCATTCATTGATAGTGGTATCATACTGTGTGCCGGGGTCAGCGCATTTCCAGGCTGCATAAGTAATATCTTTCCACAATTTTCTTGCTTTCACGGTTTTCATCACGCGGCCATCACTTCTTGCTTTCAGTTCCCAGTCACCATCAGCATCCAGCACTTTAAAAAATTCATTGGGGATACGAACCGAGTTATTACTGTTTTGCCCGCTTACGGTGCGGTATGCTTCGCCTTCATAATCGCTGGCATAACCGGCAGCAATCAGGGCAGCTACTTTATTTTCTTCTTCTACTTTCCAGTTTACAAACTGTTCAATTTCGGGGTGGTCAAGGTCAAGGCAAACCATTTTGGCAGCACGGCGGGTAGTGCCGCCGCTTTTGATAGCGCCTGCAGCCCTGTCGCCAATTTTAAGGAAACTCATCAGGCCGCTGGAAGTACCGCCGCCGCTCAATTTTTCTCCTTCGCCACGGATATTGCTGAAGTTGGTGCCCACACCGCTTCCGTATTTGAATATCCTTGCTTCCCTTACCCACAGGTCCATAATGCCGCCTTCGTTTACCAGGTCATCATCCACACTTAATATAAAGCAGGCATGAGGTTGGGGGCGTTCATAAGCATTTTGTGATTTTTTCAGTTGACCGTCAACGGGATCAACAAAATAATGTCCCTGTGGTTTTCCGGTAATACCATATACGGCATGCAGGCCGGTATTGAACCATTGCGGGCTGTTGGGCACACAGGCCTGGTTCAGGATGGAATACACTAACTCATCATAAAATACCTGGGCATCTTTTTCAGAAGCGAAGTAATTGTATTTTTCTCCCCACACCCTCCAGCAATAGGCCATACGGTGGGCCACCTGTTTCACCGTGGTTTCCCTGCCCGTGCTGCCGTCCGGCTGGGGTACGCCTGCCTTGCGGAAATACTTCTGTGCAAGGATATCAGTAGCGATCTGGCTCCACTGCTTAGGCACTTCCACATTGTCCATCTGGAACACTACTTTACCGCTCGGGTCTTTAATAACCGACGTTCGGTAATCATACTCGAACATGTCATAAGGCGATACGCCTTCCTGTGTAAACTGCCTCTTAAACTGGAGGCTTTGGAATGTTTGGTTTTGTTTCGGCATAATCTTTTTGTGGGTTAGCAGGTTAGTAAATATGGATTACCAAATCGTTAACAAGGCAACGAAAATATCTGTTGTACCCCATTCTTTTATTTGATAAATATTAACAGTTGTGGAAAAATGATGTGCAAAATTCTGTGGCTCAAACAGGTATTGCGTTTGGTGAGTTTTGCACTTTTTGTGGATAGAATTTTAAAAAAAATTCATGAAAAAGTTTGTAGAAGGGAAAAGCCACGAATTATACAAATGGCGGAGATGGCTGCCACAGATTGCACGGATGAACACGGATTTTTCTCCCGGTCTGACGGCCTCCGTCTGACCGGCTACGTATCTTTAGCGCATGAAAGCAGTGATACAAAGAGTAAGCAGTGCCAGCGTAACCATTAACGAAACGGTAAAATCAGCTATTGAAAGCGGTTTGCTGGTACTGGTAGGCATTGAAGATGCAGATATGGATGAAGATATTACTTGGCTCAGCAACAAAATTGTGAACCTCCGCATTTTTGATGATGAAAATAAGGTGCCGAATATTTCGGTGAAAGATATGGGCGGCGATATTTTATTAGTAAGCCAGTTTACTTTACATGCCAGCACTAAAAAAGGCAACCGCCCTTCTTATATCAAAGCCAGCAAGCCGGATTTTGCCATACCACTGTATAAAAAAATGATAGCGCAATTGGAAAATGATCTGGGCAAAAAAATATTTACAGGTGAGTTTGGCGCTGATATGAAAGTATCTTTATTGAATGACGGGCCGGTGACGATTGTGATTGATACAAAAAACAAAGAGTAGTTTTATTACACGAATTAAGACAAATTACACTAATTTTTTTTGACTAAAAATACAATTTATCATGACTGACCTCATTTATAAAGAAGAAGCATTCAGGACAATTGGCATTTGTATGAAAATTCATAAAACCCTGGGAATGGGATTAAAAGAAATAAATTACAAAGATGCAATGGAGATTGAATTTACAGATGACACTTTGCCCTATGAAAGGGAAAAGAAGTTCAGTGTTAAATATAAAGACAAAATACTTCGTAACCCTTATGTGGCAGATTATGTAGTTTTTGGATCAATTATTCTCGAAATAAAATCGTGTGCAGCAATTGCAGAAGCACATTTAGCACAGGCACTAAGTTATCTCGCCGTTTCCGGGCTTAAACTGGCGCTTGTGATTAATTTTGGAGAAAGGTCTTTAACCTGGAAAAGAATTGTTTTATAATTCGTGTAATTCGTAAAAATTAGTGTAATCAATGACCATACAAGAAGCACAGGCAAACGTTGACAACTGGATAAAGACCGTAGGTGTTCGCTATTTCAATGAGCTTACCAACCTTGGGATTTTGATGGAAGAAGTAGGCGAACTGTCCCGGCTAATAGTACGCACTTACGGCGAACAGAGTTTTAAAGAAAGCGACAAGGGAAAAGAACTAAGCGATGAAATGGCGGATGTGTTGTTTGTATTGATTTGTTTAGCAAACCAAACCGGCATAGATTTAACTACAGCGCTGGAAAAGAATTTTGAGAAGAAAAATATCCGGGATGCAGAGCGGCATAAGGGAAATGAAAAATTGAAATAAAAATGTCAGGCGTCCCTCAACATCTCAAAGACTTGCAACTAAAACTCTGGATGCAAAAAACACCGGAAGAAAGGCTGATGCAATTTTAAAAGACAATGATACCATGTTTAAAGCTATCTTGAAAGCCAGGAAGGAATTGGGTATTGAATACAACCCGCTGGAAGAACACAGGCGTTAAGTAATTAATCAATCTTTTTTCTTTTCTGGGTTTCTTTATAATAAAACCAAAGCATTAAAATGCCTAACAAAATAAACAACAGCCCCCGATTGTTATAAAAACTCCACAATCCAAACAACGTTATAATAATCCCAGATATTAAGTACCAACTACGCATATCAGGATTATGAGCAGGAAATGCCTTCTGGATTTCTTCATCGCTATATCCTTCATTTTTTAATTCGTTCTTTATTTCCCCTTCAGGCACGCCTGAACGAAGCTGTTTTTTAACCGTTTCTATTTTTTCTTTTGTTAGCATCTATAGAGCACATTGTCTGTAAAAGAACAAGTATGCCCAAAGATACGCTGACGAACGGATTGCAACGCCATTGAAGCTGCATAATACTTAAATGCGGGGGGCAAAATCTCATATATTTCCCTTATAACTTTTCACTTTTCGCTTATTTTTGCCGCCTTATGGCAAACGAACAAAACATTTTTGCAGCGCTGGTTGCCCACTGCAAAGAATACGGGTATATTTTTCAATCCAGTGAAATTTATGATGGGCTCGCTGCCGTGTACGATTACGGTCAAAACGGCGCCCAGCTGAAAAAGAATATCCGCGATGAATGGTGGAAAAGCATGACCCAGCTGCATGACAATATCGTGGGTATTGATGCCGCTATTTTTATGCACCCCACCACCTGGAAGGCCAGCGGCCACGTGGATAATTTCAGCGACCCGATGATTGATAATAAGGATAGCAAAAAACGTTATCGTGTTGACCATTTGATTGAAGGCTTTGCAGACGAACAAAAAGCAACGGGCAAGGAACAATTGGCAAATGAGGTTTTAGCACAAATGGATGCTTTACTGGCCAGGGATGATTTTGCAGGATTAAAAAAATTGATCGAAGACAATAAGATCACCTGTGCCATCAGCAAAACAAGCAATTGGACTGATGTTCGTCAATTCAATTTGATGTTTAAAACAGAATTTGGCGCTGTGGCTTCTGATAATCCTGATGAAAATATTGTATACCTGCGTCCCGAAACCGCACAGGGTATTTTTGTAAATTTTCTGAATGTGCAAAAAACCGGCAGGATGAAAATCCCTTTTGGCATTGCACAAACAGGCAAGGCCTTTCGCAATGAAATTGTGGCAAGGCAGTTCATTTTCCGCATGAGGGAATTTGAACAAATGGAGATGCAGTTCTTCATCCGCCCCGGCTCACAAATGGAATGGTACAACTACTGGAAAGAAACAAGAAAACATTGGCACGAAAGCCTGGGGATTCCTGCAAACAAATTGCGTTTTCACGACCATGTAAAGTTGGCTTTTTATGCGGATGCCGCATTGGATATAGAATTTGAATTTCCCTTTGGCTGGAAAGAACTGGAAGGCATCCACTCAAGAACAGACCATGATTTAGGAAGCCACCAGAAATACAGCAAAAAGAAGATACAGTATTTTGATAACGATATTGACCCGGCAACCGGAAAACCTTACGGCAACTACGTTCCTTACGTGGTAGAAACTTCTGTGGGGCTTGACCGCTTGTTCCTTACTATTTTGAGCAATGCTTATGCAGAAGAAAAATGGACAAAGGAAGATGGCACGGAGGACAGCCGTGTGGTGCTGCGTATCCCTGCAAAAATTGCCCCGACCAAATTGGCTTTACTGCCATTGGTGAAAAAAGACGGCCTGCCTGAAATAGCAAGAGAATTGCTGGATGAATGCAAAAGCAGCTTTATGTGCTTTTACGAAGAAAAAGACGCTATCGGCAAGCGTTACCGCCGCATGGATGCTATCGGCACACCTTTCTGCGTAACAATTGATCACCAGACAAAAGAAGACAATACCGTTACCATCCGATACAGGGATACAATGGAGCAGGAAAGAATTAAATTGAGTGATGTGAAGAAATTAGTGCTGGAAAAAATCAGTTAATAAAATTTCACGCTGAAGTGCAATAGAAAAGCCGCAAGAAGCAAAATTCTTTGCGGCTTTTGTTATCCATATATCTCCTGGTGAATATTCTTTTTATCATACCCCATATCCAGTATCCGCTGCTTGGCTTCATCTATCATCCCCTTCCAGCCACAGAGATAAAAATTAACAGGCGGCTTATTGCTGCATAATTCTTCGTACAGCGCATGAACATAGCCGCTTTTGCCTTCCCATTGTTCCCTTGATAAGGTAGGGATATAATGAAAGCCCGGCATCTTAGTTTCCAGTTCTTTCATTTCATTGTAATAAAGCAGTGCGTCTTTGGTGCGGCAGCCAAAGATTAAATAAATTTCTTTGTGCGGAATATTGTGGAGATGAATATAATTCACCATGCTGCGAAAGGGTGCAATACCGGTGTAACTGCATAACCGAAAAACTTTCTGAGCGCTTCAAGGGATTTTAATCTCATATGATAGATTTTTATGCGTTGGAAAATTATCTCTTCGATTTTTTCGC